>NZ_JCALCF010000017.1:0-125627 GCF_059812185.1 Mycobacterium sp. NGS67
ACTGTAACAACCCGGGCCTACGGTTGTCGGGTTGACGGATGAGTGGTACGAGAACGCTGCGTATTCGGGGCCTGTTGGTCAGTGTGGTGCTGACCGTGGCGGGGGCCTTGCTGTACCAGACCGCCCGAGGGACCTTCGACGACACATTCGAGTTGACCGTCGTCGCCGACGCGATCGGCGAAGGCATGGCACCGGGGGCCGAGGTCAAGTTCCACGGACTGTCCATCGGTTCGGTCAAGACGCTGGAATCGATCGGCTACAACAGGCAGAAGATGACGGTGGTGCTCGAACCGCGTCAGGCCAGAGCATTGACCACCGACACCAAAGCCAGGTTCACCTCGTCGAACGTATTCGGCACCGCCGCAGTCGAACTCGTCAGCGCGGGTAGCGGGTCGCCGCTGCGGTCCGGCCAGACACTGGTGATGAGCGCCGACGTGCAGGCGGCCTCCATCACCGGGCTGCTGCGCCAGGGCCAGAAGCTGAGCCGAAGCTTCGACACCCCCGATTTCGACCACGTCATCGAGGTGTTGCGCCGCCACGCCGACATCGTCGAGCCGGTGGCCCGGGCCGGTTCCGACCTGGCCAGGATGGTTGCGGACACCGACACAATGCCGGTGGCCCAGTCGCTTTCGGTGTTGGCGACGTTCGTGGGCGGACTGAGCGACGTGCTCCCGGCCGTGGGATCGAGCACCGGGCTGCTCGACGGCCTGAACCCGTTGACGGCGCCCGGCGGCGTGGACCGCACCGACCTGGTGTTCCGCCAGACCGGTCAGCTGCTGGCCGATGTCGGCCAGATCCCGGCCCAGCACCACACCTGGATCGCGCAGTTGGTCAACGCCATCATGAACCTCAGCATCCCCGCTTCGTTCGCCGCCGGCAGCCTCGCCCCCGCCTACGACCGGCTTTCCGGCCTACTCGACCGCGCCGACGGCGCCTTCACCGAGGTGGATGGCCGGTTGCGGCTGCGCACCGAGGTCATTCTGGACGGCGGCACCCGGAGATGAGAGAGCTGTTCCGGCCGCTGTTCTGGCTGACGGTGTTCACCACCGTGGCCACGGTGTGCGCGGTGCTGCTGCTCAGCGCGTTGCGCAGTCCGGTCGACGGCCCGGTGGCGCACTACACGGCCACGTTCACCGACGTGTCCGGACTCGACGTCGGCAACGACGTCCGCATCTCCGGGGTCCAGGTCGGCAAGGTGGCCGGCATCCGACTCGACGGCCGCACCGCCACAGTCGATTTCACCGCACTGGCCGCACACCCCCTGTACCGCAACACCATAGCGGCCGTGCGCTATCAGAACCTGTTGGGCCAGCGCTACGTGGAACTCGTGCAGACCGCGGCCGCGGGTCAACGATTGCCGGCCGGATCCGGCATCCCGGTCGGGCAGACGCTGCCGTCGTTCGACATCACCAAGCTGTTCAACGGATTTCGTCCGGTCTTCCAAACATTGGACGCCGCGCAACTCAACCAGTTCGGCGAGAACCTGCTGCGGCTGATCCAGGGCGAGGAGACCGGAATCGGCCCGCTGCTGCGCGATCTCGACGTCATCACCAAATACGCCGTCAACCGTCAGGCGGTCATCACCGTGCTGCTGCGCAATCTCGGTGAACTCTCCCAGGATCTGGGCGGCAAGTCGCAGCAACTGTTCAACCTCATCGGCGCGCTGAACGACGCCCTGGCGACGTTCACGTCCAAGGCCGAAGAATTCCGGACCTCGATCGACATCGAGCTGCCGATGATGCGCAGCCTCGTCCGGGTACTGCAGACCGCCGAGCAGGGGTTCGACGGGGCGACCTCGCCGCTGTACGGGCTGGCGACGCGACGGTTCCCGCAGACACCGACGGTGATCGCCGGCCTGTCCCTGACTCCCACGTTGATCCAGGGGTTGCGCGACTCCGTGGTCGACGACCAGCGGCCGGCATTCACCTGCTCCAACGGTGAAGTGCACCTTCCCGGAATCGGCGAAGTGTCCTTCGCGCAACAGGGTCTGGTGGTGTGCAGATGACGGCGATCGGGTTCCGCGGCCGCCGCGCGCTCGACGACCGGGGCGAAGCGAGACGGAGCCGGCGACTGGGCATCGTCGGGATGCTGGCGATCGTGGTCGCACTGGTGTGCACCGGCCTGGCCTACGTCAATCCGGCCGGACAGGCCGGTTACACAGCGCATTCGGGCACCTCCGGCGGGCTGCGCAGCGGCGACGAGGTCCGTATCGCCGGCGTGACGGTCGGGAAGGTCACCGGTGTCCGGCTCGACCGGACCCTGGTCGAGATCACTTTCGACGTCAAGCGGTCGGTGCTGGTCGGAACTGATTCCGCGGTGGACATCAGGCTGCTGACGCCGCTGGGCGGCCACTACCTGGCTCTGGACCCGCGGGGCGGTGTTCCGCTGGGCCGCAACGTGATTCCGCCGCAGCGCGTCAAGACGCCGTTCGAAGGCAACGACATCATCCAGTCGGTGACCCCGTTCGTCAGAGAGGTCGACGGCCGGGTCATCCACGACACGTTCACCGAGCTGGCCCACGCCACCAACGAACACCCGAACGCGTTGCGTGAAATCATGCAAGCGGCAAAGGAATTGACCCGCTCGCTCAGCAAGATGAGCGGAGACTTCCACCGCGGTCTGGACTTCGTCGGCGACGCCGCCGGCGCGTTCGCTTCCGGCCGCGGGCAACTGACGTCGTTGCTGGAGCAGTTCGCCCTGGTCGGGCGTCGCTACACAGCCAAATCGGTCGACATCGTCGAGTTCTTCACCCTGCTCGGCGAACTGACCCGCATCGTCGACCGGGTCGTGGTGTTCTACCACCGCGAGTTGGCGCCGTCGGTCAACGGCATCGACGACATCGTGACCGCCTTAGTGGCACACCCCGAACGGGTCGGCAAAGCCGCGGAAGGCCTGAATCAGATCGTCAACGTGCTGCTGCCGATGTTGCAGGGCAAGGGCGTGGTCGTGGATTACGGCAACCGTGCCGGCGCCGTGCCGATCATCTGTCTGCCGAACATGGTGAAGCAGTGCTGATATGAAGAAGTCGATATGGGTCGGTGTGGCGGTGGCCGCCGTCGGTGTCACGGCCGTGACCGGCGCCAAACTGATTACACCGAGACTCGGTGACACCAGGGCGATGTGCGCCGAGTTCGCCGACGCGGTGGGGCTGTACCCGGGCAACAAGGTGCAGTTGCTGGGCATCGAGGTGGGTGCGGTCACGGCGATCGCCAACAAGTCCGATCACGTGCAGGTGGATTTCACCGTGCCCGGGGATCTCGAACTGCCGGCCGACGTCGGGGCACTCACCTATTCGCAGTCGATCGTCGCCGACCGGCACGTCGAACTGACCAAACCCTATGCCGGCGGGCCCAAATTCTCCGGCGCGCACTGCATCAAGCGGGACTCGACCAGGACCCCGATCAGCGTGAGCGAAACCTTCTCTGCGGTAGACAAACTCACCGGCGTCATCTTGGGCTCCGGCCAAGGGCAGGACCCGCAACGGGCACCGGGTGTCCGGGCCATCAACGACAGCCTCGCGGCGTTGAGTCACGCGCTGGAAGGCACCGGGCCCGAAGTCAACCAGACCCTGCGGGATCTGGTCACGTTGGTCGGCGACCCCGGCCACGCCGACGCCGAGTACCGGCAACTGCTGGCCAACAGCGAGATCCTCACTTCCGACCTACTGGCGCACTGGGACACATTCACCGAGGTGATCTCGACGTTGCCGCAGAGCCTGCGGATGATCGAAGGCCTGTCAGCCGGTTTCGGGTCGGCGTTGCACAACCTGGCGCACTCGCTGCCGCTGCTCGTCGACGCGCTGAACCGGTTCGGGCCCCGGGCGTACGACAACATCGGCGGCAAGCTCATCCCCTGGCTCCGAGACGTTCTCACCGCCTACACCCCGCAGATCGTCGGCCTGATCAATGCTCTGCCGCCGGTGACCAACTGGGTCGCGTCCCAGTACCGGCCCGAGTGGGGTAGTCACAACGTCACCTACCTACCACCGCAGCTGTCGGTTTCGCCGTCCCAGGCCGGCGCGATCTGTGCGGTACTGCAACAGCGCGATATTCCCGGCGCGACGGCGGCATGCCGGGATGGTGCGCCATCCGACGCGGTCACGCTGGGACTGACCGATCTGTTGCTCGGGGCGGCGGTGTCATGATGCGGCGCAAGCTTTTCGGCGCACTGCTGGCCGTGCTGGCGATCGGACTGCTAACCGGCTGCTCGCTCGACCCGAGCCGGTTGCCGGTGCCCGGCGCCTACGTCCCGAAGGGCGGATACACCGTCAAGATCGAGTTCTCCAGCGTGCTCAACCTGCCGGCCAGGGCCAAGGCGGATCTGGGCGGCGTTCAGGTGGGCGTGCTGGACCGGGTCCGGCTGGTGGGCAGCACCGCGGTCGCCTACGTCGAGATCGACGCCGACGTCAGGCTGCCGCTAAACACCCACGCCGAACTGCGACAGGCGACGGTGCTGGGCGACATCTACATCGCGTTGCTACCCGCAACGAACCCCGGACCCGGATTCTTGCGCGACGGCGACACGATTCCGTTGCGCGATACCGTTCCGGCCGACAACGTCGAAGACATCCTGCGTTCGGTATCCACACTGGTTTCCGGGGGATCGCTCGGCACGCTGGAAGAGTCGGTGACCAACTTCAACCGGGCGTTCTCCGCAGATCCCGCCGCGCTGGACCGGATGCGCCAGAAGCTTTCCGGTGCATTGCGCGACCTGGCCGCAAACCAGGACACCGTCGACCAGATCCTGGCCCACACCGAGAATGTCAGCACCGAATTACTGGCCGACACCGCAGCGTTCGACCGATTGACCGCGGAAGGCCCGGCCCGGCTCAGGGCGATGGCCGCAGTGCTGCCCAACATCATCGCCCTGCTGGTCTGTGCACAGGACCTCGGCCGCTACGGCGGAGAGTTGTTGGTGCCCAATGCTGCTGACTTCGTGCAGATGTTGTCCTACATCACGCCGACGGTCCGGACCATAGCGTCCGCCGACACCACGCTGCCGGTCATGGCCGACAAGATCGTCGCCCTGGTGCGAGACAAACTGATCCCGTTCTACAGCAACGGCGGCCCGCGGCTCAGCGTCACCGTAAGCCCCGAAACACATGCGGACGCAACAGTTTCGGTGTTACGGACGATGGGGATGCTGCCATGAAATTCAACGCCGCCGTCACCGCGGCGATCCTCGCGGTCGTGGCGCTGCTCACTGCGGGTTACCTGACGTTCGGAGTGCTCGACGTGCATCCCGCGGCGCACCCCACCCGGCTCACACTGTTGCTGGACAACTCCGGGGGCCTGATGCCCACCTCACAGGTGACCATGCGGGGGATCCGGGTGGGCAAAGTGGCGGGAATCCAAACCACCGCCACGGGATTGAAGGTCGCGATCGATCTCGACCGGGACCATCCGATACCCGCCGACAGCGCGATCAGCATCCAGAACCTGTCGCTGGTCGGGGAGCAGTACATAGACTTCAAACCCAAACACATTGCGCCGCCGTACTTCAGCAGCGGCGCCGTGATTCCCGCGGATCGCGTCGCGCCCGCCGTCACGGTGAGCGACCTGCTCAGCAAGGCCAATGCGGTGCTCTCGGCGCTCAACCCGACTTACGTGAACAACATCGTCAGCACCGTCTCGCAAGTCTTCTTCGACAACGATGCCGCACTGGATTCGTTGGCGGCCACGGCGAGTCGGGCGGCCGGCATGGAGCGGGACAACAAGCAGGTCCTGGCGATGCTGATGCGCAATCTGGCGACGTTGACAATCGACATCGCCGCTCAGGACGTCGGCGGCGTGCTGACCGAGAGCGGCAGGATGCTGCCGAGCTCGTTGGCCGCGCTGGCCCGACTGACCCGTGACGTCGACGAGTACGCGCGCACCGGCGACGGGGCCTTCGCGCCCGGCGCACCAGTTACCACCCTGGTCGCCAACCTCAGACAGTACTTCGACATGCTGTCGGGTCCGCTGAGCACCTTCGCGGCGGCATTGGAGCCGGCAACCGCGCCGCTACGCGGATTCAAAGTCGACGCAGGGCATTTCGTCGATATGTGGGAATCAGCCTTCAACGACGCGGGCGCAGTCCGCGTGCAGGTGACCGTACCGGAAGGACACCGATGAGTACTGACACGTTGATCGAGGTGACCGTACCGGAAGGACACCGATGAGTACTGACACGTTGATCGAGGACAGGGTCGACGAGGACGCCGCAGCCGATACGGTCGGCGACAGCGCGGCGCGGCCCAAGAGGTGGCGATGGCTTTATGCCGTCGTCGTCCTGGCGGTGCTCACGGCGGGCTGGGCCGGAATCAACAAGTACCGCAGCGTGTCTGGGGATCTGGCCGGGCTGCGTCAGACCGCGTCCGATCGCGACACCGCGGTCAGAATCGCCAAGGAATACGCGCTGAAGTCGTTGACCTACAGTTTCGAGGATCCCGAGGCGTTCTTCCGCAACGTCGAAGACGGTGTCTCGCAGGCGCTCAAGGACAAGTACGTCAACGCCAGCTCATTGCTCAAGGGCATCATGACGCAGGCGCAGGTCACCTCGTCGGGCGAAGTGTTGGCCACCGACGCGCTCGCGCAGCCCGGCCACGGGTATCAGGTGGTGGTGTCGGCCGCGCAGACCACCCGAAACCTGCAGAACCCCAAGGCGCGGGTGGCGCTGATCCTGCTGCAGATCACCATCGACCGAGTCGGCGACAATTGGCAGGTCTCCGACATCGGCCCCAAGACGGGCAGCCACCCGGACCCCGACCAGCTGGTGCCGCCGCCCGCCGGGGCGCGGTAGCCGGGTCGGAACACGGGGTAACGCTGCTGCGAAAGGAGTTGGAGGGAGTTTCGCAGCAGCGTTACGGGTTCGTGCCGGTCTCAGGTACGCGCTCCGCGGGAGTGGTCGTCGTCGCGGTAGTTCCCTGACTCGGTGCCCCGTCCCCCGTCGGTCACGGTGTCGGCGCCTTCCGCACGGTCCGCGGAATCCACTTTGTCCGTCGGGTGCAGATCTTCGGCACGCTGCCATTGCTCGTCGAGTTTCTCGCGCGAGGTGGCCGCTTCGCTCTGATGCGCTGCGGCGCGGTCCTGCAACCGGGCCGCTTCGGCGGCTTTCGCCTCGGCTTCGGCCTGAGCGGCACGTGCCCTGGCCGCGGTCTCGTCGGCCAGCGCTTCACGGCGTTCGACACGGGCCTGTTCGAGCTTGGCCTGCTCGCGTATCTCTTCGGCCTGTTGAATCCGCTTGCGGCGTTTGCTCCGGTTGGCGAGCATGGCCAGCGCGGCGATCACGGCGAGGACCACCAGCGCGGCGATCACGATCCAGACGACGTTGTCGGTACTCATGATGAGCTCCATCGATTCTTCGGTTTGCGGCTGTGCGGTAGCCGTGTCTGTATCGAGTCCCCACATTCGACAGAGATAAAACAAGCGAGTCGGGTCAGAATGGCTGCTATGGCTCTGGATCTCGGCGCATACTTCGACCGCATCGGCTACCACGGGCCGGTAGAACCGACCCTGGATGTCCTGCAGGCACTGATAACCGCCCACTCTCGGACCATCCCCTTCGAGAACATCGACCCGCTATTGGGCGTGCCCGTCGACGACCTGAGCCCAGAGGGATTGGCCGACAAGCTGATTCACCGACGGCGTGGTGGCTACTGCTACGAACAGAACGGGTTGATGGGTTATGTGCTGGCCGAACTCGGCTTCCAGGTGCGCCGGTTGGCCGGCCGGGTGGTCTGGTCGTTGTCGCCGCAAGCGTCGACACCGGCGGAGACGCACACGGTGCTCGCCGTGACGTTTCCGGGCAGTGCTGGTCCGTATCTGGTCGACGTCGGATTCGGCGGCCAGACACCGACGTCGCCGTTGCGCCTGCAGACCGGCGGCGTGCAGCAGACCGCCCACGAGCGGTATCGCCTGGAGGACCACGGCGACGGGTTGGTCCTGCAAGCCCAGATCCGCGGTGAGTGGCAAGCGCTCTATGAGTTCACCACGGTGACCCGCCCGCAGATCGACCTGACGGTGGGCAGTTGGTATGTCTCGACGCACCCGTCGTCGCACTTCGTCACCGACCTGATGGTGGCACTGGTCACCGAGGACGGGCGGATGAACCTGGCCGGACGCAACCTCGTCATCCACCGCGCCGACGGCAGCGAGAAGGTCGTGCTCAACGACGCGGCCGCGGTGGTCGCCGCCCTCGACGAGCGGTTCGGGATCAACCTGGCTGATGTCGACCGCGCTGCGCTCGAAGCGCTACTGGCGAGGCAGCCAGGCACCGATCCGGCGTAGCGCCTCTTCGATGTCGCCCGTCGGCCCGGCGAACGACAGCCGGACATAGGAGTGGCCGCGCGCGGGGTCGAAGTCGATGCCCGGTGCAATGGCAACGCCGGTGTCGCGCAACAGCTGCGAGCAGAACCCCAGCGAGTCGCTGGTGAAGTCGGAGACGTCGGCGTAGACGTAGAACGCGCCGTCGGTGGGCGCCAGTCGTTCGACGCCGATGCCGCGCAGCCCGTCCAGCAGCAACGCGCGGTTGATCGAATAGTGCTTCAGGTTGGCCTCGGCCTCGGCGGTCGATTCCAGGGTGAACGCCGACACCGCGGCAACCTGCGACAGCACCGGGGGACAGATGGTGAAGTTGCCGGTCAGGCAGTCCACCGCGCGGCGCAACTCGGTGGGCACCACCAGCCAGCCCAGCCGCCAGCCCGTCATCGCGTAGTACTTGGAGAAGCTGTTGACCAGCACCGCGTTTCGCGAGGTCTGCCAGGCGCAGCTGGTCGGCGGCGCTTGGTCGTAGACCAAGCCGTGGTAGACCTCGTCGCTGATCAGCCGCACACCGCTGTCGTCGCACCACTGCGCGATGGCCGCGAGTTCCTCCGGCGGGATGACCGTGCCGGTCGGGTTGGCCGGGCTGGCGACGATGACGCCCTGCACCGGCGGGTCGAGTTCGGCCAGCAGCTGCGCGGTGGGCTGGAACCTGGTCTCCGGGCCGCACGGGATCTCGACCACCTCACATCCCAACGCCGACAGGATGTTCCGGTAACACGGGTAGCCGGGACTGGCCATCGCGACCCGGTCACCCACGTCGAAGCACGCCAGAAATGCCAGCAGAAATCCCCCGGAGGACCCGGTGGTCACGACCACGGCATCGGGTTCGACGGAAATGCCATGCTGGCGTTCATAGTTCGCGGCGATCGCGGCCCGCAGCTCCGGAATGCCCAGTGCCACGGTGTAACCGAGTTCGTTGAGATGCAGCGCCGAAGCGGCGGCGGCGCGCACCGGCTCCGGCGCACCGACGCTCGGCTGGCCCGCCGACAGGTTCACCAGGTCGCCGTGGGTGCGTTGGCGTTCCGCGGCCGCTAGCCAGACATCCATCACATAGAACGGGGGGATGCCTGCGCGCAGTGCGACGTGACCGGTCACGGGGTCGGCAGCACCTCAGCTTCCAGCCGGCGCAGCACGTCTCGGGTGGAGTCGAGCAACTGCGCGCTGCCGTGGGCGCGCTTGAAGTACAGGTGCATGTCGTGTTCCCAGGTGATCGCGATGCCCCCGTGCAGCTGAATAGCCTCGGCCGCAACGACATTCAGCGCTTCGGTGGCGGCCAGTCGCGCAGTGGCGGCATTGACGGGTCCGGGTTGGTCGCACGCGTCGTCGACGACGGCCCGGGCCGCGGCAACTGCGACATACAAATCCGCCATCCGGTGCTTGAGCGCCTGGAAGCTGCCGATGGGGCGGCCGAACTGCACCCGGCTCTTGGCGTACTCGACGGTGAGGTCCAGGCAGCGTTCGGCGGCGCCGATCTGCTCGGCGGCCAACAGAATCGCCGCGAAGTCCGCCAATCCGGGGTCGTCGCCCAACGGTTCGGTGTCCTCGGCGCGGACCCGCGCCAGCCGGCGGGTCAGGTCCATGGCGGCGACGGGCTCGGCGCTGAATCGGGTCCATCTGCTCAGCTGACCGTCGGTGGCAGCCACGACGACGTCGGCGATGTCGCCATTGATCACGTAGTCCGGGTCGAGCACCAGCGCTCCGATCGAGCTGCCTTCGGCCAGAGCCTCCAGTGTGGCGCCGTCGGGTTCGGGTGCGGCCAGCAACGCGAGTTCGGCGAGCGTGGTGCCCAGTAGGGGAGACGGGACCAAACCGCGGCCCAGCTCCCGCAAAACCGTTGCCGCGTCGGCCAGTTCACCGCCGGCTCCGCCGAGCTCCTCGGGTACCACCAGCGCGGCCGCACCGACCTGCTCGCACAGCAGCCGCCACAGCGACTCGTCGTAGCCGCGTTCGGACTCGATCGCCGCACGCACGGCAGCGGGGCCGGCGTGCTTGGTCACCAGCGCTGCCACGCTGTCGCGCAGCATCTCCCGTTCTTCGGTGGACGTCATAGCGCCTCCAGTACTCGTCGCCGATGCTGCTCCGGTGTACCCCAGGCCGAGCGCAGCGCCTGCACCCGCAGCAGCAGCAGCGACAGGTCGTGCTCCTGAGTGAAGCCGATCGCCCCGTGCGTCTGCAACGCAGAACGTGCGGCCAGCAGACCCGCCTCGGCGGCCGCGGCTTTGGCCGCGCTCACATCCCGCGCGTCCAGCGTCAACGCCGCGCCGTACACCAACGGCCGGGCCAGTTCGATCGCGATGTGCACGTCGGCCAGCTTGTGCTTGATCGCCTGGTACGAGCCGATGACCCTGCCGAACTGGGAGCGCTGCTTGGCGTAGTCGACACTGCCGGACAGCAGGGCCTCGGCCGCCCCGACGAGCTGTGCGGCGGTGGCCAGCGCGCCGAACTGGTAGGCGCGCGCGGTGTCGGCCTGCCAGGTGTCCCCGGTTGCCGTCACGTCGAAGAGCCGACGGCTGGGGTCGACGGACTCGCGACGCTCACCCGGGGTTGCCTCGCTGACACCATCCGGACCGGCCAGCAACACCAGTCCGGCGACGTCGGCGTCCAACGCCCGGGGAATGTCCGGCGGTAGCGCGAGGGTGGCGATCAGCTCGCCGGACGCCAGAGCACCGCTACGGTCGTCGTCAGCGAGCAGAACCGGTGCGACGGCGATGGATTCGGTGACCGGGCCGGGCACACACCAGCGACCGAGGCGCTCGAGGGCAACCACCAGATCGACCGGCGAGGCGTCGATGCCGTCGAACTTTTCCGACACCATCAGCGCCGTGACGCCGAGGTCGGCCAGTTGCTCCCACACCTTGCGACCGGGTGCGTTGTCTCCGGCGGCCCAGGCACGAACCGCGCCGGGCAGATCGGCGGCGCCCAGCGCCGCGTCGATACTGGCAGCGAAATCACGCTGCTGTTCGTCTAATGCGAAGTCCATTACCGCTTCTCCCGGGGCAGGCCGAGCAGTCGTTCGGAGATGATGTTGCGCTGAATCTCGTTGGTACCGGCGTAGATCGGTCCGCCCAGCGCGAACAGCAGGCCGTCGGTCCAGGGTCCGGCGAGCTCGCCGTCGGCGCCGCGGATATCCAGCGCGGTCTGGTGCAGTGCCACGTCCAGATCAGACCAGAACACCTTGGTGACCGAGGATTCCGCGCCGAGTTCACCGCCGCCGGCCAGCCGGGTGACGGTGCCGAAGGTCTGCAACCGGTAGGCCTGCGCCTTGATCCAGCCGTCGGCGACCCGGTCGGCGAACTCCGGCGGCGAACCGGCGTCCTTCCAGAGCTGCACCAGCCGCTCGGCGGCGGCCAGGAAACGAGCCGGGCTGCGCAGGGACATGCCGCGCTCGTTGCTTGAGGTGCTCATCGCCGCGCGCCACCCGTCGTTCGGGGCGCCGATCACGTCCTGGTCGGGAACGAAGACGTCGTCGAGGAAGATCTCGCCGAATCCGGTGTCACCGCCGAGCTGGACGATCGGGCGCACCGTGACACCCTTGGCTTTCAGGTCGAACATGAAGTAGGTCAAGCCTTGGTGGCGTTGGGATCCGGGGTCGGAGCGAAACAACCCGAAACCCATTTCGGCGAACGGCGCCCTCGAACTCCATATCTTCTGGCCGTTGAGCAGCCAGCCGCCGTCGGTCTGAGTCGCGGTGGAGCGCAGCGACGCCAGGTCGCTGCCGGACTCCGGTTCCGACCAGGCCTGGGCCCAGATCTGTTCACCGCTGGCCATTTTCGGCAGGATACGGTCCAGCTGCTCCTCGGTACCGTGCGAGAACAGGGTGGGGGCCAGCATCGAGGTGCCGTTGGCGCTGGCCCGACCGGGCGCCCCGGCCCGGAAGTATTCCTCCTCGTAGACCACCCAGTGCAGCAGCGGAGCATCCCGGCCGCCGTACTTCTCCGGCCAGGTGATCACCGACAGACCGGCGTCGAACAGGACCTTGTCCCAGTCACGGTGCTGGGCAAAGCCTTCGGCGTTGTCGTAGGACTTCGTCGGGATCGTGCCCCGGTTGGCTTCGAGGAACTCGCGCACCTCGGACTGGAAGGCCAACGTCTCTTCGTCGAAATGTAGATCCATCAAGCCAACTCTCGCAGTTGTGGTTTGACCACCTTGCCGCCGGGATTGCGCGGCAACGCGTCGACGAACCGCACCGAACGGGGTGCTTTGAAGTTCGCCAAATGCTCACGGGTGTAAGCGATTACCGATTCCTCGTCCAACTCGGCACCGGGCCGGGTGACGACGAACGCGCGGCCCACCTCGCCCAGCCGCTGGTCGGGGACTCCGATCACCGCGGCATCGGCGATTCCGTTCATCCGGGCCAGCACCTGCTCGATTTCGGCGGGGTAGACGTTGAAGCCGCCGCAGATGTACATGTCCTTGAGCCGGTCGGTGATCCGCAGGTTGCCTGCGGCGTCGACGGTGCCGATGTCGCCGGTGTGCAACCATCCGTCGGTGTCGATCGCGGCGGCGGTCGCCTGCGGGTCGTCGAGATAGCCCAACATGACGTTGGGTCCGCGCAGCAGCACCTCACCGTCATCCCCGATGCGCAGTTCGAAGTCGGCGAACGGGCGTCCGCAGGTGGTCGCGACCGTCACCGCGTCGTCTTCGGGCCGGCACGCCGTTCCCATCCCGTTGGCCTCGGTCAGGCCGTAGGCGGTCAGCACGATGTCGATGTCGAGTTCGGACTGCATGCGCTCCACCAGGACCACCGGCACGGTGGCCGCGCCGGTCACCGCGAACCGCAGCGAGCTCAGGTCGTAGTCGCCGCGCGCCGGGTGGTCGAGCAAGGTCTGATAGATGGTTGGCGGCCCGGGCAGCACGGTGATGCGGTGCTGCTCGATGGCCTGCAGCGTGCGCAGCGGGTCGAAGGTCAGGTGCGGGATCAGCGTCGCACCGGTCTGCAGGCAGGCCAGGATGCCGGCCTTGTATCCGAAGTTGTGGAAGAACGGGTTGATGCACAGGTAGCGGTCGTCGCTGGTGATCTTGCCGTTGGCGGCCCAGGCCGCCGACGCGGCCAGCGACTGCCGGTGCGCGCACAGCACGCCTTTGCTGCGGCCGGTGGTGCCGGAGGTGAACAGGATGTCGCTGACGTCGTCGGGGGTGACCGCGGCGGCACGCGCGCGCACGGTCTGGGCGGCCGCGGGATCGTCGCCTCGGGCGATGAACTCGTCCCAGTTCCCGTCGCGTTCGTCGATGCCGATCCGCACGATGTGCCGCAGCGCGGGCAGGGCGGCGCGGTCCAGGTCGGCGGTCCGGTCGGCGCCCAGGAAGCGGCCCGCGGCGAACAGCACCGGGGCATCGGTGCGCGCGATGATGTCCGCGGCTTCGGCTGCGGTATAGCGCGTGTTCAGCGGCACCATGGCCGCGCCGACGTGGTGGATGGCCAGGCACGCGACCACCCAGTGCCAGGTGTTCGGCGACCAGATGGCGACCCGCTGTTGCGGTTCGACGCCGAGGCTGACCAGTGCGGCGGCGGCGCGGTGCACCTCGTCGCGCAGGGTGGCGGCGGTGAAGCTGCGCTCCTCGGTGATCAGGGCGGCGTGATCGGGGTGGCGGCGCGCGAATTGATCCAGCGCCGCGGGAACGGTGCGGGGATCGGTGGTCACGGGGATACTCCTAACAAAGCAAGTGCTTGGTAGGTTAGCCTACAGGTCATGCAGGACGTCGAAGAGTTCCGGGCAGAGGTCCGTCAGTGGCTCGCCGACAATCTGGTCGGCGACTTCGCAGCACTCAAGGGTCTGGGCGGGCCCGGACGCGAGCACGAAGCGTTCGAAGAACGCCGGGCCTGGAACCAGCACCTCGCCAAAGCCGGGCTGACCTGTCTGGGCTGGCCGGTCGAACACGGCGGACGCGGACTTTCCACCGCGCACCGGGTGGCGTTCTACGAGGAATACGCGCTGGCCGACGCCCCGGACAAGGTCAACCACTTCGGCGAGGAGCTACTCGGGCCGACGCTGATCGCTTACGGGACGCCCGAGCAGCAGCAGCGTTTCCTGCCGCGCATCCTCGACGTCACCGAGCTGTGGTGCCAGGGATATTCCGAACCCGGCGCCGGCAGCGACCTCGCCAACGTCTCCACCACCGCCGAGCTGGATGGCGACGAATGGGTAATCAACGGGCAGAAGGTGTGGACGTCGCTGGCGCATTTGTCGCAGTGGTGCTTCGTCGTCGCGCGCACCGAGAAGGGTTCCAAGCGGCACGCCGGATTGTCGTATCTGCTGGTGCCACTGGACCAACCCGGTGTCGAGGTGCGCCCGATCGTCCAGATCACCGGCACCGCGGAGTTCAACGAGGTGTTCTTCGACGACGCCCGTACCGAAGCCTCGCTGGTGGTCGGCCAGCCCGGCGACGGTTGGCGGGTGGCGATGGGAACGCTGACCTTCGAGCGGGGTGTTTCCACGCTGGGGCAGCAGATCGTCTATGCCCGTGAGCTTTCCAACTTGGCCGACCTCGCCCGGCGCACCGGCGCGGCCGAAGACCCGGCCATTCGGGAACGGCTGACCCGAGCGTGGACCGGGTTGCGGGCGATGCGTTCGTATGCGTTGGCGACGATGGATGTCGAGCAGCCGGGCCAGGACAACGTGTCGAAGTTGTTGTGGGCCAACTGGCATCGCAGCCTGGGCGAGCTGGCGATGGATGTGCTGGGCAAGCCGGGACTGACGCTGACCGACGGCGATTTCGACGAATGGCAGCGGTTGTTCCTGTTCACCCGCGCCGACACCATCTACGGCGGATCGAATGAGATCCAGCGCAACATCATCGCCGAGCGGGTGCTCGGCCTGCCTCGGGAGGTCAAGGGATGAGCTTGTCGGAAGCGCCGAAAGAGATTGCCGGACACGGTCTTCTGGACGGCAAGGTGGTGGTGGTGACGGCGGCGGCCGGCACCGGCATCGGTTCGTCCACCGCTCGCAGGGCCCTGGCCGAGGGTGCCGATGTGCTGATGTCCGACCACCACGAACGACGGTTGGGCGAGACGGCTGCGGAGTTGGCGGCGCTCGGACAGGGCCGGGTGGAGAGCGTGGTGTGTGACGTAACTTCCACCGCGCAGGTCGACGCGCTGATATCCACCGCCACAGCACGATTCGGCCGGTTGGACGTGCTGGTCAACAACGCGGGCCTGGGCGGTCAGACGCCGGTTGCCGACATGACCGACGAAGAGTGGGACCGGGTCCTGGACGTGTCGTTGACGTCGGTGTTCCGCGCCACCCGGGCCGCGCTGCGGTACTTCCGGGACGCCCCGCACGGCGGGGTGATCGTCAACAATGCCAGCGTCCTGGGCTGGCGGGCCCAGCACTCGCAGTCGCACTACGCCGCAGCCAAGGCCGGCGTGATGGCGTTGACCCGTTGCAGCGCAATCGAAGCCGCGGAATACGGAGTGCGGATCAACGCTGTGTCACCCAGCATCGCGCGGCACAAATTCCTGGACAAGACGTCGTCTTCGGAGTTGCTGGACCGGCTATCGGCCGGGGAGGCGTTCGGGCGGGCCGCCGAACCGTGGGAGGTGGCGGCCACCATCGCGTTCCTGGCCAGTGACTACTCCAGTTACCTGACCGGTGAAGTGATTTCGGTGTCCAGCCAGCACCCGTAGAGTACTGCGGTGCGTATCACGTCAATTCTTGCAGCAACCGGGCGATGCTGAACAAGCCGGACAATCCGGTGCCGTAGTTCAGTACACCTGAGCTGAGACCGGTGAGACCGGGCGACAAACTAACCGGGACGCCAATGTTGAAAAAGCCTGACTGGAATCCGGATAAATCGACCGGACTGCTGGCACCGCTAGACGAATTGAAGAAACCCGACGTGTAGCCGTTGAGTCCGCTCCCCTCGGTTGGATTGTTGAAGAAGCCTGACGTTATCAAACCGCTATTCCCGAAGCCGGAGCTGGTGGCACCGCTGTCCGTGGTGAATCCGAATCCGGTGTTGAAATTGCCCGAATTGAAGAACCCGGTGTTGCCGATACCGGAATTCCCGTCAAAAGTGTTCCAGCTCCCAGAATTGTTCATACCCGTGTTGGTGGTGCCGCTATTGAAAAATCCGGTGTTGGTGTCGCCGTTATTTCCGATACCGGTGTTCAGTCCGCCCGTGTTACCAAAGCCGAAGTTATTATTGCCGCTGTTGCCCACGCCCATGTTGCCAATACCTGAGTTTCCGACCCCGAGAGTTTGGATTCTACCGAGATCAGCAGGTGACACATTGGCGCCCGAGTTGAAGAGGCCGACGTTACCGTCGCCCGAGTTGAAGAATCCGATGTTGCCCGTGCCGGAGTTGCCAAAGCCTATGTTGCCGGCGCCCGAGTTCAGGCCGTCGAAGTGGAATTGGCCGGCCACGGTGTCGTAGTAAGCGCCGCCCACACCGACCAAATTGTTACCGGTGAGGCCCAAGCCGATGTTGTTGTTACCGGTGTTACCGGCACCATAATTCGCGTTGCCGCTGTTGGCGATGCCGACGTTGTTATTGCCGGCATTGCCCAAGCCGACATTGTTAAACCCCGGGATCTGCGAGATGCCATTATTGCCGAGACCGCTGTTGCCCAGACCGATGTTGCCGTCGCCGCGGTTGCCGACGCCGAAGTTGCCGTTGCCCCAGTTGCCGCTGCCGAAGTTGCTGTTGCCGAGGTTGCCGCCACCGACGTTGCCGTTGCCGAGGTTGCCATCGCCGATATTGCCGCCACCGGTGCCGCTGTTGTTGCCGTTGCCGATGTTGCCGCCGCCGGTATTGCCGACGCCGAAATTGGGATCTCCCGGGGCTGCCGCGCCGACACCCTGGATCAGCTGACCGATCCCGGGCAGGCCCTGCAATGTTTGTTGCCAAGACGACAACTGTGCGGCTGCCGCCGAGGCTCCGGAGTGATATCCGACCAGCGCCTCGACGTCGGCGGCCCAGAACTCGTTGTACAAACCTTCCAGCGAAGCCAGCACGTGGGTGTTCAATCCGAAGATGTTGGTGCGCGCGGCCTGCAGGAAGGCATTGCGGTTGGCGAAGATTGCGGCCGGATTGATTGTGGCCTCGCGGGCTGCCTCGAAGGCGGCGGCCACTGCTCTGGCCCCACCGGAGGCGCTATGAGCGCGGGCGGAGGCGGCCTGGAGGAACGCGGAATACGGGGCCGCTGCGGTGGCCATTGCCCTTGCGGCCGGACCCTGCCAGAACTGGCCGGCTAGGTCTTCGGTCACCGAAGAAAACGATTGCGCCGCCGCCGCCAATTCCTCGCCCAGCCCCGACCAAGAAGCCGCGGCGGCAAGCATGGGCTCCGAACCCGCGCCCGCGAACATCCGCAACGAGTTGATTTCCGGGGGAAGAGTGAAAAAGCTCATGGTGTTAGACCCTCCATCTGCACCAATGCCCGCGAACCTGCGGACTCATGGGGTGGACGCTACGACTAGGATCGGCCCGCGGTGGGGCGTTTCGATGAATTGGATCGGTGACAATCAGCGAGTCGCCCCATCAGCCCACCTTGGCCGAGCAAGCGCTTGGTTGATACCCTGATGCAGTGGACCGAGTGACCGGTCAGGCAAACAGCCGCCGAGACGAGTTGTTGGAACTCGCCGCGGTGATGTTCGCCGAGCGCGGGTTGCGCGCCACGACGGTACGTGACATCGCCGACGGCGCCGGCATCCTGTCGGGCAGCCTGTACCACCACTTCGCGTCCAAAGAGGAGATGGTCGACGAGTTGCTGCGCGGGTTCCTGGACTGGCTCTTCAGCCGCTACCGCGAGATCGTCGACAGTCAAACCAATCCGCTGGAACGGCTCAAGGGCCTGTTCATGACGTCATTCGAGGCCATTGAGCACCGGCACGCGCAAGTCGTCATCTATCAGGATGAGGCGCAACGACTTTCGTCGCAGCCGCGGTTCTCCTACATCGAAGACCTGAACAAGCAGCAGCGGAAAATGTGGGTCGACGTCCTGCACCAGGGCATCGAGGAGGGCTACTTCCGGCCCGATCTGGACGTCGACCTGGTCTACCGCTTCATCCGGGACACCACGTGGGTGTCGGTGCGCTGGTATCAACCCGGCGGACCGCTCACCGCGCACGAGGTCGGTCAGAAATACCTCGCCATCGTGCTGGGCGGGATCGCAAAAGAAGGAGTCTGAAAATGCCGGAAGCGTACGTCATCGACGCTGTGCGGACCGCGGTTGGCAAGCGCGGCGGCGCGCTGGCCGGGGTACATCCCGTCGACCTGGGCGCGCTGGGCTGGCGCGGGTTGTTCGACCGCAACGACGTCGACCCGGGTGCGGTCGACGACGTGATCGCCGGCTGCGTCGACGCCATCGGCGGCCAAGCCGGCAACATCGCCCGGCTGTCGTGGCTGGCCGCCGGCTACCCCGAAGAGGTGCCCGGCGTCACCGTCGACCGGCAGTGCGGCTCCAGCCAACAAGCGGTTTCGTTTGGCGCACAGGCGATCTTGTCGGGAACCGCCGACCTGATTGTGGCCGGCGGCATGCAGAACATGAGTCAGATTCCGATCTCGTCGGCGATGACCGTCGGCGAGCAGTTCGGCTTCACCTCGCCGACCAGCGAATCCAAGCAGTGGCTCCACCGCTACGGCGACCAGGAGATCTCGCAGTTCCGCGGCTCGGAGCTGATCGCCGAGAAGTGGAACCTGTCGCGCGAAGAGATGGAACGCTACTCGCTGACCAGCCATGAGCGCGCCTTCGCCGCCATCCGCGGCGGCAACTTCGACAACGAAATCCTCACCGTGGAAACCGAAACCGGGCCGTTCCGGGTCGATGAGGGGCCGCGCGAATCGTCCCTGGAGAAGATGGCCGGCCTCAAGCCCCTGGTCGAAGGTGGCCGGTTGACGGCGGCGATGGCCAGCCAGATCTCCGACGGAGCGTCGGCGGTGTTGCTGGCCTCCGAGCAGGCGGTCAAGGATCACGGACTGACCCCCCGGGCCCGCATCCATCACATCAGTGCCCGGGCCGCCGACCCGGTGTTCATGCTGACCGGTCCCATTCCGGCCACCCGCTACGCGCTGGAGAAGACCGGCCTGTCCATTGACGACATCGACACCGTGGAGATCAACGAGGCATTCGCACCGGTAGTTCTGGCCTGGCTCAAGGAGATCAAGGCCGACCCGGAGAAGGTCAACCCGTCCGGCGGCGCTATCGCGCTCGGGCATCCGCTGGGCGCCACCGGAGCCAAACTGTTCACCACGATGCTGAACACGTTGGAGCGCACCGGGGGTCGCTATGGTCTGCAGACCATGTGCGAGGGTGGCGGCACCGCCAACGTCACCATCATCGAACGGCTCTGACCCCTCACCGCCGAGCGTGAATCTCCCGACGTCCACGCGGCGTGTCGGGTCGTAAACTTCACACTCGGGCGGGCCCCGCCGGGCGGCGGTTTAGGGGCTGTGGATCAGTGGTGACGAGCCGCCGCACATTGTTGGCAGCATGCCCGCATGGACTGGCCGTTTCTTGGCGCCGAAGCACTGGCCTGCGGGGTGATTCCAGAGCGGGCAATGCGACTGCTCTACGAACCCGTCTATCCCGGGGTGTACAGCCCGGCGGGTATCGAACTGACGGCGGTTCAGCGTGCCGAGGCGGCTTGGCTATGGTCGCGCCGGCGTGCGGTCGTTGCCGGCAACTCGGCGGCGGCACTGCTCGGTACGAAGTGGGTCAGCTCGAAGCTTGATGCGGAATTGGTCCACGACAACCGAAAACCACCGGCCCGCATCACTGTTCATTCGGACAGGTTGGCGCTCCACGAGACGATGACCAGGGCGGGGATTCCGGTGACCAGCCCGGCGCGCACCGCCTTCGATATCGGACGACGAACCACCGTCCGGTTACACGCCGTCCAGCGACTCGACGCGTTGGCGAACGCGACCGACGTCAAGATCGCCGACATCGAAGCCGTGATCTCCGAACATCGCGGTGTGCGCGGGCTGACCAGGCTGCGACGGGTGTTGCCGCTTGTCGACGGGGGTGCGGAATCGCCCCAGGAGACGCGGCTCCGATTGGTGTTAATCGATGCGGGCCTGCCGAAACCGCAGACGCAGATCAGGGTTTACGACGAATACGGGGATTTCGTCGCCCGCGTCGATATGGGCTATCGGGAGTTTCGGGTCGCCGTTGAATACGACGGGCCGCAACACTGGACGGAGCCCGACCAGCAGGCCCGCGATATCGAGCGGCAAGTCGCGTTGACGGAGCTCGGGTGGACAGTCATCAGGGTCAGTCGTGATCTCCTGCGTTACCGGCAGGGCACCATCATCTCCCGCGTCTACCGGGCGATGCACGCCGCCGGATGGCAGGCATCACAACGAGTGTGAACGGCGCGACACCGAATCGGCGTGTCGCGTCGTGTAATTCACGTTCGGCCGGGAAGGAAATCAAGCGTCGAAGTCGACCGCCACGAACGGCGTCGTCGGATGCGACTGGCACGTCAGAATGTAGCCGGCGTCGAGTTCGGCCTGCCCCAGCGCGAAGTTGTGATCCATCTCCACCTGCCCCTCGACCAGCCGCGCCCGGCACGTCCCGCACGCCCCGCCCATGCAGGCGTACGGCGCGTCGTCGCGCACCTGCAGCGTGCCTTCCAGAATCGAGTCGCCGGGGGCCAGGTCGTAGCTGTACTGCTCGCCGGACAGCGTGAAAGTCACTGTCGCCGAGCCGTATTCGTGTTCGGCCGGCGATGCGGTGCCGAAGCCGTGGAACAGTTCGAGGTGGATCCGTTCGGAGTCCACGCAATGCTCGAGCAGCACCTCACGGACCGTCGTCGTCATCTCCATCGGTCCGCAGATGAACCACTCGTCAACGGCATCCGGCTGCAGGTTTCCGGTCAGCCACAGGTTGAGCTTGTCGCGGTCGATGCGGCCGCGCAGTGCGGGCGTGTGCATCGACTCACCCGACAGCACGTGCAGGATCTCCAGCCGGTCGGCATAGCGCGCCTCCAGCCGATCCAGCTCGGCGCGGAACATCGTCGATTCCTTGGTGCGGTTGCCGTAGATCAGCGTGAACCGGCTTTCGGTCTCGACCTCGAGGGTCGTCGCGAGGATGGACAGCACCGGCGTGATCCCGCTGCCGGCCACCAGGCCCACGTAGTGCTTGCGGTGCAACGGATTCAACGCCGTGCCGAACCGCCCGGTGGGTGTCATCAGCTCCAGGACGTCACCGGCCTGCAACCGCTCGGCCACGAACGTCGAGAACGCCCCGCCGCCAATGTGTTTGACCGCGATGCGCAACTGGGCACGGGTCGCGGCGGCGCAGATCGAGTAGTTACGGCGTACCCCCTGACCGCCCAGGTCGGTGCGCACCGTCACGTGCTGGCCCGGCTCGAACCGGAACGCGTCCCGCAATGCTTCCGGCACGGCGAAGGTGACCAGGGTGCTGTCGGCGGTGATCGGATCGACGGAGGCCACCGGGATGCGGTGGAACACCCCGTGCGGAGAGCTGGACCGGCTCGGCATCCGCACCGGCAGCAATTTCGCCAGCCGGCCGTTCAGTTCCTTCCACTCCCGGAACTCGTCCGGATTCAGCTGCTGACCGAAGACCGTGGAGATCGCCGCGTTGCGTTCCAGGTAAGCCTCTTCGTTGCGCTTCCACGTGCGCACGTAGCGGTAGAACGGCACCGACGGGTGCAGGTGGTGCACCAGGTGGTAGTTCTGCGACAGCAGCACCGGGGTGAACAACCATTCGGCGCCGACCCGGTTGCGGGTGGCACGGTAGCGGTTGGTGCGCTGGGTGTCGGCCAGTCCGTGGTGCGGCAGCCAGTCGAACCACCACGCCAGGACGGTGAGCCCGATGCGCTGCGGGATCAGGAAGACGACGGCTAGTGCCCAGAAGTTTCCGGTGACGATCGCGACCACCAGCCCGGTCACGCTCAAAGCCATCATCGCCAGCGTCTCGGCGACCTCGCCGACCGGTCGGCTGCGCGCCCGCGGCAGGTAGTACCGCAGATAGAAGTACTCGACCAGCGACCACCGCAGCGGCAGCTGCCACCACTTGCCGTGCGAAGCGAAGGTGTCCGGGTCCTGGTCGTCGTCGTTGGAGTGCCGGTGATGCTGGATGTGGATGTAGCCGAACGACGGGAAGGCGACCACCGGACCGACGAAGAGCCAAGCGAGTCGTCCCATCAGCCCGTTCACCCAGCGCGTCGAGCTGATCGAGTAGTGCGACGCGTCGTGCACGACGGTGAACATTACGAATGTCACCGCCGCGTTGACTGGGATGGTCACCCACCAGGGCGCCCAGCCGTGCAGATAACCGACGGTCGCCACCACGAACGAGGTCAGTGCGGCGAAAAAGATTCCGACCGTGGGCAGCGCCAGCTTGGGTACCGCTTCACCCGGGTCGGGCAGCGCGTGGTGGGTAGCTTCTGGGGCCGCTGGTTCCATCTCGACGGTCGCCATAGCTGCGATAGCGTAGCCTATTTGACACGCGCCACTCACTCGACCAGCGCAGATGCCTTTTGTAAATGCGTGATCGCGTCGCGCACGATCGTGTCGATCAGCTCCGCACAGGACGGCAGGTCGTCCAAGATCCCGGCCACCTGCCCCGATGCCAGCACCCCGGCTTCCGTGTTGCCCTCGACCAGCCCGGCCTTGAGCAGCATCGGGGTGTTGGCCGCCATCACCACCTGCGACCAGGTCAGTTCCTTGCCGTGGCGCATGGCCAGCCCGTCCTGGATCATCGAGCGCCAGGTCATCTGCGACATCTGCTTGAACTTCCCCGCATTACGCACTGCCGCGGTGAAACCCCTTGCCCGCGAGCCACTTTCCAGCTTCTCGACGAGTCCGGTGCGCAGCACCCGGTGCGGCATGCCGTCGACCCGCGTGGTGACTACGGTGCCGTCCAGCGCTGACTCCAGGTACCGCTGCTTGACGGCGTCGGGCACGGTGGAGTCCGAGGTGAGCAGGAACCGGGTGCCCATGGCAACACCAGCGGCGCCGTAGGAAAGC
This sequence comes from Mycobacterium sp. NGS67, assembly GCF_059812185.1. NCBI lineage: Bacteria > Bacillati > Actinomycetota > Actinomycetes > Mycobacteriales > Mycobacteriaceae > Mycobacterium > Mycobacterium sp. NGS67. Next base: position 23,238 of record NZ_JCALCF010000017.1, read on the forward strand.
GCTGCGGCCAGACCGCGTCCGTCGAAGAACCCGCCCGCGGCGATCACCGGTATCCCGCTGTCCTTCACCGCATCCAGCACCGACGGCAGCAGCAGCGTGGTCGCGACGGGACCGGTGTGCCCGCCGCCCTCCCCACCCTGCACGATCATCGCGTCCGCACCCCAGGCGGCGACCTTGCGTGCGTGCTTGGCGGCGCCGATCGACGGAACCACCACGGCGCCGGCTTCTTTCAGCCGGGCGATCAGCTCCTGTTTGGGCGCCAACGCGAACGAGGCCACCTTGACACCTTCGCGGATCATCAGCTCGACCCGATCGCCGGCGTCGGCCGCGTCGGCGCGCATGTTCACCCCGAACGGCTTGTCGGTGGCGGCCTTGACCTTCTTGATGGCCACTGCCAGTTCGTCCAGTGTCATGGTCGCCGACGCCAGGATCCCCAACCCGCCGGCATTGGCCGTCGCAGAGACCAGCCGCGCGCCGGCCACCCAGCCCATCCCGGTCTGCACCACCGGATGCTCGATGCCGACCAGCTCGGTCAGCGGGGTACGCAGCCTCACTGCCGGATCTCTCTGTCGCGCAGCGCTTTCGGGTCGATGACCTCGCGGATCAGGCGAAGTTCGTCGTCGCTCGGCAGCCTGGACTCGCCGGCCTCGTCGAGCCCTTGCACCTCGAACGAGGTCGCCTCCCGGACGTCGTCGGGGGCAACGCCGGGGTGCAGGCTCAACGCGCGCATCGTGCCGTCCGGGCCGCCGAAGTCGAACACGCCGAGGTTGGACACCACGCGGTAGACGTTGACGAACCGGAACGCCGGGTTGCTCGCGTCGACCTTGTCGTAGCCGATGCCGGAGACGACGTCGACCGTATCGGTGAAGACCCGCTTGGAGTGGTTGCCCACCCAGTAGCTGGTCGCGTGGTTGATGGTGTTGCCTGGCGAACCGCGGACGCCGAACATCTGCCGGGTCGGCTGTTGCAGCGGCCCGAACGCCGAGATGTTCTGATTGCCGTACCGGTCAACCTGATTGGCGCCCATCACCACGTGCCGCCGGCCCCAGGCCAGGGTTTCGAAAACCCGGCCGAACGGCATCCAGCCCTCGACGGCTCCCGTCTTGCCCAACGGCGGGGTGTCGGCCAACAGTTGGGCCTCACCGTCGGTGAGCAGGATGTCGGGGGAGAAGGTCAGCCGCGCCAGCCGGGCGCCCACCGACGCCATGTTGGTCATCGGGCTGATCATGATTTCGCCTGCGTCACGGAACAATTCGGCGCACGCGATCGCGCAGACCTCGGCTCGGGTGGTGCTCACTTACCCGCCTCCTCACCGAACTTGCGTACCGCCGCCTGGTAGTCCTCTTCGCTGCCGGACAGGTAGGTCTGCACGAACTGCTGCCAGCCCTCGTCGGTCGAGGCGGCCTCGGCGTAGTGCCGCTGGAACTTCTCGTCCCGTCCGTAATCGGGTGCGGCGGTGGTGAAGTGGGCACCGCCCGGCGCTTCCACGACGCCGTCGACCATCATCCGGTTGATCAACAGTGCCTGCGGCGGAACGGCTTTGACCAGTTCTTCGGTGGACACCACGCGTTCCACCGACAGGAAGCGCTGCTGCGCGGCCATCAGGAACAGGTCGTCGAAGTACGGGTCGATGCCGGTGTAGGCCGCATTGCCCGCTGCGTCACCGAGATTGAGGTGCGCAAAGGCGACGTCCAAGGTCAGCGCGGGCATGGCGATCAGCGTCTCGTGCCCGCTGCCCGCCGACGGATACGGGCTGGTGACGGTCTGGAGTTCACCTTCCCAGAAGTCGAGCACCGAGCTGCCCAACCCGGCGCGAATCGGCAGGAACGGCAGCCGCTGGGCCGCCGCCTGCAGTCCACAACGCAGCATGCCTTCGTCCATCTCGCGGGCCTCGATGGCGCCGGTGGTACGCGCCTTGGCGAACCACGGGTCGTAGAACGGCGGAGAGTCCAGCGAGACGAATCCGTAGTAGACGCGCTTGACCTTGCCGGCCGAGCACAGCAGGCCCAGGTCGGGTCCGCCGTAGGTGACGACGGTGAGGTCGGTGACGTCGGTGCGCAGCAGGGCGCGGACGAAGGCCATCGGCTTGCGCCGGGATCCCCAGCCGGCGATGCCGACGGTCATGCCGCTTTCGACCTGCGCGACGGCCTCGTCCAAGGTGGTGCGCTTGTCGCTCACTTCTTGCCCTTCGCCGTGCCGGCGAACGCGTCGCGGTGCTCGTCGGCGACTCCGGCGAGGTTGAGTTCGAAGGTAAACCCTTGCTCCATGCGGTAACTCGAGTTGACCCGTTGCACGTCGATGAGGTTCAACGCCTCCTTGGCCGCGCGAATGACGCGGGTGTCCTTGGCGGCGATGTCGCGGGCCACCCGTAGCGCGGCTTCGTCCAGCTCGGAGCGCGGCACCACCTCGTGCACCGACCCGAAATGGTGCAGGGTGGCGGCGTCCACGGTGGCCGCGGTGAAGAACAGTCGCCGCATCAGGTGCTGGGGCACCAGGCGGGACAGGTGGGTGGCCGCGCCGAGCGCGCCGCGTTCCACCTCCGGCAGTCCGAAGGTCGCGTCGTCGGAGGCGACGATCACGTCGGAGTTGCCGACCAGGCCGATGCCGCCGCCGACACAGAATCCGTTCACCGCGGCGATCACCGGCACCTCGCATTCGTAGACCGCGCGGAATGCAGCGAAGCAGCCCCGGTTGGCGTCGATAAGCGCGGTGAAACCCTCGGTACGCTGCATTTCCTTGATGTCCACGCCGGCGTTGAAGCCTCGGCCCTCGGCCCGCAGGATCACCGCGTGGGTCTCCAGATCGGCGCCCGCGGCCGTGATCGCGTCGGCCAGTTCGAACCATCCTTTCGACGGGATGGCGTTGACGGGCGGGTAGTCGACCGTGACGGCGACTATGCCCGGTTCGAGGGTAGAAGAGGTGATCGTCATGGCACTTCCTGCTGGGGTCGATTACCTAAGCAAGCACTTGCTTGGTACGCTAGCACAGTGCCCCATCCGCGATCAGCCCCCCCGAACGGCGACGGGATCAATCTCGGCCTGACCGGGCGGGTGGTGCTGGTGACCGGCGGAGTCCGAGGTGTCGGCGCCGGGATCAGCGCGGTTTTCGCCGAGCAGGGCGCGACGGTGATCGCCTGCGCGCGCCGGCCGGTCGAGGGATACCCGCACGAATTCCACAGTTGCGACGTCCGCGACGAGGATTCGGTCAAGCGGCTCGTCGACTCGATAGCCGAGCAACACGGCCGCCTCGATGTCGTGGTCAACAACGCCGGAGGGTCGCCGTACGTGCTGGCGGCCGAAGCTCCGCATAATTTCAGCCGCAAGATCGTCGACCTGAATGTGCTTGCCCCGCTGCTGGTTTCGCAGCACGCCAACGCGCTGATGCAACAGCAGGACGGCGGGGGATCCATCGTGAACGTCTGCAGTGTCAGTGGCCGGCGGCCCACTCCTGGCACGGCGGCCTACGGCATCGCCAAGGCCGGCCTGGAGAACCTCACCACCACCCTGGCGGTGGAGTGGGCGCCCAAGGTCCGGGTCAACGCCGTCGTGGTCGGCATGGTGGAGACCGAGCAGGCCGACCTGTTCTACGGCGATGCCGAGTCGATCGAACGGATCTCGGCCACCGTGCCGCTGGGACGGCTCGCACTCCCGGCCGACGTCGGTTGGGCCGCAGCGTTTTTGGTGTCCAATGTGGCTTCCTACGTCAGCGGTGCCACGCTCGAGGTGCACGGCGGAGGGGAGCCGCCGCAGTACCTGAACACCTCGAGTGCCAACAAATAACGAAAGGTGTAATGGGTATGGGCGTGGTGGACGGCCGGGTTGTCATCGTCACCGGTGCGGGCCGCGGGATCGGTCGCGCGCACGCGTTGGCCTTCGCGGCCGAGGGTGCGCGGGTGGTGGTCAACGACATCGGGGTGGGCCTGGACGGGTCGGCCGGCGAGAGCCCGGCACAACAGGTCGTCGACGAAATCACCGCGGCCGGGGGCGAAGCGGTCGCCAACGGTGACGACGTCGCCGACTGGACGGGCGCGCAGAATCTGATCGACACCGCCGTCGACACCTTCGGTGGCCTGGACGTGCTGGTCAACAATGCCGGCTTCATCCGCGACCGAATGTTGGCCAATACCAGTGAAAGTGAGTGGGACGCGGTGATCCGCGTCCACCTCAAGGGGCACTTTGCGACCCTGCGGCACGCCGCCGGTTACTGGCGCCGCCAGATCAAATCCGGTGCGGTGGGCCCGGACACGCTCAACGCCCGCATCATCAACACCAGTTCGGGCGCCGGTCTGCAGGGCAGCGTGGGGCAGGGCAACTACTCGGCCGCGAAGGCCGGCATCGCCGCGCTGACCCTGGTCGGGGCCGCCGAACTCGGCCGCTACGGGATCACCGTCAACGCGATCGCCCCTGCGGCCCGCACCCGGATGACCGAGGCGGTGTTCGCCGAGACCATGGCGGCTCCCGAGGACGGCGGCTTCGACGCGATGGCCCCGGAGAACGTCTCGCCGCTGGTGGTGTGGTTGGGCAGCGTCGAATCCCGCGACGTCACCGGCAAGGTGTTCGAGGTCGAAGCCGGCCTGATCCGGGTCGCGGAAGGGTGGGCGCACGGCCCGCAGATCGATAAGGGCGCTCGGTGGGATCCGGCTGAGCTGGGGCCCGTCGTCACCGACCTGCTGGCCAAGTCGCGCACGCCGGTACCGGTTTACGGAGCCGGTTCCTAGCGGACCGCTTCCAGGCTCATGTCGACGAAGTCGAGCCGCCACAGCGACTGAAACAGCCCGCGGCCGAACTTCTCGTACAGTTCGAGCTTGATGCTGTCGGTCCCGTCGCCGGCGACGGCGGCCGCGATCTCGCGAATTGTGCGCTGCCCGTTGATGTATTGGACGAATGGCAACTCGGCGGCATTGAGGGTCATGTCCCACTGCGGGCGATGGAGCTCGGCGCCGGTCAAGCGGCAGCTCAGCCGCATCCGCGGCACGTAGTCCAGGGCGTCGGGCGACGAAAAGTCAATGGTGTAGCTCTGTTTCGGCCGGTCGGGGTGCGCGGCGATGAAGAAGTGGCACGAATTGGCCGTCCTGAGTTTTTCCAGCAGAGCCCACATTTGATGCTCCGGCAAAGCGCTCATCGTTGCGAAGAATTCGGTGGCCGGGTTGGACAGGGAATTGAGGTCGTGCGGGTAGTACGGCGCGTTGTGGAACCACCGCTGAAACACCAGTCCGGCCGAGGTGACCAGATCGATGCAGTCTCCGGTGGTGAAGCTGCGGTCGCGGCCGTGCAGACACGTATCGACAAGGCCCGCATCGTAATACAGGTCCGGAGCCGTGTCGCGGTATGCCAGGAACGGATGATTGGGATCGAGCATCGAGATGGTCGCGTTGACCATCCGGATCCCGTCCTCGTCCTGACCCAACCCCAGATCGCGGAAGACCGATTGCAACAACTCGACGCCGACCCGGCCGTAGCGCGCATACAGCATCAGTGCCACGGCGCCGCCGGGCCGCAGGCAATCGGCGAGCGCCTTCATCCCCAGCGCCGGATCGGCCAGGTGGTGCAGCACCCCGGTGGACATGATCAGGTCGAAATCGCGCCCGAGCGTCGACACCTCTTCGATGGGCAGCCGGTGCAACTCCAGGTTGGACAGCCCGTGCCGGTCTTTGAGGTACTGCTCGTGATCCAGTGACCGTTGGCTGACGTCGATCGCCACCACCCTGGCGGAGCGGTTGTTGTAGGCGATGATCGCGGCCTGATTGCTGCCGCAACCGGCGATCAGAATGTCCGAGTCGGGTTGGTACTCACGGTCCGGCCAGAGTTGCAGGTGTGCGTGACTCGGGTCGAACCATTGCCAGCCATCGACAAGCCATTCGGTGATGTCCTGAATGGGTTCGGGATATGTCCACTTCTCGTATTGCGCGGACACGACATCGTTCAACCGATCAGTCATTTGTCACTCGCAGATGACGATGGGGATCGTGCGGTCGGTCCAGGCTTGGTAGTCCTCGTAGGTCGGATACATGTCGACCAGTTTCGGCCAGTACTTGCCGCGCTCCTCGTCGGTGGCGTCGCGAGCGGTCAGGTCCAGCACTTCTTTCTTGATCTGTACTTTCACCTTCGGATTGGCCTTCAGGTTGAGGTACCACATCGGGTTCTTCGCCGACCCGCCCCGCGAAGCCGCCACGACCACCCGGTCACCGTCGCGCAGGAAATACAGCGGACTCACCCGCTCCTCGCCGGTCTTGCGGCCGATGGTGGTCAGCAGCGCGACGGGGATGTTCTGGAAGGTGCCGCCCAGACCTTCACCGCCATTGCGGCGATACATCCAGGTGTTCAGTCGCGACATCCATTTGATGAAAAAAGTGCTGAATGGCGAATTCAGAAACCGTGGCGGTGATTTCGGCATGGGCACATCTTATGGGTGTCGCGCGCAAGTGCTAGATGCGTTCGATGATGGTCCCGGTCGACAGGGCGCCGCCGGCACACATGGTGATCAGCGCGGTGCTCTTGTCGGTGCGCTCCAACTCGTGCAGCGCGGTGGTGATCAGCCGGCTGCCGGTGCTGCCCACCGGGTGACCGAGTGCGATCGCGCCGCCGTTGACGTTGACCCGGTCCATGTCGGGCTCGTGCACCCGCGCCCAGGACAGCACGACCGACGCGAACGCCTCGTTGATCTCGACCAGGTCGATGTCGCCGATCTTCATGCCGGCTTTCTCCAGCACCTTCTCCGTCGACTGCACCGGGCCGTCGAGGTGGTAGTAGGGCTCGGCGCCGACGAGCGCCTGGCTGACGATCCGCGCCCGCGGCTTGAGGCCCAGCGCCTTCGCCTTGTCCTCGTCCATCCACAACACCGCTGCGGCGCCGTCGGAGATCTGCGACGACGTGCCCGCGGTGTGAATGCCGCCGTCCAGCACCGGCTTCAGCGTGCTCAGCCCCGACAGCGACGTCTCCCGCAGCCCCTGGTCGCGGTTGATCGTGACGCGCTCCGCCGTCGGCTGCTTGTTCTCGTCGAGCGCGGGGGCCTCGAGCGGCGAGATCTCGCGATCGAAGCGGCCTTCGGCCCAGGCCTGTTTTGCCTTGGCTTGGGACTGATAGCCGAACTCGTCGAGTTCGTCGCGGGTGATGCCGCGCCGCTTGGCGATCCGCTCGGCGGCGGTGAACTGGTCAGGCAGGTCGATGTCCCACGACGCCGGTCGCAGGATGCTGCGGTCGGGACCGGCGTTGGCGCCCAGGCCGACGCGGCTCATGGCCTCGATGCCGCAGGCGATGCCGATGTCGATGGCGCCGGCCGCGATCAGCCCGGCCACCAGACCGTTGGCCTGCTGGCCGCTGCCGCACTGGCAGTCGACGGTCATGGCGCCGACGTGCTCCGGCAGCCCGGCGACCAGCCAGCTCACCCGGGTGATGTTGTTGGACTGCTCGCCGAATTGCGTCACGCAGCCGCCGACGATCTGTTCGACGTCGCCCGCGTCGATGCCGGCCTTATCCACCAGCGCCTTCTGGGTGGCGCCCAGGAGCTCGGTGGCGTGCAGTCCAGACAGCCATCCATTGCGCTTCCCGATCGGGCTGCGGGTGGCTTCGACGATTACCGGGTTACCCATGGAGCCAGGCTAGAACACGTTTCATTACTATGACAAGCGAGGATGCCGGACCGCCTTTTGTCTGCGGTGGAGCCGTGTTTTACTGGCACTAGAACTCGTTGCAATTTAGGAGAGCACCCGAATGGCACACTCGGAAATTCCGGCGGACTTCGACTTCCTCGACCCCGACATTAACCTTGCCGGGCTTCCCGTCGCGGAACTCGCCCAGCTTCGCGAGTCGGAACCGATCCACTGGGTGGAAGTGCCCGACGGCTGCGCGGGCTTCGAGGACAACGGCTATTGGCTGGTGACCAAGCACGCCGACGTCAAGGAGGTGTCGCGGCGCAGCGACGACTTCTCGAGTTGGGAGAACGGCGCGATCCCGACCTGGCCCAAGGAGATGACCCGCGAGAGCGTCGAGCTGCAGCGCAACGTCATGCTCAACATGGACGCTCCGCATCACACCCGGCTGCGCAAGATCATCTCGCGCGGGTTCACCCCGCGCGCGATCGGACGGCTGGAGGACGAGCTCTCCCGCCGGGCCCAGAGCATCGCCGAGGAGGCGGCAACGGCGGGTTCCGGCGACTTCGTCGAGCAGGTGTCGTGCGAGCTGCCGCTGCAGGCCATCGCCGGGCTGCTGGGCGTGCCGCAGGACGACCGGGACAAGTTGTTCCGCTGGTCCAACGAGATGACCGGCGGAGAGGATCCCGAATACGCCGACATCGACCCCGCGCAGTCGTCGCTGGAGCTGATCACCTACGCCATGGCGATGGCCGCGGAGCGCAACGAGAACCCGACCGACGACATCGTCACCACCTTGATCCAGGCCGACATCGACGGAGAGAAGCTGTCCGACGACGAGTTCGGCTTCTTCGTGATCATGCTGGCGGTGGCCGGCAACGAGACCACCCGTAACTCGATCACGCACGGAATGATCGCCTTCGCGGACAACCCCGACCAGTGGGAGCTTTTCAAGAAGGAACGGCCGTCCACCACGGCCGACGAGATCGTCCGCTGGGCCACGCCGGTGTCGGCATTCCAGCGCACTGCCAATAAAGACTTGGAGCTCAACGGTGTTCAGATCAAGAAGGGCCAGCGGTTGGTGATGTCCTACCGGTCGGCCAACTTCGACGAGGACGTCTTCGACGACCCTCACACGTTCAACATCCTGCGCGACCCCAACCCGCACGTCGGCTTCGGCGGCACCGGAGCGCATTACTGCATCGGTGCCAACCTGGCCCGGATGACGATCAACTTGATCTTCAACGCGATCGCCGACCACATGCCGAACCTCAAGCCGGTCTCCGAGCCCGAGCGGCTGCGGTCCGGCTGGCTCAACGGCATCAAGCACTGGCAGGTCGACTACACCGGCGCCCGGTGATCCTGGCATGGACTTCGATCTCAGTGCAGAGCAAGAGGCCGTCGCCGACGTCGTCACCTCCGTGTTGGACCGCGAATTATCGTGGGAGGCTTTGGTTTCCGGTGGCGTGACGGCGTTGGCGGTGCCGGAACGTCTCGGCGGTGACGGGGTCGGCCTGACCGAGGTGGGCACCGTGCTCACCGAAGTGGGCAGGCATGGCGCGATCACACCGGCGTTGGCCACCTTGGGATTCGGTGTGGTGCCGTTGCTCGAGTTGGCGTCCGACGAGCAGCAGGATCGTTTCCTGGCCGGCGTCGCCAAAGGCGGGGTGTTGACCGCCGCCCTGAACGAACCCGGTCGCGCGCTGCCGGAACGGCCGTCGGTCGCATTCGACGGTGGTCGGCTCTCGGGTGTGAAAGTCGGTGTGGGATACGCAGAATCGGCAGAATGGTTGCTGGTGACCGCCGACAACGCGGTGGTCGTCGTCTCGCCCAAGGCCGAGGGCGTCGGCTTGGTTCGTACGCCCACGTCCAACGACGCCGAGGAATACACCGTGACGTTCGACGACGTCTCGGTCGCTGACGGTGACGTCCTTGCCGGTGCTTCAGCGACACGGGTAAATCAGCTGGCGCTGGCCATGATTGGCGCCTACGCCGACGGGTTGGTGGCCGGCGCGTTGCGGCTGACCGCCGACTATGTCGCCGAACGCAAGCAATTCGGCAAACCGTTGTCGACGTTCCAGACTGTAGCCGCACAGTTGGCCGAGGTCTACATCGCCTCGCGCACCATCGATTTGGCTTCCAAGGCGGTGATCTGGAAGCTCGCCGAAGGGCTGGATGCGGCGTCGGATCTCGATGTGCTTGGCTACTGGCTGGCGTCGCAGGCACCTCCGGTGATGCAGATCTGTCACCATCTGCACGGCGGCATGGGCATGGACGTCACCTATCCCATGCACCGGTACTACTCCACGATCAAGGATCTGACCCGGTTGCTGGGTGGCCCTTCGCATCGTCTCGATCTGGTGGGAGTCTGATGTACATAGACTTGACTCCGGAGCAGCGTCAGCTGCAAGCGGAGCTGCGGGAATACTTTTCCAACCTGATTTCGTCCGACGAAGCCAAAGCGATGGAGTCCGACCGGCACAACGCGGCCTACCGCGCGGTGATCCGCCGGATGGGCAAGGACGGCAAGCTCGGCGTCGGATGGCCGAAAGAGTTCGGCGGCTTGGGTTTCGGGCCGATCGAACAGTCCATCTTCGTCAACGAGGCGCATCGCGCCGACGTGCCGTTGCCGGCGGTGACGTTGCAGACGGTCGGTCCGGTGCTGCAGCAGTTCGGCAGCGAGGAGCAGAAGAAGAAGTTCCTGCCCGCGATCCTGGCCGGCGAGGTGCACTTCGCGATCGGCTACACCGAACCGGATGCGGGCACCGACCTGGCGTCGCTGCGGACCACCGCGGTGCGCCAGGGTGACGAGTACATCGTCAACGGACAGAAGATCTTCACCACCGGCGCCCATGACGCCGACTACATCTGGCTGGCCTGCCGCACCGACCCGGAAGCCGTTAAGCATAAGGGCATTTCGATCCTGATCGCCGATACCAAGGATCCCGGCTACTCGTGGACGCCGATCATCCTGTCCGACGGGGCGCACCACACCAACGCCACCTACTACAACGACGTGCGGGTACCGGCCGACATGCTGGTCGGCGAGGAGAACGGCGGGTGGCGGTTGATCACCACGCAGCTCAACAACGAGCGGGTGATGCTCGGACCGGCCGGCCGCACCGCCGGCATCTACGACCGCGTGCACGCTTGGGCCTCCAAACCCGGCGGCGACGGCGTCACCCCGATAGACCACCATGACGTCAAGCGCGCCCTCGGCGAGATCTATTCGCTTTGGCGGATCAACGAATTGCTGAACTGGCAGGTGGCCGCGGCCGGTGAGGACATCAACGTCGCCGACGCCGCGTCGACGAAAGTCTTTGGCACCGAGAAGATTCAGTACATCGGTCGGCTCGCCGAGGAAATCGTCGGCAAGTACGGCAACCCGGCCGAGCCGGAAACGGCGGAGCTGCTCGAGTGGCTGGACTCCCAGACCAAACGCAATCTGGTGATCACGTTCGGTGGGGGCGTCAACGAGGTGATGCGGGAGATGATCGCGGCTGCCGGTCTGAAGGTGCCGAGGGTGCCTCGATGACCGACCTGAAAGAAGCCGTCGCGGAGGTGATCGCGACGGTCGTCGCCAAGCCGCGCGAAGCGCGGGATCCGGTGAACCAGCCGATCGTGAACAACTGGGTCGAAGCGCTGGGTGACCGCAATCCGATCTATGTGGACGAAGACGCGGCTCGTGCGGCCGGTCATCCCGGAATCGTGGCCCCGCCGGCCATGATTCAGGTGTGGACGATGTTCGGCCAGGGTGGCCAGCGTCCGACCGACGATCCCATGGGTCCGATCATGCAGCTGTTCGACGACGCCGGATACATCGGTGTGGTGGCGACGAACTGTGAGCAGACCTACCACCGTTATCTGCGCCCCGGCGAGCAGGTCAGCATTGTTTCGGAGATGCGCGATGTGGTCGGGCCCAAGCAGACCGCGCTCGGTGAGGGCTACTTCATCAACCAACTCATCACCTGGCGGGTGGGTGACGAAGATGTAGCCGAAATGAATTGGCGCATCCTCAAATTCAAACCCACCGACTCCGCTTCGGCTGTTCCCGAGGACCTCGACGCCGACGCGATGATGCGTCCGGCCTCGTCGCGCGACACCGCGTTCTTCTGGGAAGGCGTCAACGCGCACGAGTTGCGGATCCAGAAGCTGGCCGACGGTTCGTTGCAGCACCCGCCGGTACCGGCCGTGTGGCAGGACCCCGCTGAGCCGGTCGCGTATGCGGTGGCCAGCGGCCGCGGCACCGTGTTCAGTTTCGTGGTGCACCATGCACCTCGGGTCCCGGGCCGGACACTGCCGTTCGTGATCGCGCTGGTGGAACTGGAGGAGGGCGTGCGGATGCTCGGCGAGTTGCGGGGCGTCGACCCGGCGGCCGTCGAGATCGGAATGCCTGTGCGGGCAACGTATATCGATTTCCCGGTCGGCGATTCCGGGCCGTCGTGGACGCTCTACGCGTGGGAGCCGGAAGCATGAGCGCGCCCGCTGTGGAAGTGGGTTTGCAGCTGCCCGAGTTGAAGCTGGAAGGGACCCCGACGTTCATCATCTCGACTGCGTTGGCCACCAGGGATTTTCAGGATGTGCACCACGATCGGGATCTGGCGCAGGCCAAAGGGTCCAAGGACATCTTCGTCAACATCCTGACCGACACCGGGTTGGTGCAGCGTTACGTCACCGACTGGGCGGGGCCGTCGGCGTTGATCAAGTCGATCGGGCTGCGGCTCGGTGTGCCGTGGTACGCCTACGACACGGTGACCTTCTCCGGTGAGGTGACCGCGGTGCAGGACGGCTTGATCACGGTGAAGGTGATCGGCGCCAACAGCCTTGGCAATCATGTGATCGCGACGGTGACGCTGACGATTGGGGACGTGTGATGCTGTCGGGCAAGGCGGCCATTGTCGGGATCGGCGCCACCGACTTCTCCAAGAACTCCGGTCGGTCCGAGCTGCGGCTGGCGGCCGAGGCGGTGCAGGACGCGCTTGACGACGCCGGGCTTTCGCCTGCCGACGTCGACGGTCTCACAACGTTCACGATGGACACCAACACCGAGATCGCGGTGGCGCGGGCGGCTGGGATCGGCGATCTGAAGTTCTTCTCCAAGATCCACTACGGCGGCGGCGCGGCGTGTGCGACGGTGCAGCAGGCGGCAATTGCCGTCGCGACCGGTGTCGCCGACGTCGTCGTCGCGTACCGCGCCTTCAACGAGCGCTCCGGGATGCGGTTCGGCCAGGTGCAGACCCGGTTGACCGAGAACGCCGACTCCACCGGCGTGGACAACTCGTTCTCCTACCCGCACGGGCTCTCGACGCCGGCCGCGCAGGTCGCCATGATCGCCCGGCGTTACATGCACTGGTCGGGTGCTACCAGCCGGGACTTCGGTGCGGTGTCGGTGGCAGACCGTCGACATGCAGCGAAAAATCCCAAGGCGTACTTCTACGAGAAGCCGATAACCATTGAGGATCACCAGAATTCGCGCTGGATCGCCGAACCGCTGCGGTTGCTGGACTGCTGCCAGGAAACCGACGGCGCGGTGGCGATCGTCGTGACGTCGGCGGAGCGGGCACGCGACCTCAAGCACCGGCCCGCGGTGATCGAGGCGGCGGCGCAGGGCTCCAGTCCTGACCAGTACACGATGGTCAGCTATTACCGGTCCGAGCTGGGTCTGCCCGAGATGGGTCTTGTCGGCCAACAACTTTGGGCGCAGTCGGGTCTTACCCCTGCCGATATTCAGACCGCGGTGCTCTACGACCACTTCACGCCGTTCACGCTGATCCAGTTGGAGGAGTTGGGATTCTGCGGTCGGGGTGAGGCCAAGGACTTCGTCGCCGACGGTGCGATCGAGATCGGCGGGCGGTTGCCCATCAACACCCATGGTGGTCAACTCGGTGAGGCCTATATCCACGGCATGAACGGCATCGCGGAGGGTGTGCGTCAGCTGCGGGGGACCTCGGTGAACCCGGTGCCTGACGTCGAGCATGTGCTGGTTACCGCTGGGACGGGTGTGCCGACGTCGGGGTTGATCCTGGGGTAGCCCCCGGGCCCTCGCCTGGCCTGGCCTTCCCTCGCCGCGCCTCACCCCTCGCCTGGCCTGGCCTCGCCGCGCCGCCTCGCCGCGCCTCACCCCTCGCGCCGATCTCTCGCCGAGCGTCACGCTAGCGTGGCCGTCGACGCCGAGCGTCACGCTAGCGTGGCTCGCGACGGGGACCGCCGCGGCTCCGCCATGCCCCCTCGCGCCGATCTCTCGCCGAGCGTCCATGAGCGCCGAGCGTCACGCTAGCGTGACTCGCGACGGGGACCGCCCCGGCGCCGCCATGCCCCCTCTCACCGATCTCTCGCCGAGCGTCCATGAGCGCCGAGCGTCACGCTAGCGTGGCCGTCGACGCCGAGCGTCACGCTAGCGTGGCTCGCGACGGGGACCGCCGCGGCTCCGCCATGCCCCCTCTCACCGATCTCCCGCCGAGCGTCCATGAGCGCCGAGCGTCACGCTAGCGTGGCGGTCGACGCCGAGCGTCACGCTAGCGTGACTCGCGACGGGGACCGCCGCGGCTTCGCCATGCCCCCTCTCACCAGAGCGTCCGAGCGCCGAGCGTCACGCCAGTGTGGCGCTGTGGATGAATGAAGTGACGTTGACGCCGTCGCGTGTCACCTTGCGGCGATGGGTGACCCGTTTATCGGCAGCGAAGCCGTCGCGAGCGAGGATTTGATCAAGAGTGTTCTGCGCACGCGGTACCGGAAGCTGCTCCGTGACGTGTATGTCGACCCGCACGCTGAGCTGACGCCGGAAATGCGGGCCAAAGCGGCATGGCTGTGGTCGAGACGACGAGGAATTGTCGCAGGGTTGACAGCCAGTGCGGTACACGGCGCCAAGTGGGTCGATCCTTGCGGGCCGATGGAGATTCTCCATACCAATCGAAATCCGTTGCCAGGGATCAGAGTTCACGGCGATGCCGTCGGGGCCGACGAGATCGTCCGTCGCGCCGATATACCTGTGACGAGTCCGGCCCGGACGGCACTCGACCTGGGCTGCTGGTACCCGACCGACGATGCCGTTGCGGCGATTGACGCCCTGCTCGCGGCCGGCAATCTGCAGGTTGCCGAGGCAAACGTGCTCGCCGAGCGGTACCCGATGCGGCGCGGAATACGCCGAGCGCGGTCCGCCCTCGCACTGGCAGACGGCGGATCCCAATCACCCAAAGAAACATGGCTTCGCTTGCTGCTGATCAGGGCGGGATTCCCGCGTCCGCAAACACAGATCCCAGTCGTCGACGAGTATGGCGACGAGTTTGCCTATCTGGACATGGGCTGGCAAGACGTCAAGGTCGCTGCCGAGTACGACGGCGAACAGCACCGCACGGATAGGCGGCGATACAAGTGGGACGTCCGCCGACAGGAAAAGGTCGAGCGATGCGGCTGGATCAACATCCGCGTCGTTGCGAGCGATCGACCCGCGGACATCGTCCGACGTGTCGCAGCCGCTCGCGCCAGACGGGGTGTGACGTCCGATCGCCTCCGAATGCCACGCTAGCGTGACGCTCGGCGTCGGCAGTCACGCTAGCGTGACGCTCGGCGAGAAGGGGGCGTGGCGAGAGCTGCGGCGGTCCGTCGCGAGTCACGCTAGCGTGACGCCCGGCGAGGGGGCGTGGCGAGAAGGGGGCGAGGCGAGGCGCGAGGGGCGAGGGGCGAAGCCCCCCACCTAGGCGGGGACGAGCTCCACGCCGGTCAGCACCACCGCATCGTCGCGCGACGGCGCGACCACCCCGGCCAGGAAACGACCGTCCTCTTTCCAGACGTTGACCTGCAACGTCTCGCCGGGAAACGCGACACCCGCGAAGCGGGCGCCGTACGCCCCCACCGCCGACGCGTCCCCGTCCAGCAACGCGTCGGTGATCGCCTTGCAGGTCATGCCGTAGGTGCATAGCCCGTGCAGAATGGGCTTGGGAAAGCCTGCGGCAGAGGCGAATTCGGGATCGGAGTGCAGCGGGTTGCGGTCGCCGCACAGTCGGTACAGCAGCGCCTGCTGCGGCAGCAACGGCAGCGGGATCTGCAGATCGGGCGCACGGTCGGGTGCCGCGTCCGACCCCGAGGGCCCACGCTCGCCACCGAATCCGCCTTCACCGCGGGCGAAGATCGACCGTCGCTGCGTCCACAACAATGTGCCGTCCGGCGCCGTCACCGTTGTCTCGCTCCAGATCACCGCGGCTTTGCCCTTGTCCCAGATGTCGGTGAACCGGGTGACGGCTTTCGCCGAACCCGACGGCGGCAGCGGCGCGGGCACTTCCACCCGCTCGGAGGCGTGCAGCACCTTGGCCAACTCGATGTCGATGCCGGGGAACTGCACGGTGGGGGGCTCCGTCATGTGGAACGACGCGGCCACGTTGCCGAACGTCGGCAACACCTGCGGGGTGTCGTCCACCAGGTAACGCAGTTCGCGCGGATCCATCGGATCGGCGCCCGCGCCCAGACCCAGGTGGTAGAGCTGGATATCGCTACTGGTCCAAGCGAATTCGATCGGGTCCAGCTCGGCGGCCAGTGCGGTCGCTACATCGATCGGCATGTCAGCCCTTTCCGGCGATGTGCAGTGCCGCCAGGTATCCGAACGTCATGGCCGGGCCGATCGTGCCGCCCGGACCCGGGTAGGTGTGACCCATCACCGGCGCACTGACATTGCCTGCGGCATAGAGGCCGTCGATGATGCTGCCGTCGTCGCGCAGGGCACGTCCGTGCACGTCGGTGCGGATGCCGCCCTTGGTGCCCAGGTCACCCGGAACCATCTTGGCGGCGTAATAGGGGGCATGGCTGATCTCGCCCAGGTTCGGATTGGGCTTGTTGGTCGGGTCGCCGTAGTACTTGTCGTAGGCGCTTTCACCGCGGTGGAAGTCCTCGTCGACGCCGGACCGTGCGAAGCCGTTGAAACGCGCCACGGTCTTGCTGAACTCCTCGGCCGGCAGACCGGCCTTGACGGCCAGCTCCTCCAGAGTGTCCGCCTGGATGATCACCCCGGATTCCATCCACTTGCGCGGAATCCGTTGTCCGGCTTGAAGTCCGGCGAAGATGTAGCGGTCGCGGTACTGCTGGTCGAACACCAGCCAGGCCGGAATGTTCTCCCCCGGCCCGGGGCCCTGGCCGTGTTCGCCGCCGTACATGTGGTGGCAGGCCTCGACATAGGGCATCGATTCGTTCATGAACCGCCTGCCGGACATGTTGACGATGATCGAACCCGGCGAGTTGCGCTCGGACAGCGCGAACCACGGCGCACCCACCAGCGGCACCGTCGGACCCCACCAGGCGTCTTCCATCAAATCGAGTGCGGCGCCCAGCTTTTCGCCGGCGACGATGCCGTCACCGGTGTTGGCTTTGGCGCCCACGGTCCACTCCGAGGTGATCGGTGCGCGCTGATACTTGACCCGCATCTGCTCGTTGTGTTCGAAGCCGCCGGAGGCGAGGATCACGCCGCGCCGGGCCCGGATCAGCCGTGGTTCAGCCGATTCCGGCGCCGCGGTGTCCTGCACGTAGATCCCGCGCACCACGCCGTCCTCCACATACAGGTCGGTCAGCGCGGTGTTGAGCACCACCGGGACACCGGCCCGCTGCAACCCGATCCGCAGTGGCGCGATCAACGCGCGACCCATGCCGACCAGGTTTTTGCCGGTCGCCTTGGCCCACATGGTGCGCGCACCGACCTTCAAACTGCGGGCCACCCCCCGGGGGTGCCGCTTGAGCATGTTCAGGCGCACGTAGTCCTGCTGCATCACAACGACATTCAGTGGGACCTTGCCGTACGCCGGTTCCAGTCCGGCCTCGTCGGGACCGAGCTTGCGGGCGTTGAACGGCTTCGGCTCGATGGACCGCCCGTCCGCGCGGCCGCCCGGCGCTTCCGGGTAGTAGTCGGAGTAGCGGGGCACCCAGCACATCTTCAGCGGCGTGTGCTTGAGGACGAACGAGAGCATCTCGGGCCCGCGCTGCAGGTAGGTGTCGATGCGTTCCGGTTCGACGACATCGCCGACGATGCCGTGCAGATACTGCCGAGCCGCCTCGGGTGTGTCGCGCACGCCGTCCCGCTGCAGCACCTCGTTGTTCGGGATCCAGACGCCGCCGCCGGACCGGGCGGTCGATCCGCCGAAGTGCGGAGCCTTCTCGACGACTACTGTCGAGAGGCCGCGGTGCGCGGCGGTGAGGGCAGCCACCATGCCGGCGGCGCCGCTGCCTACCACGACGACGTCGTACTCCTGTGCTGTCATGTAGAACACGTTATAGAATTGCCCGGGTCGGGCGCTACTGGCCCGGTCACAAGCGCGAAGGGAATTCGGTAAATGCTGCATGTTGCGACCCGCGACGAGCTGGCTGCCGACCTCGCACAGGCCGAACGGAGCCGCGTCGGGATAGCCCCGCTGACGTCCGCGTACCCCGACATCGACGTCGTGGACGCCTACGAAATCCAGCTGATCAACATCCGGCAACGGGTGGCCGAGGGCGCCCGGGTGGTCGGGCACAAGGTCGGGCTGTCGTCGAAGGTGATGCAGCAGATGATGGGCGTCGACGAGCCCGACTACGGGCACTTGCTCGACGAGATGGAAGTGTTCGAGTCCACCCCGGTCAAGACCGGCCGGTACCTCTTGCCGAGGGTCGAGGTCGAGGTCGGCTTCATCCTGGGCGAGGACCTGCCCGGAGCGGGCTGCACCGAGGACGACGTGCTGGCCGCCACCGAGGCCGTCGCCCCCGCCATCGAACTGATCGACACCAGGATCCGGGATTGGAAGATCGCGTTGTGCGACACCATCGCCGACAACGCCTCGTCGGCCGGATTCGTGCTGGGCGAGGCCCGGGTGTCGCCTAACGACGTCGACATCACCGCGATCGACGCGAAGCTGACCCGCAACGGGGAGCTGATCGCCGAGGGCCGCAGCGACGCCGTGCTGGGCAATCCCGCCACGGCGGTGGCCTGGCTGGCTCGCAAGGTGGAAAGCTTCGGGGTGCGGTTGAAAAAGGGTGACGTGGTGTTGCCCGGGTCGTGCACCTTTGCGGTCGACGTGCATGCCGGCGACGAGTTCGTCGCCGACTTCGCCGGCCTGGGTGCCGTTCGTTTGTCGTTCGAATAGCTCAAGTAAGAGGAGCGCGTCATGCCAGACAAGGCGAGTGTGGCCATTGTCGGGTCGGGAAACATCAGCACCGACCTGCTCTACAAGCTGCTGCGATCGGACTGGCTGGAACCACGCTGGATGGTCGGCATCGACCCGGACAGCGAAGGTCTGGCGCGGGCCCGCAAGCTGGGACTGGAGACCAGCCACAAGGGCGCCGACTGGTTGCTCGAGCAGTCCGAGAAACCCGACCTGGTGTTCGAGGCCACCAGTGCCTACGTGCACCGCGACGCCGCACCGAAGTACGAGGCCGCCGGCATCCGGGCCATCGACCTCACACCGGCCGCGGTGGGCCCGGCGGTGATCCCGCCGGCGAACCTGCGGGCACACCTCGACGCCCCGAACGTCAACATGATCACCTGCGGGGGACAGGCGACGATCCCGATCGTCTACGCGGTGTCCCGGGTGGTGGATGTTCCGTACGCCGAGATCGTGGCGTCGGTGGCGTCGGTCTCGGCCGGCCCGGGCACCCGGGCCAACATCGACGAGTTCACCAAGACCACCTCGCGCGGCGTGCAGACCATCGGCGGCGCCGCACGGGGCAAGGCGATCATCATCCTGAACCCGGCCGACCCGCCGATGATCATGCGCGACACAATCTTCTGCGCCATCCCCGAGGACGCCGACCGCGACGCCATCGCCCAGTCGATCAAGGACGTGGTCGCCGAAGTGCAGACCTACGTGCCCGGGTACCGGTTGCTCAACGAGCCGCAGTTCGACGAGCCGTCGATCAATTCCGGCGGCCAGGCGCTGGTCACCACGTTCGTCGAGGTCGAAGGCGCTGGCGACTACCTGCCGCCCTACGCCGGCAACCTCGACATCATGACCGCGGCGGCCACCAAGGTCGGCGAGGAGATCGCCAAAGAGACGCTCGCGGTGACGGGAGGCGCACGATGACCGGCCACATTTTCGAGGGTGCGTGGGACGTCCGGATCACCGACACCTCGCTGCGGGACGGCTCGCACCACAAGCGCCACCAGTTCACCAAGGACGAGGTGCGTTCCATCGTGACGGCGCTGGATGCGGCCGGGGTGCCGGTGATCGAGGTGACGCACGGCGACGGCCTGGGCGGGTCGAGCTTCAACTACGGCTTCTCCAAAACCCCCGAGCAGGAACTGATCAAGCTCGCCGCCGAAACCGCGACCGAAGCCAAGATCGCCTTCCTGATGCTCCCGGGTGTGGGCACCAAGGAGGACATCAAGGAAGCGCAGGACAACGGCGGAACGATCTGCCGGATCGCCACGCACTGCACCGAGGCCGACGTCTCGATCCAGCATTTCGGGCTGGCCCGCGAGCTGGGCCTGGAGACCGTCGGGTTCCTGATGATGGCCCACACCATCCCGCCGGAGAAGCTGGCCGCGCAGGCGCGGATCATGGCCGATGCCGGCTGCCAGTGCGTCTATGTCGTCGACTCCGCCGGCGCGTTGGTGCTCGACGGGGTCGCCGACCGGGTCTCGGCCTTGGTCGCCGAGCTCGGCGAGGACGCGCAGGTGGGCTTCCACGGTCATGAGAACCTCGGTCTCGGGGTGGCCAACTCGGTGGAGGCGGTACGCGCCGGCGCCAAGCAGATCGACGGCAGCGTGCGCCGCTTCGGTGCCGGGGCGGGCAACGCGCCGGTCGAGGCGTTGATCGGGGTGTTCGACAAGATCGGCGTCAAAACCGGCATCGACTTCTTCGACATCGCCGACGCAGCCGAGGACGTGGTGCGCCCGGCCATGCCGGCCGAATGCCTGCTGGACCGCAACGCGCTGATCATGGGGTACTCGGGCGTCTACTCGAGCTTCCTCAAGCACGCCATCCGGCAGGGTGAGCGCTACGGCGTGCCGCCGCATGAACTGCTGCACCGCGCCGGGCAGCGCAAGTTGATCGGCGGCCAGGAAGACCAGTTGATCGACATCGCGCTGGAGATCAGGCGCGAGCAGGAAGCGCCGGCCTAGTACCGAAAAGCGGGGCCCCCGGGCCTTGATTTCGCGAGTAACCTCGATCGCATGACCAGCACATCGAGGACCGTCGGCTGGTTTGCCGGCGGCCTGTTCACCGTCATCGCTTCGGCAGCGATCGCGCTGCCGGTCGCCAATGCCGATCCCTGCAACACCACCGTGGGGCAGACGGCGGGCGAACAAGTCAACGGCTATCTGGACCGCCACCCCGACGTGCGGGCTCAGTTGCAAGCCAGGGCGGGGTCCGGCACCGACCTCACCGACTACCTCAACCGGCACCCCGACGTGCGGCAGGCGTTGATCACGCTCGCCAACCAGTGCACGTCCTGAGGTGAGCGGGCTTCGTCCCACTACCGCGCGTATGACGCGCGGAAATGTTAGCGGTTGACTCAAAACAGGAACACGTTCTAGCGTCAGAGTCGTGTTCTCTGACACGCTGACTGCAGCGATCGCCGAAGCCGAGAGTCTGGTCGCAGATGCTCCGTTCATCGAGACCGAAGCCGACCTGCTGGAAGGACTGCAATACCTGGCCGGATGTGTGGCCGGCTGTCTCCACCTGGCGTTCGACTACGAACGCGACCATCCATTTCTGCAGTCGGGAACCGGCCCGTTCACCAAGATGGGCCTGGACAATCCCGACACCCTCTATTTCGGAACGCGGGTGCACGCCAACCGCGACTACGTGGTCCGCGGCGTGCGTGGTACCACCACCGACCTGAGCTTCCAGTTGCTCGGCGGTGAGTACACCGACGACAACGTGCCGGCCAGCCAGGCCGCGTTCGACGACCGCGAACTCGACATCGCCCCCGACGGCAGCTTCGAGTGGCGGGTCCGCCCGACAAGCCCCAGCCAGTTGGTGATCCGCGAGGTGTACGGCGACTGGTCGGCTCGGCGCGGGACGCTGACCATCGAGCGACTCGACACCGCGGGCACCGCACCGCCGCCGCTGACCCGTCAGCTGATCGAAAAACGTTACGCCACAGCGGGAAAGCAATTGGTCAACCGGGTCAAGACCTGGCTGCAGTTCCCGCAGTGGTTCTATCTCGACATCCCGGTCAACACCATGGTGGCGCCGCGGCTGACCCCGGGCGGTCTGTCGACCCAGTACTCCTCGGTCGGGCACTTCGACCTGGATCCGGATCAGGCGCTGGTGATCACCGTGCCCGCCAGCGATGCCCCGTACCTGGGTTTCCAGTTGGGCAGCCTGTGGTACATCTCGCTGGACTACATCAACCACCAGACGTCGCTGAACAACACTCAGGCACAGGCGGATCCGGACGGCAAGGTGCGCATCGTGGTCAGCGACCAGAACCCGGGGGTCACCAACTGGGTGGAGACGCTGAACCACCGACGCGGCTTCCTGCAGTTCCGCTGGCAGCGGGTCTCGCGCGAGTTGACCGAGGCCGACGGGCCCACCGTCGAGTTGGTCGACGTCGACAAGGTGGCGGCCGCGTTGCCGTACTACGACCACAACAAGATTTCCGAGGACGACTGGCGGGCACGAATCACGTTGCGTCAGCAGCAAATTGCGGCAAGGATGCTGGGATGACCGATCTGCTGGACGGCAAGGTAGTGGTGATCAGCGGGGTGGGCCCCGGGTTGGGCACCACCCTGGCGCGTCGATGTGCCCTGGAAGGGGCCGACCTGGTGTTGGCGGCCCGCAGCGCGGACCGGCTCGACGACGTCGCCAAGCAGGTGGTCGACCTGGGCCGCAAAGCGGTGGCAGTGCGCACCGACATCACCGACGACGACCAGGTGAGCAATCTCGTCGACTCGAGCCTGGAGGCCTACGGCAAGGTCGACGTGCTGGTCAACAACGCCTTCCGGGTGCCGTCGATGAAACCGTTGGCCGGCACCACCTTTCAGCACATCCGGGACGCGATCGAGCTCAGTGCGCTGGGGGCATTGCGGCTCATCCAGGGCTTCACACCGGCATTGGCCGAGTCGAACGGTTCGGTCGTCAACGTCAACTCCATGGTGATCCGGCACTCGCAGGCCAAGTACGGGGCCTACAAGATGGCCAAGTCGGCGCTGCTGTCCATGTCGCAGTCCCTGGCCACCGAACTGGGCGAGCAGGGCATCCGCGTCAATTCCGTTGCACCCGGCTACATCTGGGGCGACACGCTGCAGGGCTACTTCAACCACCAGGCGGGTAAGTACGGGACCACCGCCGAGCAGATCTATCAGGCCACCGCGGCGCAGTCCGACCTCAAGCGGCTGCCCACCGAGGACGAGGTGGCGTCGGCGATCCTGTTCATGGCCAGCGATCTGTCCAGCGGCATCACCGGGCAGACCCTGGACGTCAACTGCGGGGAGTACCACACGTAATGACCCAGCGCACCGACATCGCGAGCGTCGACGAATTACACGCGTCGGCAACCAAACTCACCGGCCTGGACGATTTCGGCCCCGACGACGACAACTACCGCGAAGCTCTCGAAGTGCTGCTCGACTCCTACCGCAAGGAGGCGGGCCTGACGGTGTTGGGCAGCAAGATGAATCGGTTCTTCCTGCGCGGCGCGCTGGTTGCCCGGTTGCTGTCCGAGTCGTCGTGGCAACAGAACCCCGCCTACCGGGACGTCGCCATCGAGCGCCCGATCTTCGTGACCGGCTTGGTGCGCACCGGCACGACGGCGCTGCACCGGTTGCTGGGCGCCGACCCGGCCCATCAGGGGCTGCACATGTGGCTGGCGGAGTTCCCGCAACCGCGACCGCCGCGTGACACCTGGGACTCGAACCCGTTGTACCGCAGGCTCGATGACCAGTTCAACCAGCATCACGCCGACAACCCCGGCTACACCGGCCTGCACTTCATGGCCGCCTACGAGCTGGAGGAGTGCTGGCAGCTGTTGCGCCAGTCGCTGCACTCGGTGTCTTACGAGACCCTCGCGCACCTACCGACTTACGCGAAGTGGCTGTCCCAGCAGGACTGGACGCCGTCGTATCAGCGGCACAAGCGCAACCTGCAGTTGATCGGCATGAACGACGCCGACAAGCGCTGGGTGCTGAAGAACCCCAGCCATCTGTTCGCCCTGGACGCGCTGATGGCGACTTATCCTGACGCCCTGGTGATTCAGACCCACCGACCGGTGGAGACGATCATGGCGTCGATGTGCTCGCTGGCCCAGCACACCGCGGAAGGATGGTCGACGACCTACACCGGAGCCCAGATCGGCGCCGACTCGATGGAGACGTGGTCGCGGGGGTTGGAACGGTTCAACACCGCACGCGCCAAATACGATTCGGCGCAGTTCTACGACGTCGACTACAAGGAGTTGATCGCCGACCCGCTGGGCACGGTCGCCGACATCTACCGGCACTTCGGGATCACGCTGACCGACGAGGCCAGGCAGGCGATGGAAGCCAGTCACGCGGCGAGTCAGCAAGGCGATCGGGCGCCGAAACACCGCTACTCCCTTGCTGATTACGGGTTGACGGCCGAAGCGGTCAAGGAGCGGTTCGCCGGGCTGTGACCTGACGGTAGCGGCTCTACTCGGCCGCCTCGTGCTCCAAAATCCCCTCGGCCACCGCGTGCTCGATGCTGTCGGAAAGCCGCGGGCAGGACCGGGTGCGCGCGGTATCCCCGCCGGATGCGCGCACTTCGGCAAAGTGCGCGCAACGCTGCGCGGCGTCGCTATTCCATTGCACCGCAGTGTGACCCGGGCCGAGCCTGCGCACGGTCACCGTGACGTGACAGAACCGACAGTCCACCGGCCGCAATCCGGCGGACAGGTAGCGCTCGCGGTCGGCGCGGCTGGCTTCGGCCACCGAGGCGGCGCGATCGGGGTCGTTGCTGAAATCCCTTGACTTCGACCAGGCCCCGGAACCACCGTTCGTCGACGGCGCCTCGTCATGGTCATGGTGATCGCCGTGCAGTGCCAGCATCGACCGTGCCAAGCGGTCGACGTCGGGAACGGCCGGCTGATCGTCGGACATGTCCGTCAGTTCGCCGGGACCTCGTCGGACTCGGTGTCCCGCGCCTTCAAGTTCTCGGCCACCTCGGCGTTCCAGAACTCGTTGGCGCGCGTCGTGTCGACCTCGATCTCGAAGCGCTCCACCATCTCTGGGGCGACGTCGGCGGCGTCGACGTAGAACTGCTGATACCAGCGGCGCAGCTGATAGACCGCGCCGTCTTCCTCGACCAGCAGCGGATTGTCGATGCGCGTCTTGTGCTTCCAGATCTCCACGTCCTGCAGGAAGCCCTTGCTGACGCCGTCGGTGAACACCCGGGAGAGCTTGTCGGTCATCTTTTCGTCCATGCCCTTGGGCTTTTCGACGATGACGCCCCACTGCAGCACGAACGAATTCTGCGTGACCGGGTAGTGGCAGTTGATCAGGATCGACTCCGCCTTGTACCCGCCGTAGCTGTTGTGCAACCAGTTGATCATGAACGACGGCCCGAAGTAGGACGCTTCGGAATCCAAATGCGCTTCGCCGTAGGTGGTTCCGAGGTCGTCGACGTCGGGGCGGCCCACGTTGTGCAGGTACTGCGAGGCGATGTGACCCTCGAAGACGTTCTTGAAGTACGTCGGCAATCCGTAGTGGATGTAGAAGAAGTGCGCCATGTCGGTGACGTTGTCGATGATGTCACGGCAGTTGGATCCCTCGATCAGGATGCTGTTCCACCGCCACTCGGTCCACTCGTCGCTGGCGGCTTCGGCCAACTCGGGGATGCGCACCGCGGGGTCCGGTGGGTTGCCCTCGTGGTCGTGCCAGACGAACAGCAGCCCACTGCGCACGTCGGTCGTCCAGGACCGGGTGCGGGCCGTCTTCGGGGTGCGCTTGGCGTAGGGCACCAGCTTGCAGCGGCCGTCGCCGCCCCAGCGCCAGTCGTGGAACGGGCAGGCGACCTCGTCGCCCTTGATGGTGCCCTCGGACAGGTCACCGCCCATGTGCCGGCAGTAGCCGTCCAGAACCTTGATGTCCCCGTGTGAGTCGGCGAACACCACCAGCTTCGTGCCGAAAGCCTGCACCGAGTGCGGCTTGCCGTCGAGAAAGTCCTTCGCGACGCCCAGGCAGTGCCAGCCTCGGGCATACCTGGTCGGTAAGGCGCCGGGATCGATTTCCCGAACACCGACGCCGCTTGTGCCGGTACTCACCTTGTTACCTCCAATAATGGGCTGCTAACTAGAACACGTTACAGTTTTGGGGCGGGGGAGCGCAACGACGGGGACCCTAACCACGGCATATGCATGGTGCGGTATATGTAGGCAATGCCGTTGTATTCATTCGAGGGTCGATCGCCGCGGGTCGATCCCACCGCCTTCGTGGCCCCGACCGCGACGCTGATCGGCGACGTCACGGTCCAGGCGGGAGCCTCCGTCTGGTACAACGCAGTCCTGCGCGGCGACTACGCCCCCGTCGTGATCCGGGAAGGCGCCAACGTGCAGGACGGGTCGGTGTTGCACGCCCCGCCGGGTATTCCGGTCGACATCGGCCCCGGGGCTACGGTGGCCCACCTGTGCGTCATCCACGGCGCCCACATCGGATCCGAGGCATTGATCGCCAACCACGCCACGGTGCTCGACGGCTCGGTGATCGGCGCGCGCTGCCTGGTGGCGGCGGGATCGCTGGTCACCGGCGGCACACAGATCCCGGCCGGGATGCTGGTGACCGGCGCGCCGGCCAAGGTGAAGGGGCCGATCGAGGGAACCGGTGCCGAAATGTGGGTCAACGTCAACCCGCAGGCTTATCGCGACCTGGCGCAACGGCACCTCGCCGGCGTGGAACCAGTGGAGTGAGCGCGACGCATCGAGTGTGAAGTGTGCGACGCCGAAACGGCGTGTCGGGTCGTGGAATTCACACTCGACGGATGGACGCGTCGGTCACCCGTCCTGCCAGCCGGAGTGGATGTAAGTGTCGGCGAAGCGCTTCATCGAGTCCCGTTTCTTGTCCAGCGGCGCATCGAAACCCAGACCGTCGAAAATCCACGGAATGGTGATGTAGTCGGTCACCCCGATCTCGACGAGCTCGCGATGACCGTCCACCCCGAACTTGTCCATGCAGACAGCTTGGTACTCGAAAGGATCATCCGCCCGGCCGTTTTCGGCGAGCAGCGCCTTGAGTTTGCCGATGGTCTCGTCCAGCTGTGCATGCGTCATCATCGCGCTGGTCCAGCCGTCGCTGACCCGAGCGGCCCGCTTGAGGGCGACCTCGGTGTGCCCGCCGACGTAGAACGGCACCGGCTCCTTGGGTGCCGGGCTCATCTGCAGGCGGTCGAAATCGTAAAACTCGCCGTGGAATTCGACCATGCCGCCGGCCAGCACCAATTTGATGACTTCGATCATCTCGTCGACGCGCTTGCCGCGACGCTTGAACGGCACCCCGCACCACTCGAATTCCTCCGGCGCCCAGCCGATTCCGACCCCGAAGCCGAACCGGTTGTTGGTCAGGTTGGCCACCGTGCCGACCTGGCGCGCCAGCAGCAGCGGGTTGCGTGAGCCGAGTTTCATCACGTTGGTGTAGAAACGCAGCTTGGAGGTGACCGCGCCCAGCGTCGCGGCCAGGATCAGCGGATCGGCCCACGGCGTGTTCTCGTCGAACATTCGCTTACCGTCGGCGGTGTAGGGATAGTCGACGGACTGCTTCTCGAAATAGAAGATCGAGTCCGGCAGCGCGATCGAATCGAAACCGACTTCCTCTGCGGTCTTGGCGAGTTCGGTCAGCTGGTCCAGCGGACCCATCGCGATGCTCAGGGTGTACTTCATCCGCGTGGTCACGGTTTGTCGCGCCCGACGACCCACATCGAGTAGTACTGCGAGCCGCCACCATAGGCGTGCCCCAACGCTTTTCGCACATTGGGCACCTGGTGGTCACCGCCCTTGTCCATCACCTGGATCGCGGCCTCGGCGAAGCGGATCAGACCCGAGGCGCCGATCGGATTGGACGACAGCACACCGCCGGACGGGTTGACCGGCAACCGGCCGCCGATCGCGGTCTCGCCCGCCTCGGTGAGCTTCCAACCCTCGCCTTCGGGTGCGAAACCCAAGCTCTCCAACCACATCGGCTCGAACCACGAGAACGGCACGTAGATCTCGGCGGCGTCGATCTCGTCGATCGGGCTGGTGATGCCGGCGGCTTTCCACAGTGCGGCCGCCGCGTCCCGACTGGCCTGCGGGCTGACCTGGTCACGTCCGGAGAACTGCAGCGGCTCGGTGCGCAGCGCGGTGGCGTGAATCCAGGCCACCGGATGTCCTTCCGCCAGACGGGCATCGGCGCTGTCCTCGTCGCCGATCACCACCGCGCAGGCGCCGTCGGACGACGGGCAGGTCTCGTCGAACCGGATCGGGTCCCACAGCATCGGCGACTCCATCACCTTCTCGACGGTGATGTCGGGCTGATGCAGGTGTGCCAGCGGGTTCTTCGCACCGTTCAGCCGGTCCTTCACCGCGACGATGGCGCCGATGTTGGTCGGTGCACCGGAGCGGCGGATGTAGGAGCGCACGTGGGGGGCGAAATACCCGCCCGCGCCGGCGCCGACCGGCTTGATGAACGGGATCGGAATCGACAACGCCCACATGGCATTCGACTCAGACTGCTTCTCCCACGCCATCGCCAGCACCCGGCGGTACTTGCCGGACTGCACGAGGCTGGCCGCGACGACTCCGGTGGAGCCGCCGACCGAGCCCGCGGTGTGCACGCGGATCAACGGCTTGCCGGTGGCTCCGACGGCGTCGGCCATGAACAGTTCGGGCATCATGACGCCCTCGAAGAAGTCCGGTGCCTTGCCGACGACGACGGCGTCGATGTCGTCGAACGTGGATCCGGAATCTTGCAGCGCACGGTCGATGGCTTCGCGCACCATGCCGTTCATCGAAACGTCCTTGCGCTTCGCGACGTACTTGGTCTGTCCGGTGCCCAGCACCGCGGCGAGGTTCGCCCCTGCGCCTGCCATCAGTTCTTTCCTTCCATGACCGCGACCAGGTTCTGTTGCAGCGCAGGCCCGCTGGTCGCGTGTGCCAGCACGCGGCCCGCCGAACCGTCCCAGATGTGTTGTGCGGCAAAGCCGATGCGCTCCAGGCCGGCGACGAACATCGGGTTGGCGGCCAGCGCACCGCCGGACGGGTTCACCTTGGTCGACCCGTTCAGTCCGATGGCCTCGGCCAGGATCAGGTGCTGGTGGGTGAACGGCGCGTAGATCTCGGCGACGTCGAATCCGGTGTCGCCACCGGTGGCCGCTGCCGCCGAGGCCGCCGTCGACGCCGAGACGGTGAGATCGCGCGCACCCAGCACCGGAGTCTCGATGCGGTGTTCGATTCCCGTTATCCAGGCGGGCTTTTCGCGAAGTTCACGGGCCCGGTCGTCGGCGGCGAGCACGATCGCGGCCGCGCCGTCGGTGATCGGTGCGATGTCGTGACGGCGCAGCGGGTCGTTGAAGAACGGCCGGGACAGCAGCTCGTCGATGCTCTCGGCCGGTTTCTCGGAATCGGTGCGTTCGGACTGTGCGAACGAGTCGAGGGCGACCTGCGCCATCTGCTCGGGCGTCCACTTGCCGGAGTCCAGACCGATGCGGGCCTGCAACCCGGCCAGCGACACCGAGTCCGGCCACAACGGCGCGACGGTGTACGGGTCGGTCTGCCGGGTCAGGATCTGGCGCAGGATGCCGGCCGAGGACTTGCCGAACCCGTACACCAGCGCGGTGTCGACCTCGCCGGTGAGGATCTTGATGTAGGCCTCGTAAAGTGCCCAGGCGGCGTCCATTTCGACGTGCGACTCGTTGATCGGCGGCACCGCCCCGATCGAGTCGATCGCCGAGATGAAGGAAAACGCCCGTCCGGCAAGGTAATCCGACGAGCCCGAGCACCAGAAGCCGATATCGGCCTTGGTGATGCCCAGGTCTTCGTAGAGCTGGGCGAAGCACGGCATCAACATTTCGACGCCGTTGGTGGTGCCGTCGGTACGGCGCACGTGCGGCGCGTGCGCGAAGCCGACCACCGCGACATTGCGAGTGCTCATTTGTGAGTGGGCCCTTTACAGGTGGTGTTTGTAGGTGTCGTAGTCGGCGTCCGGTTCACCGGTCGGCCGGAAGAATTCGATGTTGTCGATGCCGAACCCCCACTCCTCGCGGGGTTTCCACACCGCCTCCACCCGCATGCCCATCCGCACCTCGTGCGCGTCGACATCGGCGACCAGGTGCAGGAACGGGATGTCGGCGCCGTCGAGCAGCACGTAAGCCGCCACGTACGGCGGTTTGATGCGCTGGCCCTGGAACGGGATGTTGATGATCGCGAACGTCGTGACCGTGCCCTTGTCCGGCAGCTCGACGAAATCGGTGGTGGGCCGGCCGGTGGCGGGGTCGGCGCCGTGCGGCGGGAAGTAGACCTTGCCTTTTTCACCGGTCTTGGCGCCCAGCAACTTTCCCTCGGCGATGGCGCGCAGGTAGGCGCTTTCCTCGTGCGAGGCGGTGTGCTGAATGGTCAACGAGATGGGCGTGACGACCATGCTGACCGGGTCCTGGTCGGACTCCGCGCCTTCGGGTTCGGTCTCCTCGCCCAGTGCGAAGTAGGCGATGTCGGTGATGGCGCCCACCGTCTCGTCGGCCCAGTGCACGTGCACCCGGGCGCCGGTCTCGATCTTGTCCGAGGATCCCGCGTCGACGGCGTGAATGAGTGGGGTGTCGGCGCCGTCCAGCTTGATCAGCGCCCACGCGAACGGACGGTCCAGTGGTTCCCCACCGAGTGGCTCGGGTTGCCAGGTCCACGACACGACGGTCCCGACGCTGGACACGGGTACCATCTCGCCCAGCGGTTCGTAGGTGACCGGGTCGTATTCCGGAGGCGGCACATGCACCCGGCCATCGGAACCGCGT
Source organism: Mycobacterium sp. NGS67 (assembly GCF_059812185.1). Taxonomy (NCBI): domain Bacteria; kingdom Bacillati; phylum Actinomycetota; class Actinomycetes; order Mycobacteriales; family Mycobacteriaceae; genus Mycobacterium; species Mycobacterium sp. NGS67. The sequence continues at coordinate 53,709 of NZ_JCALCF010000017.1, forward strand.
ACCCCCAGAACGCGGCGGTCACGTAGCCCGGTGAAGAACTTTCCGAGGGTGGGACCCACCGAACGGGTGTAGTCGAAGGACAACGTCAACGGTGCGGAGAGGGGCGGCTCAGGGTGATCGATCAGGGTCGGGCCGCTCGAACTGGCTGTCACGCCATCGAGTAGAACAGGTTCTAAGTTTGGTTTCAATACTGGCCCCAAGGAGGCGACCATCGTGAAGCTCGGGCTGCAGTTGGGTTATTGGGGCGCTCAGCCGCCGGAGAACCACGCGGAGCTGGTCGCCGCCGCCGAAGAGGTCGGATTCGACGCCGTCTTCACCGCCGAAGCATGGGGTTCGGACGCTTATACCCCGTTGGCCTGGTGGGGGTCCTCGACGCAGCGGGTACGCCTGGGCACTTCGGTGGTGCAGCTGTCGGCGCGCACCCCGACCGCGTGCGCGATGGCGGCGTTGACGCTCGACCACCTGTCCGGCGGTCGGCACATCCTGGGGCTGGGCGTATCCGGGCCGCAGGTGGTCGAGGGCTGGTACGGGGCCCGGTTCCCCAAGCCGCTGGCCCGCACCCGTGAATACATCGACATCGTGCGCCAGGTGTGGGCCCGGCAGGCGCCGGTGACGAGCGACGGACCGCATTATCCGTTGCCGCTGAGCGGTTCTGGGACCACCGGACTTGGCAAGGCACTCAAGCCGATCACCCACCCGCTGCGCGCCGACATCCCGATCATGCTCGGCGCCGAGGGTCCCAAGAACGTCGCGCTGGCCGCCGAGATCTGCGACGGCTGGCTGCCCATCTTCTACTCGCCGCGCATGGCCGACATGTACAACGAGTGGCTCGACGAGGGGTTCGCCCGCCCGGGCGCCCGACGCAGCCGGGAGGACTTCGAGATCTGCGCGACGGCCCAGATCGTCGTCACCGAGGACCGCGCGGCCGCGTTCGAGGGGATCAAACCGTTCCTGGCGCTCTATATGGGCGGCATGGGCGCCGAGGACACCAACTTCCACGCCGACGTCTACCGCCGGATGGGCTACGGCGAGGTGGTCGACGAGGTCACCAAACTGTTCCGGTCCGACCGCAAGGACGAGGCCGGCAAGGCCATCCCGGACGAACTCGTCGACGACGCGATGATCGTCGGCGATCTGGACTACGTGCGTAAGCAGATCGAGGCGTGGGAGGCATCCGGCGTCACCATGATGGTGGTGGGCGCTCGCAGCGTTGAGCAGGTACGAGACCTCGCCGCGCTGACCTGACACGCAGGCTTGCGAGACCGCTAGAACGCGTTCTAGATTGGCCCGATGGGGATGGGCTCAGACGGCGCGTGCGTCGTCGAACGACATCTCCACGTTGCTCACCGACTGCGTCATCAGCGCCCGCTTGGGCAGGCCCAGCGACGCCAGTTCCCTGGCATAGGGGTGATCGCCGAGCCGGATGCGGGCGCCGCCGAGGCGGGTGCGCACCCCGGAGGTGCTCATCTGCGACGAGGTCTCCCGGGTGACGCCGTCGAGGTGGGAGTAGGTCGTCAAGTTCTGTGCCTTCATCGCGGGGTGCGGCAGGCCCCGGCTGAACTCGATACCGGCGATCAGTTGGCCGTCGGCGCTGACGTCGAAGTCGAACTTGCGGCCCTCGCGAACGGTGAAGTCCGCCATGATCTTTGGGTAACCCCAGATGGTGCGCCCCGCTTCGAGGGTGAACTCCTGGTCCACCGGCAGGTGGTGGATGAAGGTGGCCGCGTCGGCCATCGCTCGCAGGCCCCTGGCCGTGGTGCCGGGTTTGTTCACCATGAACGCGGTGCCGTACTCGTGGTACTTGCCCAGATCGCCGTCGATGTAGCGGACCAGCAGCTGCAGCAGGATGGCCCGGCCGGGCAGGTATTCGAAGATCTGCAGGCCGCTGTAGTCGATGAGACGTTGCGCGGCGGCGGCGTCGACGGAGAACATCGCCGAGTGCTGGTCGGCTTTGCGGATGATCACCGGCATGGTGAGGACGGTGCCGGCGATGGTGTGTTGCGAGACAGGCATGGGGCTTACTGTAATGGGCTCGAAACAGAAAACTGGAGGCTGTAGATGACTGCGATCATCCCGGAGACAATCCGCGACATCGATCTGGCGGACGGCAACTTCTATGCCGACGGCGTCGCGGCGCGCGAGGCGTACCGGTGGATGCGCGCCAACCAGCCGGTGTTCCGGGACCGCAACGGATTGGCCGGTGCGACAACGTATCAGGCCATCCTGGACGCCGAGCGCAACCCGGAGTTGTTCTCCAGCACCGGCGGCATCCGGCCGGACCAGCCCGGCATGCCGTACATGATCGACATGGACGACCCCGCACACCTGGTGCGTCGCAAGCTCGTCAACGCCGGCTTCACGCGCAAGCGGGTCAAGGACAAGGAAGCCTCGATCGGCGAATTGTGCGACACCTTGATCGACGCGGTGTGTGAGCGCGGCGAGTGCGACTTCGTCCGCGACATCGCGGCGCCGTTGCCGATGGCGGTGATCGGCGACATGCTCGGCGTGCTGCCCGAGGACCGCAGCATGTTGCTGAAGTGGTCCGACGATCTGGTCTGCGGACTGAGTTCGCACATCGACCCCACCTCGGTGGAATTTCAGACGGTGATGGAGGCGTTCGCCGCCTATACCGCGTTCACCATGGACCTGATCGGGAAGCGTCGCGCGGAGCCGACCGACGACCTCTATTCGATCCTGATCAACGCCGAGGTCGAGGGTCAGCGGATGGCCGACGAAGAGATCGTCATGGAGACGCTGCTGATCCTGATCGGCGGTGACGAAACCACCCGCCACACGCTGAGCGGCGGCACCGAGCAACTGGTGCGCCATCGCGATCAGTGGTCGGATCTGGTGGCCGACCCGGAATTGCTTCCCGGTGCGATCGAGGAGATGCTGCGCTGGACTTCACCGGTGAAGAACATGTGCCGCACGCTGACCGCGGACACCGAGTTCCACGGCACCTCGTTGACCGAGGGCGAGAAGATGATGCTGCTGTTCGAGTCGGCGAACTTCGACGAGTCGGTGTTCGATCAGCCGGAACACTTCGACATCCGCCGAAACCCCAACAGCCACTTGGCATTCGGCTTCGGTACCCATTTCTGCATGGGGAATCAGCTGGCGCGGCTCGAGTTGTCTTTGATGACGTCGCGGGTGTTGCAGCGTCTGCCGGATCTGCGGCTGGCCGATGAGTCCGCCTTGCCGCTGCGGCCGGCGAACTTCGTGTCCGGACTGGAATCGATGCCGGTGGTGTTCACGCCGACCGCGCGGGTGTTTTAGCGCCCGTCCGCGGCAGAGTTTTTGAGTTTCTTCGGTGAATGCTGTGGCCGAACCCTATCGTTACCGCTGCAGGCAACCTAGGGGGAGGTGCACGTGGAAGGGACGCCGTTCGGCCGCTATCGGTTGATCGAGTTGCTGGGGCGCGGCGGCATGGGCGAGGTCTGGCGAGCGTTCGACACAGCCACCGAGCGCGTGGTCGCGCTCAAGGTGCTTCCCGCGCAGTTCGCCGACGATCAGACCTACCAGCAGCGGTTCCGCCGCGAAGCCCGCTCGGCGGCCGGGCTCGACGAACCTCACGTGGTTCCGATCTACGACTTCGGTGAGATCGAGGGACGGCTGTTCGTCACGATGCGCCTCATCCAGGGCCGCGACCTGCAAACCGCATTGACCGAAGGGCCGCTCGAACCCACGCGGATGTTGCACATCATCGGACAGGTGGCTTCGGCATTGCACGCCGCGCACCGGGTCAATCTGGTGCACCGCGACGTCAAACCGTCCAACATCCTGGTGGCCGAGGACGACTTCGCCTATCTGATCGACTTCGGTATCGCGCGCGCGACCGGGCAGACGTCGCTGACCAACACCGGAAGCGTCGTCGGTAGCTGGGCCTATCTGGCGCCCGAACGCTTGACCAGCGACCGCAACGACAACCGCGCCGACATCTATGCGCTGACCTGCGTGATGCACGAGTGCCTGACCGGCAGCCAACCTTTCCCCGGTGACAGCCTCGAGCAACAACTGGGTGGGCATCTGACCCTGCCGCCGCCGCGCCCGTCCACGCTGCGTCCCGGCATTCCACCGCAACTCGACGACGTCGTCGCCAAGGGGATGGCCAAGAACCCCGACGAGCGCTATTCCACCACCAAGGAACTGATCGCGGCGGCACGTGCTGCCATCAACACCCCTAGCACCGGGCCGCAACCTGCGCCGCATCCACAGCCGTCTCGACCCGGCCCGGGACCCGTCGCTCCCGCACCGTGGCAACATTCGCCGGCCACCCCGCCGCCCTGGCCGCAACCGGCGGCCTTCGTCGCACCGGCACCCGCGTTCTCCGCGCCGCGCCCCGGCCCCGAGCGACCAGGACAAGAGTCGCGATGGAAGCGGCATGCCGTTGCCATCACCGCGGTTTGTGCGGTCGCCGCCGTGGCGATCGCGTTGCCGATCATCTTCATGACTACCGGGTCGTCGCAGGCGTCCGGACCGTCGCTGTTGTCGGTGCAGGAAGTCAACGAGGTGATGGGTGAAACGAATTACCGACTTATCGACTCGACGACGAAACTGACCGAGCCCGGTTTCACCGTCACGCCCCAACAGTGCGCAGCCATCCAGTCAATCGACCTCAAATCGGCCTTCGCTGCCGTCGGCGTCAACTCGATCCAATCGGAGACGCTGCACGCCACCGGCAATGACATCCGCGGCAGCGTCGACCAGTATGTCGCGACAGCGCCGTCGACCGCCGCGGCGAATCGCTTTATGCAACAACGCTTGCAAGCCTGGCGGGGCTGCAATAAACAGCAATACTCGGCCGGCGGGGTCAAGATGACCGCGACGATCGTCGCGGATGGCCGCGACAAGATCTCCGCCCAGTACCGTTTCGCCGCCGACGACAGCTTCCTCTGCCAACAGGACGTCACAACCGCCGGCACCGCGATCGCTAGCGTCATCGTCTGTGACGACCGGTCGGGAGTCGCGACCAAGACAGACACCATCGCTGCCAAGATCATGGACGCCTCGTGAACCGAAAAGTGCTGGCGTGCATACTCATCGCGTTGACCGCCGTCGCAGTGATCGTCACGACCGCCGTCCTGCGTGCCGCCGGTGGCGGCGAGACCAGAAAGCTGACCGATCAGCCGCTGGCCGCGGGCCTGACGTCGTCGACGCTCACCGAGGCCGAGGTGCGATCGGCGGTCAGCGACAACAACTTCGTGACATCGAGTCGCTTCACCAGGCTTTCGAAGGATCCGGTCAAGGTCGATCCCACCACCTGCATCGGCGTCTCGATGATTCTGCCGCCCACCTCGTTGTCCGGCGTCGACTGGCAGGCGCTCAGGGGGGCCGTGGGATCGTCACCGCAAGGGGAACATTCGCACTATGTCGCGCAGGGGATCGCTGCGCTCGATACGCCCGACGCGGCGCGCAGCTACCTGAAAACCGCGGCCCAGGCCTGGCAACAGTGCAACGGCAAGTCTTACTCCGCCGATGCCAGCGGCAGCGTCGGGCACTGGGTGATGAAGTCGTTCGAGCAGACGGGCACCACGCTGACGGCCGGCATCAACCAGGAGAACGCGCGATACCTCTGCCAGCATGTGCTGACCATCCACACCAAGTACGTCATCGACGTGGTGGCGTGCGGTTACGACATCGTCGATCAGGCGCAGGTGGTGGCCAACCGGATCACCGGCAAGTTGGTCGACAATCTCGAAAATCCTTGAGTCGTGGGCGGCGGCATTCCGCGCCGCGCCCAGGCCGACCCCAGCCGTCCCAGGATGCCGCCGTCGGTGTCGCGGCTGGTGACCCGGATGGTGATCCAGTCCAGATCGGTGTTCATCGTTTCGTAGCGGGCGATGTCTTGGCCGAACCGGTCGGGCGTGCGATGGTGTGCCCCCTCGTACTCCAGTGCGAGTTTCAGTTGCTCCCAACCCATGTCGACGATCCCGACCAGCTCCCCGTATAAGCCGTACACCGGTATCTGGGTCTGCGGTGGCGGGTAGCCGGCACTGATGACCAGCAACCGGAGCCGGGTCTCTTGCGGGGACTCCGCGCCCGGATCGACGAGGGCGAGAGCCTGTCGCGCCCGCCTGATGTTGCGGTGGCCGCTATGGCGCTTCGCCAGCGACTCGATGTCGGCGGTGTCGAGTCTGGTTGCGCGGGCGAGCGCGTCGATGGCGGCGACCGCTTTGTCCAGTGGATACCGGCAGGCGAGGTCGAAGGCGGTGCGGGCCGGCGTGGTTGTCGGTATGCCCCGGATGAGCTGGGTCTCGTCCGGCGTGATGCGGTCTGACCAGGTGATGACGCCCCGCGGGGGACGGCGGCAGTCGTAGAGCAGCTGTGCAGGCTGCTCGTCGTCAACCCACTTTGCGCGGTGCAGCGCTGCGGCGGATTGGCCGGCAACGACACCGCGCCGCTTCGACCACAGCCAGGCGGCATGCGCGCGTTGTGTCGCGGTCAGTTCGGTGTGGACCGGGAGGTAGATGTCCCGGTGCACCGCGGTGTAGCGGCTACGCAGCTGGTAGGGCGTGATCACGCCGGACGCTATTGCTTCGCTGCCGACAAATGGCTCGACCATGAGCGCAGTGTGCCGACCGGGGCGGACAGGTTCGCCGAGCGTGTCGCTGTTGCGAAATTTCGGCCCGGATTTGGCAGTGGTTACACGCTCGGCGAAGGGGGCGGACAGGTTCGGCGTCCGGGGCGGACAGGTTCGCCGAGCGTGTCGCTGTTGCGAAATTTCGGCCTGGATTTGGCAGTGGTTACACGCTCGGCGAAGGGGGCGGACAGGTTCGCCGAGCGGGACTGACAGGTTCGCCGAGCGTGTCGCTGTTGCGAAATTTCGGCCTGGATTTGGCAGTGGTTACACGTTCGGCGAAGGGGGCGGACAGGTTCGCCGAAGGGGGCCGGACAGGTTCGCCGAGCGTGTCGCTGTTGCGAAATTTCGGCCTGGATTTGGCAGTGGTTACACGCTCGGCGAAGGGGCGCTTACTTGTTCTGGAACTGCGGCTTGCGCTTCTCGGCGAACGCCCGCGGACCCTCTTTCGCGTCGTCGGAGAGGAACACCTTGATCCCGACCTGCGTGTCGGTCTTGAAGGCCTCGTTCTCGTGCATGCCCTCGGTCTCGCGGATGGTCTTCAGGATCGCCTGGACGGCCAGCGGACCGTTGTTCTCGATGATCTCCGCGAGTTCCAGCGCCTTCGCCAGTGCCTGACCGTCCGGGACGACGTGACCGATCAGCCCCATCTCCTTGGCCTCGGCCGCTGTGATGTGCCGTCCGGTCAGCAGCAGGTCACACGCCACCGTGTAGGGAATCTGGCGCACCAGGCGCACCGCCGAACCACCCATCGGGTACAGACTCCACTTGGCCTCGGAGATGCCGAACTTGGCGCTCTCGCCGGCGATGCGGATGTCGGTGCCCTGCAGGATCTCGGTACCGCCGGCGATCGCCGGACCCTCGACGGCCGCGATCAGGGGTTTGGTCAGCCGGCGACCCTTGAGGAGCGCGTCGATGCGCGACGGGTCGTAGCTGCCGTCCTTGAAAGAATCGCCCGGTGGCTTCGCGGTTGCCGCTTTGAGGTCCATCCCGGCGCAGAAGTAGCCACCGGCACCGGTGAGGATGCAACAGCGGATGTCGGGATCGTTGTCGACGCGGTCCCACGCCTGCACCATGATCTCCATCATTTCGGTGCTCAGGGCGTTGCGACGGTGCGGGCGGTTCATCGTGACGATCAACGTGTGACCGCGCTGCTCGACCAGGGCGTCCGGTTCGGATTCGTTTGCTGGAGTCTCGGTCACCGTGACCGCCTTTCGCGCGACGTTGGGCATCAGCTTGTCAAGAAATGTAACACGTTCTAATTTAGGGTCCGTGGCCTTGAATATTGCTGACCTCGCCGAGCACGCCATCGACGCTGTGCCCGACCGTGTAGCCCTCATCTGCGGTGACGAGCAGTTGACCTACGCCGAACTGGAAGAGAAGGCCAACCGCCTGGGGCACTACCTGATCGACCAAGGAGTGCAGAAGGGCGACAAGGTCGGTCTGTACTGCCGCAACCGCATCGAGATCGTGATCGCGATGCTCGGCATCATCAAAGCCGGCGCGATCCTGGTCAACGTCAACTTCCGCTACGTCGAGGGCGAGCTGCGCTACCTGTTCGAGAACTCCGACATGGTCGCGCTGGTGCACGAGCGGCAGTACTCCGACCGGGTCGCCAACGTGCTGCCGGAGACGCCGAACGTCAAGACCGTGTTGGTGGTCGAGGACGGTAGCGACAACGACTACCAGCGCTACGGGGGCGTCGAGTTCTACGCCGCCATCGCCGACAGCTCGCCCGACCGTGACTTCGGCGAGCGCAGCGCCGACGACATCTACCTGCTGTATACGGGTGGCACAACGGGCTTCCCGAAGGGCGTGATGTGGCGCCACGAAGACATCTACCGGGTGTTGTTCGGCGGAACCGACTTCGCCACAGGCGAATTCGTCAAGGACGAGTACGACCTGGCCAAGGCCGCCGCCGCGAACCCGCCGATGATCCGGTACCCGATCCCGCCGATGATCCACGGCGCCACCCAATCCGCCACCTGGATGTCGCTGTTCTCCGGCCAAACCACCGTCCTGGCACCGGAATTCAACGCCGACCAGGTGTGGCGCACCATCCACGACCACAAGGTGAACCTGCTGTTCTTCACCGGCGACGCGATGGCTCGTCCGTTGCTCGATGCGCTGCTGGCGCATCAGGACGCGGGTAACGAGTACGACCTCTCGTCGCTGTTCCTGCTGGCCAGCACGGCGGCCCTGTTCTCGCCGAGCATCAAGGAGAAACTCCTGGAGTTGCTGCCGAATCGGGTGATCACCGACTCGATCGGCTCCTCGGAGACCGGTTTCGGTGGCACCAGCATCGTGGCCAAGGACGCGCCGCACAGCGGTGGCCCGCGGGTCACCATCGACCACCGCACCGTCGTCCTCGACGAAGAAGGCAACGAGGTCAAGCCCGGCTCCGGGGTGCGCGGCTTCATCGCCAAGAAGGGCAACATCCCCGTCGGTTACTACAAGGACGAGAAGAAGACCGCCGAGACGTTCAAGACGATCAACGGTGTGCGCTACGCGATTCCGGGCGACTGGGCGCTGGTCGAAGAGGACGGGTCCGTGACGATGCTGGGCCGCGGTTCGGTGTCGATCAACAGCGGCGGGGAGAAGATCTACCCCGAAGAAGTCGAAGCGGCACTGAAGGGTCATCCCGACGTCTTCGACGCACTGGTGGTCGGTGTGCCCGACCCGCGTTACGGTCAGCACGTCGCGGCCGTGGTGCAGGCGCGTCAGGGGGCACGGCCGACGCTGGCGGAACTGGACAGCTTCGTGCGCTCGGAGATCGCGGGATACAAAGTGCCGCGCAGTCTTTGGTTCGTCGACGAGGTGAAGCGTTCACCGGCCGGCAAGCCGGACTACCGCTGGGCCAAGGAGCAGACCGAGGCTCGCCAGGCCGACGATGTGCATGCCGCTCACGTAACCGCTTGAGCGACTTCGTCAAACAGCGACGGGGCGCCCCGGCAGGATTCTTCGCCTGCGAGGCCGCCGGGCTGCGGTGGCTGGGCGGAGTCGAGGGCGGCGTCCCCTGCGCGCGGGTGGTCGCTGTCGACGCGACCAGTCTGACGTTGGGCCGACTCGACCCGGTAGCTCCCGACCCCGAAGCGGCGCGTGTCTTCGGTACCCGACTGGCGGTCACGCACGACGCGGGCGCGGTGGCCTTCGGCGCGGGACCCGACGGGTGGGACGGGCCCGGATTCTTCGGACCGTTGTCGCAGCCGTTGCCCATGTCGTTGCGGCACCACCGTCGCTGGGGCGAGTTTTACGCCGACGAGCGGCTGGTCCCGATGACTGACCGCGCGGCGGCCCGACTCGATGCCGCGACCCGCACCGCTCTCGATGCGGTCATGACACGCTGCCGGGCCGGTGACTACGACGACGACGACCCGCCGGCGCGCCTGCACGGGGACTTGTGGAGCGGCAACGTGATGTGGACCCGGAACGGGGTGGTGCTGATCGACCCCGCCGCCCACGGCGGTCACCGGGAGACCGACCTGGCCATGCTGGCGCTGTTCGGCTGCCCGCATTACGAATCCGTCCTGGACGGCTACCAGCGGGTGCATCGGCTGAAACCCGGCTGGCGCGACCGGGTCGGACTGCACCAGCTCTTCCCGCTGCTGGCACACGTGGTGCTGTTCGGCGGCGGGTACGCGCGGCAGACATACGCTGCCGCCCGCGCCGCACTCGACGTCTAGAGTCGAAGCCGCGATGACGATCGATGTGTGGATGCAGCACCCGACCTTACGGTTCCTGCGCAGCGACATGCTCGCCTCGCTGCGGCGCTGGACCGGCGGGTCGATCCCGGACGCCGACCTCCCGATCGAAGCGACGGTGGCTTCGATGGACGCGGCGGGCGTCGAGTTCGGCCTGCTGAGCGCGTGGCTGGGTCCGGGCGACCAGGACCTGGTGTCCAACGATGAAGTCGCACAATGGGTTTCATCGCATCCGGACAGGTTTGCCGGATTGGCCGCCGTCGACCTGAACCGTCCGATGGTCGCGGTTCGCGAACTGCGCCAACGGGTTGCCGACGGGTTCGTCGGCCTGCGGGTGGTGCCGTGGTTGTGGGATGCGCCGCCCACCGATCGCCGTTACTATCCGCTGCTCGCGCAATGCGTGGAGTCGGGGGTGCCGTTCTGCACCCAGGTCGGGCATACCGGCCCGCTGAGACCGTCGGAGACCGGGCGCCCGATTCCCTACATCGACCAGGTGGCGCTGGACTTCCCGGAATTGGTGATCGTGTGCGGGCACGTCGGCTATCCCTGGACCGAGGAGATGGTCGCGGTAGCCCGCAAACACGAGAATGTCTACATCGACACCTCTGCCTACACCGTCAAGCGGTTGCCCAACGAGCTCGTACGCTTCATGAAAACCGGTACCGGGCAACGCAAAGTGCTGTTCGGCACCAACTATCCGATGATCGCCCACACCCACGCCCTGGCAGGTCTCGACGAACTCGGACTCGGCGACGAGACCCGTCGGGACTTCCTGCGGCGCAATGCCGAACGGGTCTTCAAGCTGCCGGAACTGCACGGAAAGGTGGACAGATGAACGGTGCTCAGGCGCTGATCAACACATTGGTCGACGGCGGTATCGACGTGTGCTTCGCCAATCCCGGTACCTCCGAGATGCATTTCGTGGCGGCGTTGGACACGGTGGCCGAGATGCGGGGTGTGCTAACGCTTTTCGAGGGGGTGGCCACTGGCGCCGCCGACGGCTACGCCCGCATCGCCGGCCGCCCGGCCGCGGTGTTGCTGCATCTGGGCCCGGGTCTTGGGAACGGGCTGGCCAACCTGCACAACGCGCGGCGCGCCAAGGTGCCGATGGTGGTGGTCGTCGGCGACCACGCCACCTATCACAAGAAGTACGACGCCCCACTGGAATCCGACATCGACGCGGTTGCCGGCACCGTCTCGGGATGGGTGCGCCGCAGTTCGACCGCCGGTGAGGTCGCAGCCGACACCGCCGAGGCAATCGCGGCCAGCGTGTCCGGGGCACACGTCGCGACGCTGATCCTGCCCGCCGACGCCTCCTGGTCGGAGGGGGCCGAACCCGCGCGAGCGGTCGCGACGTCGTGGTCGGGTGCCAGGATCGACGACGGTTCGGTTGCCGCGGTGCTGCGTTCCGGCGAGCCGACGACGATCCTGATCGGGGGAGACGCCACTTATGGAGAAGGGTTGGCCGCGGCGGCGCGCATCGCCGAGGCCACCGGTGCACGCTTGTTGTGTGAGACGTTCCCGACGCGGCTGGAGCGCGGCGCCGGCGTGCCCGCCGTCGAACGGCTCGGCTACTTCGCCGAGGCCGCGGCCGCGCAGCTGAGCGGCGCCAAGCACCTGGTGCTGGCCGGGGCCAAGTCGCCGGTGTCGTTCTTCGCCTACCCCGATATGCCGAGCGATCTGGTGCCGGCGGGGTGTCAGGTGCACGTGTTGGCCGAAAGCCGCGGCGCGGGACTGGCTTTGGTGGCGTTGGCCGAGGAGCTGGCCCCGGGGACGACGGCGCCGGTAGCGGCGCCGTCGCGTCCGCAGCTGCCGTCGGGCTCGTTGACGGCGGCGTCGGCGGCCGACGTGATCGGTGCGCTGCTACCCGAACGGGCGATCGTCGTCGACGAATCCAACACCTCGGGTCCGCTGCTGCCGCAGGCCACCGCCGGTGCGCCGGCACATGATTGGCTGACGCTGACCGGGGGAGCGATCGGCTACGGCATCCCGGCCGCCGTGGGTGCCGCGGTGGCGGCCCCGGATCGCCCGGTGCTGTGCCTGGAGTCCGACGGGTCGGCGATGTACACGATCTCGGGGCTGTGGACGCAGGCCCGGGAGAACCTCGACGTCACCACCGTCATCTACAACAACGGCGCCTACGACATCCTGCGCCTCGAGTTGCAACGGGTCGGAGCCGGGTCCGCGCCGGGACCGAAGGCGGTGGACCTGCTCGACATATCGCGTCCGACAATGGATTTCGTGAAGATGGCCGAAGGCATGGGGATACCTGCGCGGCGGGTGAACACAGCCGAGGACTTGGCCGACGCGCTGCGCGACGCGTTCGCGGAACCGGGCCCACATCTGATCGACGCGGTGGTGCCGTCACTGCTGGGATAGTTGGTCGTACAGCCAGTCCGCGAGCTGGTTGACGACAGTCGTTGCGGCCTCGAACGTTTCGGCCTCGGCGGCTAGGGCCACGCCCAGATGGTCTGCTGCCGCAGGCACAATGCCGAACTGGCGGGCCAGGTATCCGGATTTCTGACCGGGTCCCCAACCACCTTTGGCGGGAATGCCTTTGGCGGCCAGACCCCATCGCTGTTCGGGAATCAGGCGGTGCATGAGTTCGATGACGATGGTGGCCTCCGGGACGCTGCTCATGTTCGCCGCGAACAGCGCCTGCCGGTCGAGCGGCCAGACCGTTTGGCCGAATGCGGTGAATCCCGTTCGGAGGCGCTGAGATTCGACGATGGTCGACGAATCTCCGGCGGCGGCCAGAACAGCTTGAACCCGCCCCGCCGCCTCGACCGGTTCGCCGAGTTGCGACCACAACTGCTCGGAGGCGGGATTGTCGGATTCGGTGATGGCCTTGACTACCAGGGGCTCCGCGCTGCGGCGGTCAGCCTGCAGCGCTGCGATGGCCAGCGGGACTTTGATCGTGGACCACGCCACGCCGGTCGACCAGCTGCCCCAGGAGAAGTGCCGGATACCCGAGACGGCGATGCCGCATGTTGCCGGGTCGAGCGCCGGAGCACCGTGAAAACCGTTGAGGGGCAACGTCAAGCGATGCCGCCGGCGCCCGCGGTGCCGCCCGCGCCGCCGCCGCCACCCGTGCCGCCACCGGTGATGGTGCCGGCGTTCCCGGTTTGTGCTGCGCCCCCGGCGCCGCCCGTGCCAAACGGATTGCCGTTGCCGGCCTGGCCGCCCGATCCGCCCTGACCGCCGGCGCCACTGGTGCCACCGGTGCCGCCCGTGCCGCCGGTGCCGGACGACGAGCCGGTTCCGGCCGCGCCGCCGTCACCGCCCTTGCCGCCGTCGCCACCCTCGCCGCCGACGCCGCCCGCACCACCGTTGCCCGCGGTGCCGCCGTTGCTTCCCGCTGCACCGCCCTGGCCGCCGTTGCCGCCCACGCCGCCCGCCGCGCCGATGGCACCGGTGCCGCCGCCGCCGCCATTGCCGCCGACGCCGCCCAAGCCCGTCGAGCCAGCACCGACGGTGGTGAAGCCACCGTTGCCGCCGGCGCCGCCTTTACCGCCGACGGCACCGTCACCGCCGGCACCGCCGGCGCCGCCGGCACCGCCGGTGCCACCGCTGCCACCGTTGCTGCCGCCGGCACCTGCCGCACCGCCGAGCCCACCGTTGCCGCCGATGCCGGCATTGACCGTCCCGTGGTCGCCGCTGCCCCCGTTGCCACCCTTGCCGCCGAAGGCCTGCCCGTTGGTAGCGACGGTGGCGTTTCCGCCGTTGCCGCCGGCTCCGCCGTCGGCGCCGTTGCTGACCGCCTTGCTCGAGATGATGACGGGATTGGCGTCGCCACCGTTGCCGCCGTTTCCGCCGGTAGCCTTCCCGGCATCGCCGGTCACGGTGGCATTGCCGCCCGTTCCGCCCTTGCCGCCGTCACCGCCATTCCCGTCTCCGCCGTTGCCCCCGATTCCGGCTGCGGCAATTCCGGAAGTGCCGTTTTCGGTGGCAGCGCCACCCGTTCCGCCGTTGCCGCCGGGTCCGCCGAACAGACTGCCGTCGCCGCCCTGGCCGCCCTTGCCGCCGGTCGCGGTGCCGCCTGCGGCAGCGTTGACTCCGGCGCCGCCGTTGCCACCGTTACCGCCCTGCTGAACCTGACCATTCGGAGAACCACTGCTGGGGCTGCCGGCTGTACCGGTGCCGGCATCACCGCCGGTCGCAGTGGTGCCGTCCGGACTGCCGTTGCCGCCGGCAGTGGCCTGCGCCACCGTCGTGGGTATCGGCGTGTTGAGACCGTTGGCGCCACTGCCGCCCTTGCCCCCGGCGCCGCCGTTGCCGCCGTCACCGCCCTTGCCCAGATTGCCGAAGCCGCCGGCGCCGCCGGGAGCCCCACCGGCGCCGGGGTTGCCACCCTTGCTGCCGATGCCGCCGCCACCCCCGTCGCCACCGGAGGCGGTGGCGTCGTAAGTGGCCGTGAAGGTCTGCGAACCGTCGGCACCGTCGGCACCGGTGCCACCGTTGGCGCCGTGACCGCCGTTGCCACCGTTGCCGCCCTGGCCACCGGTCAGACCCACGCCGCCGGTGCCGCCGGCGCCGCCGCCACCGGCATCGCCGGCATTTCCGCCAGCGCCGCCGTCGCCGGCGGTGGTGCTGCCAGAGCCCTTGGTGTTACCGCCGGCAACACCCTTACCGCCGTCTCCACCGGCACCTGCGTTCCCACCGTTGCCGCCTAGGCCGCCGCTGCCCGCGGGCGCCTTGGTGGCGCCGGCGCCCCCGGTGCCCCCAGTACCACCGATGCCGGCGCTACCGCCTTGACCACCCTGACCCCCGGATCCGGCTGCCGCGCCAGCGCTGTTGCTGGTGCCGCCGACCGCCCCGTTACCGCCAAGGCCGCCCTTGCCGCCGTTGCCGCTGTTGCCCCCGGTGCCGCCGGTCCCGCCGATACCACCGACGCCGGCCGCACCACCGGTGCCACCTTGGCCGCCTTTACCGCCTTGCCCGCCGGTGCCGCCCTGGCCGCCATCCGGCGCGTCCACCACGCCGGCATTGGGTTGCACCGCATTGCCGCCGGTGCCGCCGTCGCCCGCGTTGCCGGCCGTGCCACCGGTGCCGCCTTTGCCGCCACTGCCACCTGGTCCGCCGGCGTCACCACCGCCGCCCCCCGCGCCGCCACTGGCGCCGGTACCGCCGGAGCCGCCCGCGCCTCCCGCGGGAGCCGCAGCCGTGCCGCTTATGCCGCCGCCGCCGTTACCGCCGTTGCCGCCAGTGCCGCCCATACCGCCGTCGCCACCGTCGCCACCAAGACCACCGTTGGCGCCTGCGGCCCCGCCGGCACCGCCTTTGCCGCCGTCGCCACCCACGATGCCGTTTCCGCCGGGCAGGCCGTTGTTGGAGCCCTGGTTGCCGCCGCCGCCACCCTTGCTGCCGTTGCCGCCGTCGCCGCCGTCGCCGCCGTTGCCGCCGACGCCCAGCGCACCCGCGGTGCCACCGTTGGCCGCGCCGCCAGCCCCGGCCGCGCCTCCGGCCCCGCCGGCGCCGCCCTTGCCGCCGGTGACCTGGAGGGTGTTGCTAACGGAGGTGTTGCTGCCGCCGTTGCCACCGTCGGCGCCGTTCCCACCATGACCACCGGTGCCCCCGGTGCCGCCCGTGCCGCCGGCCCCACCGCCGGCACCGCCATTGCCACCCGCTCCGCCGTCAGCGCCGTCCCCAGGGCTGGCGTTAAAGATGAAGGTGTTCTTGCCGTTGGACCCGACGCTGCCCTTGGCTCCGTTGCCGCCGTTGCCGCCGTCGCCGCCGGCTCCGAGAGCGCCGGCCTTTCCGCCACCTCCAGTGCCCGCCGCACCGCCGAGCCCGGCCGCGCCGCCCATGCCGCCGTCCCCGCCTTTGCCACCCGCATTGCCGTTGCCGACGGCGTCCGCGCCGTTGCCGCCCAGACCGCCGGTGCCGCCCGCCCCGCCGGTGCCACCGGTACCGGCGACACCGCCCGGCACCGCCGCCCCGCCCTGGCCGCCGCCGCCACCTTTGCCGCCTGCGAACCCATTGGTGCCGTTGGTACCGGGGACAGAGGCGTTGGTGCCGCCCGCGCCCTTGCCGCCGTCGCCGCCGTTGCCTCCGGTGCCGCCGGCACCGACACCCCCACCGAGCCCGCCGTTGGAGAGGAAGCCGGATACCCCGGCGGACCCGCCAGGTCCGGCGGCTCCACCGGTGCCTCCGGTGCCTCCGGTACCCCCGATGCCGACGGAGCTGTCGGCGCCCAACCCTCCGGTGCCGCCGGTCCCGCCCTGGCCACCGAGGCCGCCGGCACCGCCGTGGCCGAACAACACCGGTCCGGCGCCGCCTTGCCCGCCGGCACCACCGTTACCGCCCAGCCCGCCGGAGCCACCTACCACGGCGGGGTTCAAAGAGTCGATGCCGGGACCGCCATTGCCACCCTGGCCGCCGGCTCCGCCGACACCGCCGTTCATGAACAACCCGCCCGCCCCGCCGTTGCCGCCGGTGCCGCCGTCGCCTGCCATGCCACCGCCGAGCGCGCCGGGCGCACCGAAGCCGCCGGCCCCACCGTTGCCACCCGCCCCTAGCAGGAAGCCGGCGTTGCCGCCGTCGCCG
The DNA here is from genome assembly GCF_059812185.1 of Mycobacterium sp. NGS67. Classification (NCBI taxonomy): domain Bacteria; kingdom Bacillati; phylum Actinomycetota; class Actinomycetes; order Mycobacteriales; family Mycobacteriaceae; genus Mycobacterium; species Mycobacterium sp. NGS67. Next base: position 70,533 of record NZ_JCALCF010000017.1, read on the forward strand.
CCGTGACCGCCGGTGCCACCGCCCGCGCCGCCCTGGCCGCCTTGACCGCCGAAGCCGCCGTTGCCGATCAGCAGCCCGCCGTTGCCGCCGTGTCCGCCCAGCCCGCCGAGACCGGCGGCGGCCCCCACGCCGCCGAGTCCGCCGGCGCCCCCGACACCGAACAGCAGACCGCCGTTGCCGCCGGCGCCACCCGGCGCGCCGCCGCTGCCACCGGCACCGCCGATGCCCCCGTTACCCCACAGCCCGGCGGAGCCACCCGTACCGCCGGCCTGGCCTGCCGCCCCCGCGGCCCCGTTGCCGCCGTTTCCGAACAGCCACCCGCCGTCACCGCCGGGGGCGCCCGGGGCCGTCGCATTGACGCCGTTGCCGATGATCGGACGAGACAGCAGCGCCTGGATGGGGTCGGTCGCCGCGGCGGCGGCCAATCGCAGGTTGACCGCCTCGGCGGCGGCATAGGATCCGGCGCCGGAAGTCACCGCCTGCACGAACTGAGCGTGGAACGCCGCGGCCTGCCCGGCGAGGGTCTGATAGCCCTGCGCATGCTGGGAGAACAACTGGGTGACGGCCGCCGACACCTCGTCCGCGGCGGCCGACAACAGACCGGTGGTCGGCGCTGCAGCAGCAGCTGAGGCCGCGGTGATCGTCGATCCGATACTGGCCAGATTCGTGGCTACCGCCGTCATCGTCTCGGGCACTACGAGCAGGTATGACATCCGGCACCTCGCACTGGTTCAAAACGGCCCGACGCGGTCGGGTACGCAATGCTGCAAGCGGTTAGGCGCGGATCGTATCGCGTCTCGGCGGCGGGTTGTTGGATTCGCGCGTAATAGCGGGATCTGTTCCCGCCGATGCGCGTTTGCGCTGGCCAACGGGGTCGATCAGCGGCCAATGGCGAAGACGGGCTCGCCGCAGTCGACGCCCTCGGCCGACAGCTGCCGTTTGAGCACTTTGAACGTCACCGTCCCCGGCAACCCGGCGCTGATCCGCACCTGCGACGGCCATTGTTTGGGCCCCAGGTCGGGTTGTGCGGCCAGGAACGCGCGGAACTCGTCGGCGTCGAATTGCGCGCCGGGCGACAGCACCAGCGCGGCCATCACCTGGTCGCCGACCACCGGGTCGGGCACCGGGTACACCGCGGCTTCCACCACCGCCGGGTGGCGCAGCAGCACCCGCTCGATCGGGGCGGTGCCCAGGTTCTCGCCGTCGACGCGCATCCAGTCGCCGAGCCGCCCGGCGAAATAGGCATAGCCGGCTTCGTCGCGGTAGGCGAGGTCGCCGCTGTGGTAGATGCCGCCGGCCATTCTCTCGGCCTCGGCGACGGCGTCGTTGTAGTAGCCCTCGAACCGTCCCGGCCCGGCGGTGTTGACCACTTCGCCGACCACCCCGGGCGGGCAGGGCTCTCCGGTATCAGGGTCGACGATGGCGATCCCCTCCGGCAGCGGGCCCAGCGAGCCGGGCGGGGTGTCGGGGGTGCGGGCGATCGCCACGCCGCCTTCGGTGGAGCCGAACCCGTCCTGCACCAGACAGCCGAACCGGGCGCTGAAGCGTTCGATGTCGGCGGGTACGCCTTCGTTGCCGTAGACCGCACGCAACGGGTTGTCGGCGTCGTCGGGCTGCTCGGGGGTGGCGAGCACATACGACAGCGGCTTGCCCACGTAGTTGGCGTAGGTCGCGCCGTAGCGACGGACATCAGGCAGAAACTGCGAGGCGGAGAACTTGCGCCGCAACGCCAGCGAACCCTGGCAGGCCGCGGCCACCGCCCAGCCGACCAGGACCGCGTTGGAATGGAACAGCGGCATCGACACGTAGCAGACGTCGTCGGGGCCCAGCGCGAAACGCTGCGCCATGCGTTGCCCGGCGCTGGCCACTTTGCCGTGGCTGCACTTCACCGCCTTGGGTTCACCGCTGGTGCCCGAGGTGAAGATCAGCATGAAAAGGTCCGTGGGACAGGCGGATCGGAACACCGGTAGGGAATCCCGATGGGCGGTCACCTGGTCGGCCCAGGCGTGCGAGTCGACGTCCATGTGGTCGATGCCGTCCAACGTCTCGGCCGATCCGCTGTCGGCCAGCACCAGCTGGCAGTCGGCGTGCTCGATGTCGCGGGCCAGCGCCGCGCCGCGGCGCACCGGGTTCAGCCCGACCGGCACGATGCCGGTCATCGCTGCGGCCACCAGCATCGCCGAGAAGAACGGCGTGTTCTGCAGGAGCACGCCGACGTGCGGCGGACGCGCCGGATCCAGTCGGGCGCGCAGCGCGGCCGCTATGGCAGCGCCGTGCCGAAGGTGTGCACGCCAACTGGTGAAGGAGTCCTCGAAGTAGACGCCGCGGTCGTCGATCTCGGCCAGCGGGACCAGCAGTTCGGTGACCGTGGGGTCGGCGCTCAACTCAAAACCCTCTCGAGTGTGCATCCAGCGTCACGCTCGGCGTCGAATGTGCGTCCAGCCTCACGCTCGGCGCCGAGGGGCAATGGCTAGACCGGGGTTTCGGCCAATTCGCGACCGATCTGGCGCAGCTGCCCGGTGGCACCGCCCAGCGCGAACTCGGTCTCCTTGGCGGACAGGAAATAACGGTGCACCGGGTGGTCGGTGTCGACGCCGACGCCGCCGTGTACGTGCACGATGCTGTGCGCAACCCGGTGCCCGGCATCGGCGGCCCAGAACGCCGCGGACGCGACGTCGATCTCGGCGGGAATGTCCTCGGCCACCTTCCAGGCGGCCTGCGTCAACGTCAACCGCAGACCCTTGACGTCGATGTAGCCGTCGGCGAGCCGTTGACCCACCGCCTGGAAGCTGCCGATCGGGCGGTCGAATTGCTCACGGGTGCGGGCATATTCGGCTGTCAGCTGCAGACCGCGCTCCAGTACCCCGAGTTGGTAGGCACTGCGGCCGAGGGTTGCCAGGGTGCGCAACCAGGCGACGACGACGGCGTCACCAACCTTGCGGCTGGCGGGCACCTCGGTGCCGTCCAGCGCCAGATGTCCCGCGCTGCCCAGTCCGGTGGTCTGCAACGGGGTGACCGTCACACCCGGGTCGTCCGCGGCGACCAGGAAAACGACTGTGCCGGAATCGGTTTCGGCTGGAACCAGGAACGCGTCGGCGGTCGGGCCGAAGCTCACCTGGGTGCGGGTGCCGGTCAACCGAATGCCATCACCATGGCCGGAGGCCCGCACCGGACCTTCGCCCATCTCGCCGTCCAGCGCCACTGTCAGGATCTTCTCACCGCTCACCGCGGGGGCGCCCCAATCACGTTGCAGCTCTTCGGAACCGAACCGGGCCAGGGCGCCGGCGGCCAGCACGATCGAGTCCAGGTACGGCACCGCCGCCAGCTGGTGCCCGAGCGCCACCAGGATCGCGACCTGCTCGAGCACCCCGAAGCCGTCGCCGCCGACCTGGGTCGGGGCTGCACTGGTCAGGATGTCGCTGTCGATCAGCTTGCGCCACAGCTCGCGGTCGAACCGGTGCTCGAGGCCGTCGAGCTCACGCTGACGCTCGGGTGTGCACACCGCGTCGACGATGCTGTCGACCAGGCCACCGAGGTCCTGGGCTGCTTCGGTCGTCGAGAAATCCATGAAATGTCCCGTTCTGTGAAGGGTCAGCGGCTGGCGCGGGGCAGGCCCAGGGCGACCATGCCGATGATGTCGCGCTGGACTTCGTTGGTGCCGCCGCCGAAGGTCAGGATCAGGCACGCCCGGTGCATCCGCTCGACCCGGCCGCGCAGCAGGGCGCCGGGGGAGTCCTGCCGCAGCGTGGCTCCGGTGCCCAGCACCTCCATCAACAGCCGGTAGGCCTCGGTGGCCAGCTCGGTGCCGTACACCTTGGCCGCCGAGGCGTCCGCCGGATTCAACGACGCGGCATCGGCAGAAGCCAGCTCCCAGTTGATCAGCTTGAGCACCTCGGCCTTGGCGTGCACGCGGGCCAAATTGATCTGCACCCACTCCGAGTCGATCAGCCGCGCCCCGCCGTCGTCCTTGGTGTTCTGCGCCCACTCGCGGACCTCCCGCAGGGCCATGAAAATCGGCGCCGACGAGACCAGCGCGACGCGCTCGTGGTTGAGCTGGTTGGTGACCAGCTTCCAGCCCGCGTTCTCCTCGCCGATCAGGTTGGTCACCGGAACCCGCACGTCGGTGTAGTAGGTAGCGCTGGTGTCCGGGCCGGCCATGGTGTGCACCGGGGTCCAGGAAAAACCTTCCGCGGTGGTGGGCACCACCAGCATCGAGATGCCGCGGTGTTTCTTGGCTTCGGTGTTGGTGCGCACGGCCAGCCACACCCAGTCGGCGTAGGCGATCAGGCTCGTCCACATCTTCTGACCGTTGATCACGTAGTCGTCGCCGTCGCGCACCGCGGTGGTACGCAGGTTGGCCAGGTCAGTGCCGGCACCCGGCTCGGAATAGCCGATCGAAAAGTGCAGGTCCCCGGCGGCGATCTTGGGCAGGAAGAACTTCTTCTGCTCGTCGGTGCCGAACGCCATGATCGTGGGCGCCACGCTGTTGATGGTCAGGAACGGCACCGGAGCGCCAGCGATGGCGGCCTCGTCGGTGAAGATCAGCGAGTCCATCGGCGAGCGGTCCTGACCGCCGTACTCCTTCGGCCAGTTCAGGGTGAGCCACCCGTCCTTGCCCATCTGCGCGACGGTCTCGCGGTACACGTTGCCGGTGCCGTACTCGCCCTGTACCGAACTCAGCGCCTCGCGACGCTCCGGAGTCATCAGACCGGCGAAGTACGAGCGCAGCTCGCGACGCAGCTCCTCCTGTTCGGGGGTGTAACTGATGTGCATTCCCGCCGCCTCCGATCAAGCGATCGCGTCAATTCCAGGTACCGGCGCAGCCGCCGTCATCGACACCAGCGGATACCCATCGGCCACCCCGGTTGTAACACGTTCTAGTCTCTGAATCCAGCGACCGTTCCCTGATGCGGACCGGAGCCCTATGGTGGTGCTAGACAGATGCTAGACAAAGACCGAGTTCGAATAACGCGTATTCCCTAACTCCCAGCCCAGGTTCCAGGAGGATGCCGTGCGAGTGAAAGTGGACCGTGACCGGTGCGAAGGTAACGCCGTGTGCTTAGGCATTGCCCCGGATATCTTCGACCTGGACGACGAGGACTATGCCGTGGTGAAGACCGATCCCATTCCCAGTGACCAGGAGGATCTGGCCGAGCAGTCGATCGCCGAATGCCCGCGCGCAGCCCTGTTACGGGAAGACTGACCAGAAACTAGAGGTATTCATAAATTGAGCAGCAACAACGCGACTGATCTGTCCGGCAAGGTCGCGGTGGTGACCGGTGCCGCCGCCGGCCTGGGCCGCGCCGAGGCGATCGGCCTGGCCCGGTTGGGCGCCACCGTCGTCGTCAACGACATCGCCGCCGCGCTGGATTCCTCGGATGTCTTGGACGAGATCGGCACGGCCGGATCCAAGGGGGTCGCGGTCGCCGGGGACATCAGCGCCCGCGAAACCGCCGACGAACTGCTGACCACCGCCGACGGACTGGGCGGGCTGGACATCGTCGTCAACAACGCCGGCATCACCCGCGACCGGATGCTGTTCAACATGACCGACGAGGACTGGGACCAGGTCATCGCCGTGCACCTGCGCGGCCACTTTCTGCTCACCCGCAACGCCGCAACGTACTGGCGCGCCAAGGCGAAAGAAGCCAAGGAAGGCCGCGTCTACGGCCGCATCGTCAACACGTCCTCGGAGGCCGGACTGGTCGGCCCGGTCGGGCAGGCGAACTACGGCGCCGCCAAGGCGGGCATCATCTCGCTGACGCTGACCGCTGCCCGCGCGCTGAGCCGCTACGGGGTGTGCGCCAACGCGATCGCCCCGCGCGCCCGCACCGCGATGACGGCCGACGTGTTCGGTGCCGCGCCGGAAGACGGCGAGATCGACCCGCTCTCACCCGAACACGTGGTGACCCTGGTCGGGTTCCTGTCCTCCCCGGCGGCGGCCGAGGTCAACGGGCAGGTGTTCATCGTCTACGGCCCGAAGGTGACGCTGGTTGCCGCGCCGACGGTGGAGCACCAGTTCGATGCCGGCGCCGCGGCCTGGGAGCCCGCTGAGCTGAGCACGACTATGCAGGGCTACTTCGCCGGCCGGGACCCGGATCGCAACTTCGCCGCCACCGCGCTGATGGACTGATCCCGAAAGACGACCCGCAAGTCGACAGTGCCGAAGTACCAGGTGTGCATCTTCGCTGCAAAAAATTGCGGGGTTCATCGACACCCAGAACTTGTTCTAGTTAATATGAGCCCGCTCACACCAAGCAACGAGTCATCCAACGGTGTGTTTCCGGTCAAGAAAAATCGCCGCGAGCCGCAGATTGGAGGACCCGGTTTTGTTGCAGAAGCTTGCCGTGCCGGCCCGAGGCGTCGGTGGTTTCTTCGAGATGTCGATAGACACTGCCCGTGCCGCCTTCCGGCGGCCATTTCAATTCGGGGAGTTCCTCGACCAGACCTGGATGATCGCGCGGGTGTCCCTGGTCCCGACGTTGCTGGTCTCCATCCCGTTCACCGTGCTGGTCGCCTTCACCCTGAACATCCTGCTCCGCGAGATCGGTGCCGCTGACTTGTCCGGTGCCGGAACGGCATTCGGCACCATCACCCAGCTGGGCCCGATCGTCACCGTGCTCGTCGTCGCCGGCGCCGGGGCCACCGCCATCTGTGCGGACCTGGGCGCACGCACCATCCGCGAGGAGATCGACGCGATGCGGGTGCTCGGCATCGACCCGATCCAGCGACTGGTGGTGCCCAGAGTGTTGGCCTCCATGTTGGTAGCGGTGCTGCTCAACGGCCTGGTATGCCTGATCGGACTGTCCGGTGGCTACGCCTTCTCGGTCTTTTTGCAGGGCGTGAATCCGGGTTCGTTCATCAACGGTCTGACCGTGCTGACCGGGCTGCGCGAGCTGATCCTCGCCGAAGTCAAGGCATTGTTGTTCGGCGTGATGGCCGGCCTGGTCGGGTGCTATCGCGGTCTGACCGTCAAAGGCGGACCCAAGGGCGTCGGGAACGCCGTCAACGAAACCGTCGTCTACGCGTTCATCTGTCTGTTCGTGATCAACGTGGTGTTGACCGCCATCGGCGTCAGAATCTCGGCTAAGTAGGCGACTGGGGGGCGGGGTAACAAATGACGACGGACGAGCGATGGTGAGTGTGCGATGAGCTACGACGTCACCTTTCGCCTACGCAATTTCTTGTCGAAGTTCGCTGAACCGGTCGACAGCTTCGGCGAGCAGGCGTTGTTCTACGGGGAGACCTTCCGCTACGTGCCCAACGCCCTCACCCGCTATCGCAAGGAGACCATCCGGCTGATCGCCGAGATGACGCTGGGCGCGGGCGCACTGATCATGATCGGCGGCACGGTCGGGGTCGCGGCATTCCTGACGCTGGCTTCGGGCGGCGTGATCGCGGTGCAGGGTTACTCGTCGCTGGGCAACATCGGCATCGAGGCGCTCACCGGTTTCCTCTCGGCCTTTCTCAACGTCCGCGTCGTCGCGCCGGTGATCGCCGGCATCGCATTGGCTGCCACGATCGGCGCCGGCGCCACCGCCCAGCTAGGGGCTATGCGGGTGTCGGAGGAGATCGACGCCGTCGAATGCATGGCGGTGCACTCGGTTTCGTATCTGGTGTCGACACGTTTGCTCGCGGGCCTGGTGGCGATCGTTCCGCTCTACTCGTTGTCGGTGCTGGCGGCGTTCTTCGCCGCTCGCTTCACCACGGTGTTCATCAACGGGCAGTCCGCCGGCCTCTACGACCACTACTTCAATACTTTCCTCATCCCGTCCGACCTGCTGTGGTCGTTCGCACAGGCGATCGCGATGTCGATCGCCGTGATGCTGGTACACACCTATTACGGCTACAACGCCAGCGGGGGATCGGTTGGTGTCGGCATCGCTGTCGGGCAAGCGGTACGCACCTCGCTGATCGTGGTGGTGGTCATCACCCTGCTCATCTCGCTCGCCGTTTACGGCGCGACCGGCAACTTCAACCTCTCGGGGTAACGGGCATGTCAGATACCGGATCACGACGGACCGCAGGCCGGGTGGCCGCGGCGGTGTTGGGTGTCCTGCTGGTGGCGTCGGCGGTCCTGACCTACCTGTCCTACACCGCGGCGTTCACGTCGACAGAGACGGTCACCGTGTCCTCCCAACGTGCCGGTCTGGTCATGGAGAAAGGCGCCAAGGTCAAGTATCGAGGCATTCAGGTCGGCAAAGTCGAGGACATCAGTTACAGCGGTGACCAGGCACGGCTGACGCTGGCCATCACCAGCGACGACATGCGTTACATCCCGTCCAACGCGACGGTGCACATCGCCGGCAACACCATCTTCGGCGGCCAAGTCAGTGGAATTCATCCCGCCCCAGGCGCCGGCGCCCACCTCGTTGCGCCCGGGCGCCCACGTCGAAGCCAAAGCCGTTCAGCTGGAAGTCAACACCCTCTTCGAGTCGCTGATGAACGTGCTGCACAAGGTCGATCCGGTCGAGCTGAACGGAACGCTGAGTGCGCTGTCGGAAGGGCTGCGTGGCCACGGCGACGACCTCGGTGGGACGCTGACGGGACTGAACACCCTTACCCGCCAGGCGAATCCGAAACTGCCTGCGTTGCAGGAAGATTTCCGGCAGGCGGGGCTCGCCCTCGGCTATTACGGTGACGCCGCACCCGACCTGAACACGGTGTTGGGCAACTTGCCGACCCTCAGCAGGACGGTCGTGGATCAGCAGAACAACCTCAACACCACTTTGTTGGCCACGATCGGGTTGGCCAACAACGGCTACGAGACGCTGGCTCCGGCCGAAGAGAATCTGATCGCCACCGTCAACAGGCTGCGGGCCCCGCTGAAGGTGGCGGCGGACTACTCGCCGGAATTCGGCTGCCTACTGGCCGGCATCGACCGCGGCGTCAAGGAGTTCGCCCCGTTGCTCGGAGTCAAGAAAGCCGGTCTGTTCACGTCCTCGAGTTTCGTGCTGGGCGCGCCTGCCTACACCTATCCAGAGAGCCTCCCGATCGTCAACGCCTCCGGCGGGCCGAACTGCCGCGGATTGCCTGACATTCCGACCAAGCAGACCGGCGGCTCGTTCTACCGGGCACCGTTCCTGGTCACCGACAATGCGCTCATCCCCTACGAGCCGTTCACCGAAGTGCAGTTCGACGCCCCGTCGACCCTGCAATTCCTGTTTCACGGCGCCTTCGCAGAACGGGACGACTTCTGATGGCGGCCGGCGGCATGCCATCGCACCGGTCGATGGTCATCAAGGTCAGCATCTTCGCGGTGGTGATGCTCCTGGTCAGTGCGGCGCTCCTGGTGGTGTTCGGCGACTTCCGGTTCGGCTCGGAAAGCACGTATCACGCCACGTTCATCGACGCTTCCAAGTTGAAGGGCGGCCAGAAGGTGCGCATCGCCGGCGTGCCGGTCGGTGCGGTTTCCGGGGTCAAACTCAACACCGACAACACCGTCGACGTGGAATTCGGTGTCGACAGCCGCTACACGCTGTACTCGTCCACCCGGGCGGTGATCCGGTACGAAAATCTGGTCGGCGACCGGTTCTTGGAGATCACTTCCGGGCCTGGCGAGCTGCGCAAGCTGCCGTCCGGTGGCACCATCGACTCCGCGCACACGCAGCCCGCGCTGGATCTCGACGCGCTGCTGGGCGGGTTGAAGCCGGTGCTGAAAGGCCTGGACGCCGACAAGATCAACACGATCAGCAGCGCCGTCATCGAGTTGTTGCAGGGCCAGGGCGGGGCGTTGGCCAACGTGTTGAGTGACACCAGCGCGTTCTCGTCGACACTGGGCAAACGCGATCAGCTCATCGGCGACGTGATCTCCAACCTCAACACCGTGCTGGGCACCATCGACCAGCGCAGCGCGCAATTCTCCAGCAGCGTCGACCAGCTGCAACAGCTGATCGACGGGTTGGCCAAGAATCGGGATCCGATCGCCGGTGCCATTCCGCCGCTGGCCTCGACCACCACGGACCTGACGGATCTGCTGCGGAACTCGCGCCGACCGCTGCAGGGTGTGCTGGAAAACGCCCGGCCCTTCGCGACCGAACTGGACACCCGCAAAGCCGAGCTCAACAACGACATCGAGCAACTCGGCGAGGACTACCTCCGGCTCTCCGCGCTGGGCACCTACGGATCGTTCTTCAACATCTATTTCTGCTCGGTCACCATCAAGATCAACGGTCCGGCCGGTTCCGACATCCGACTGGGTCTGGGCGGCTCGGTCGATCCGAGTAAAGGGAGGTGCTCCTTTGCCAAGTAGCTCGCGCGACCGTGACCCGCTGCGCACCGGAGTAATCGGCCTGGTCGTCGTGGTGTCGGTCATGCTCGTCGCCTTCGGTTACTCCAAGTTGCCCTTCTGGCCGCAGGGCAGGAGCTATCAGGCCTATTTCAGCGATGCGGGCGGGATAAGTCCCGGAAACAGCGTCCTGATCTCCGGCGTCAAGGTCGGCAAGGTGACCGAGGTGACGTTGGCCGGCGACAGCGCCAAGATCGTGTTCGACGTGGAGCGCCACATCAACGTCGGTGACCAGTCGCTCGCGGCGATCCGCACCGACACCATCCTCGGCGAGCGCTCGATAGCGGTGAGTCCCGCCGGGTCCGGGCGTGCGGCAACGATCCCGTTGAGCCGCACGACCACGCCCTACACCCTGGCGGGCGCACTCGAGGATCTGGGCCAGAACGCCAGCAACCTGAACAAGCCCCAATTCGAGCAGGCGTTGCGGGCACTCACCGACACGCTGCACGACGCCACTCCGGGACTGCGCGGCGCGCTGGACGGCGTGACGACGCTGTCGCGCACGTTGAACAGCCGGGACGACGCGTTGCAGACCTTGATGGCGCACGCGAAGTCGGTGACGGCGGTCTTGGCGCAACGGGCCGGGCAGGTCAAGAGCCTGGTCGACGAGGGCAACCAGCTGTTTGCGGAACTCGACGAGCGCCGCGCTTCGCTGAGCGCCCTGATCGCCGGCATCGACGACGTCTCCGCGCAGCTGTCCGGTTTCGTCAACGACAACCGCAAGGAGTTCGGCCCGGCGCTGACCAAGGTCAACCAGGTGCTGGCCAACCTCAACGAGCGCCGCGACTACATCACCGAGGCGCTGAAGCGGCTGCCCACCTACGCGACCACGCTCGGCGAGGTGGTCAGCTCGGGACCCGGATTCAACGTCAACGTCTTCGGCGCGATCCCGGCGCCGTTGGTGGCGACGATGTTCGACTTCGTCTTCCAGCCGAACAAGCTTCCGGACAGCCTCGCTGACTATCTGCGCGGCATGATCCAGGAGCGCTGGACGATCAGGCCCAAGTCACCATGACGACCAAGCAACGCTTCGGCAGCAAAGGGCTGCGGGCCATCACCATCGTCGCGCTGGTCGCGTCGCTGGTCGGTGGCGCGTACGTGTTGTTCTCCGCGACCGGCGGTGGCCGCAAGCTGACCGCCTACTTCAGCTCCTCGGTCGGGCTATACCCGGGAGACGAGGTGCGCATCCTGGGCGTTCCGGTGGGCGAGATCGAGTCGATCGAACCTCGCGCATCGGACGTCAGAATCGTCATGAACGTGTCCGAGGACATCAAGATTCCGGCCGATGCCAAGGCCGTGATCATGTCGCCGAACCTGGTGGCGGCCAGGTTCATTCAGCTCTCGCCGGCCTATACCGGCGGTCCCGCGCTTCCCGACGGTGCCAGCATCGATCTGTCCCGAACTGCTGTCCCTGTGGAGTGGGACGAGATCAAGGAAGCCCTGACCCAGTTGTCGGTTCAGCTCAGTCCCGCCGCGGGCGAGCTGCAAGGCCCGCTGGGTTCGGCGATCAACCAGGCCGCGGACACCCTCAACGGCAACGGCGACTCGTTCCACAGCGCGCTACTGGAACTGTCGCAAGTCGCCGGGCGCCTCGGCGATTCGCGCGGCGACCTTTTCGGCACCGTCAAGAACCTGCAGATCCTCGTCGAGGCGCTGTCGCAGAGCAACGAGCAGATCGTTCAATTCGCCGGGCACGTGGCGTCGGTGTCGCAGGTGCTCGCCGACAGTTCGCGGAATCTGGACACCACCCTGGGCACGCTCAACCAGGCGCTGACGGACGTCAAAGGGTTCCTGCACGAGCACCATTCGACATTGATCGAAACGGTCGATCAGCTCAAGGACTTCACCCAGACGTTGAACAGCGAGAGCGACAACATCGAGCAGGTCTTACATGTAGCGGGACCCGGCATCACGAACTTCTACAACATCTACGACCCGGCCCAGGGCACCCTCAACGGGTTGCTTTCGCTGCCCAACTTCACCAACCCCGTGCAGTTCATCTGCGGCGGATCCTTCGACACCCAGGGCGGACCGTCGGGACCGGATTACTTCCGGCGCTCCGAGCTCTGCCGCGAGCGACTGGGCCCGGTACTGCGCCGGCTGACCGCGAACTACCCGCCGGTCATGTTCCACCCGCTCAACAACATCACGGCCTACAAGGGTCAGATCATCTACGACACCCCCGCGACCCAGGCCAAAGCCGAGACACCGGTGCCGGAGTTCACCTGGATTCCGGCCAAGGGATCAGGGACGCAGCCCGGGGCACCGGGGGCCGCCACCGATCTGCAGAGCTTGTTCGTCCCGACGGCTCCCGGGCCTCCGCCGGGCTATGGTCCCGCGCCGGGTCCGGCGTCCGCACCGGGTCCGGCGTCCGCCCCGGGACCGGCCTCGGCGCCGGCGCTGCCGGGCCCGCTGCCCGCCGAGCAAGGAGCTGGCCGATGAGGCGGATCTGGTTGCGTGGCACCGTGATACTGGCCAGCAGCACAGTGCTGGCCGGGTGTTCCTTCGGCGGGTTGAATTCGCTGTCGATGCCGGGCACCGCCGGTCACGGCGGTGGTGCGTATTCGATCACCGTCGAGCTGCCGGATGTGGCTACGCTGCCGCAGAATTCGCCGGTCATGGTCGACGACGTCACCGTCGGAAGCGTGGCCGGGATTGCGGCCCAGCAGCGTGCCGACGGATCCTTCTACGCTGCGGTCAAATTGGCGCTGGACAAGAACGTGGTGTTGCCGGCGAACGCGACCGCCAAGGTTGCCCAGACTTCGCTGCTGGGTTCGCAGCACGTCGAGCTGGCAAAACCGACCGACCAGCCCCCAGCGAAGGACAAGCTGCGCGACGGGTCCCGCATCCCGGAGTCGCGCACCGGCCGCTTCCCGACGACCGAGGAGGTGTTGTCGGCGCTGGGTGTGGTGGTCAACAAGGGCAACGTCGGGGCGCTGGAAGAGATCACCGACGAGACTTATCGAGCCGTCGCCGGTCGTCAAGGCCAGTTCCGCGACCTGATGCCCAGACTTGCGGAGCTGGCGTCCGGACTCCGCAGGCAGGTCGACGACATCATCGCTGCCGTGGAAGGGCTGGACCGGTTCTCGGCCATACTGGCGCGCGACAAGGACAATCTGGGCCGGGCGCTGGACACCCTGCCGGAGGCGCTGCGCGTGCTCAACAAGAATCGGGACCACATCGTCGAAGCGTTCTCCTCGCTGCGCAAACTCGCGATGGTCACGTCGAATGTGTTGTCCAAGACCAAGACCGACTTCGCAGCGGACCTCAAGGACCTCTATTCGGTCATCAAGGCGCTCAACGACAGCCGCAAGAACTTCGTCACCGCGCTGCAGATCATGCTGACCTTCCCGTTCCCCAACTTCGGCATCAAGCAAGCGGTCCGAGGGGACTACCTCAACGTGTTCACCACGTTTGACCTGACGCTGCGTCGCCTCGGTGAGACCTTCTTCACCACGTCCTACGCGCTGGACCCGAACATGATGCATATGGACGAAGTCCTCAACCCGCCCAACTTCCTGATGGGCGAACTGGCCAACCTGTCCGGACAAGCGGCCGACCCGTTCAAGATTCCGCCCGGCACGGCGACACAGTAGAGGCGGGCAACGATGATCGACAGACTCACCAAGATTCAGCTGTCCGTGTTTGCGGCCATCACCGTGATGACGCTCGTCGTGATGGCGATTTTCTACCTGCGGTTGCCGGCCACGTTCGGCATCGGAACCTACGGTGTGAGTGCTGATTTCGTGGCGGGCGGCGGTCTCTACAAGAACGCCAACGTCACCTACCGCGGTGTTGCGGTGGGGCGGGTCGAGTCGGTGGAACTCAACCCCAACGGCGTCACCGCCGAGATGCGGCTCAACAGTGAAACTCCGATTCCGGCCAATGTCACGGCCATGGTCAAGAGCGTGTCGGCGATCGGTGAGCAGTACATCGAGTTGACGCCGCCCAAGAACCCGGCGTCGGACAAGTTGCGCAACGGATCGAAGATCGACCGGAACAACACGCGTATCGGCCAGGACGTCGCCGACCTGTTGAAGAAGGCCGAAAACTTGGTCGGCAGTCTGGGCAACACGCGGTTGCGCGAGGTACTGCACGAGGCGTTCGTCGCGACCAACGGCACCGGCCCGGAGATGGCCAGGCTGATCGAATCGGCCCGGCTGCTGGTGGATGAGGCGAACACCAACTATCCCCAGGTTTCGCAGCTGATCGATCAGGCCGGTCCGTTCCTGCAGGCCCAGGTGCGCGCCGGCGCCGATATCAGGACACTGTCGGATGGTTTGGCGCGGCTGACCTCCGAAGTCCGGCGCGCCGACCCGCAGTTGCGCGACACCCTGTCCACCGCACCGGACGCGATCGACCAGGCCAACGAGACGTTCACCGGCATCCGACCGTCGTTCCCGGCGCTGGCGGCCAACATGGCCAATCTGGGCCGGGTGGGCGTCATCTACCACAAGACGATCGAGCAGCTACTGGTGGTTTTTCCGGCGCTGTTTGCCGCGATCACCACGGCGGCCGGCGGTCAACCCCAGGATGAGGGCGCCAAGCTGGACTTCAAGCTCGATCTCAACGACCCGCCGCAGTGCAACACCGGCTTCATACCCGCACCGCTGATCCGCACGCCCGCCGACGAAACAGTCCGCGAGATACCACGCGACCTGTACTGCAAGACCGCCCAGAACGACCCCAGCGCGGTGCGCGGTGCGCGCAACTATCCGTGTCAGGAATTCCCCGGGAAACGGGCACCCACCGTGCAGCTGTGCCGGGACCCCCGCGGTTACGTGCCGGTCGGCACCAACCCGTGGCGCGGACCCCCGATCCCGTACGGGACCCCGGTGACCAACGGGCTGAATATCCTGCCGCCCAACCACTTTCCGTACGTACCGCCAGGAGCCGACCCGGATCCGGGTATCCCGATCGTCGGGCCGCCCCCGCCCGGGGTGATACCGGGCCCGGGCCCGGCGCCACACCAACCGGCCTACGACCCGCCGCCTCCCAACAACAGCGGGCCGCCGCCGGGCAACCCGTCGTACATGCCGCCGAACTATCCGCCGGTGCCACCTCAGCTTCCGTACCCGAAGTACCTCGAGCCGCCCGGGCCACCCCTGGGTACCGGTCCGGCGCCGGGTGCCGAGCCACAGGCCGCCGGTGCGGCCTACACCACCTATGACCCGGCCACCGGCCGGTTCAACGACCCCGCGGGCGGCACTGGTATCTTCGCGTCCGGCGTGACGGGCACGTCCGGCGCGGAGAATTGGGTGGACCTGATGCTTGCGCCCAAAGCGCTTTGACGAATTGCAGTTGGATTTGGTGTTGACAGATGACCAGTTGACGGCGCCGCGGGTGCGCCGCAAGGCCTCGCGCGCCGCGGGGCCCCCGAAAGCCGAATCGAACGGCACGGACCCGACCGAAGCCGCTGCCGAGACGGTCGTCGCCGAGCCCAGGGTCGAACGCTCGGTCAAGCTGAGCAAGCCCGCGGGCAAGCTCGGCCCGCCGCGGCGCCGACCGGCCCATACCCGGCTCGTCGGCTGGATCTCGTTCGCGGCCGCGTTGCTGGCGATCGCCGTCCTGGCTTCGGGCGTCGCGGTCCTGTTTGTGCAGCACGGGCACGCCGAGGCGCGGCAGGCCCGTGAGCAGCGGTTCGTCGACGCCGGCGCGCAGACCGTGGTCAACATGTACAGCTACACGCCGGACACCATCGACGAGTCGGTGAACCGGTTCGTCAACGGCACCAGCGGCCCGCTACGGAGCAAGTTCGGCAGCGAGAACATCGAGTTCCTCAAGAGCCTGTACCGCAAGACCAATGCGACGTCGGAAGCTGTCGTCAACGGCGCCGCGCTCGAAGCCATCGACGAGGTCAGCGGCAACGCGTCGGTGCTGGTGTCGGTGCGGGTGACCGTCGCCGACATCGACGGCGTCAACAAACCGTCCGAGCCCTACCGGTTGCGGGTCGTCGTGCACGAGGACGACGCCGGCCGGATGACCGGCTACGACCTGATGTACCCCAACGGGGGCAACTGATGCGATGGCTGCGGCGGCTGTTCACAGCCGCCGCGATCCTGGCGATCGCAGTGGTGGTGGGGTTGTCGGCGGTCGGCGGCTGGTTCTACTGGGATCGGGTCGAGGCGCGCGGCGCGCAGGCCGCCCGTGAGACCCTGCCGAAGCTGGCCGAGAAGGAGATCCCGCAGGTCTTCGGTTATGACTTCCAGACCGTCGAGCGCACCCTGACCGACGCGTTCCCACTGTTGACTCCCGCCTACCGACAGGAGTTCAAGAAGGGCGTCAACGAGAAGATCATCCCGGAGGCCAAGAAACGCGAAGTCGTGGTGCAGGCCAGCGTTGTGGGCGTGGGAGTCATTGCTGCTCAACGGAATTCGGCTACGGTCATGGTGTACATGAACCGCATCGTGACCGACAAGACGCGCCAGCCCATCTACGACGGCAGCCGGCTACGGGTGGAGTTTCAGCGGATCGACGGCAAGTGGCTGATCGCTCATATCGCACCGATCTGAGTCGATCTCAGAAACAAATTGCAATTTCGTTGCACCGCAAGGGGTAACGCTCGACGGGGCTGGGCGCCGGTCCGGTCAACGCCAGCGAGAACGGTTCCTTGCGCATACCCGGCTGGAGGCCGCACACCGCGTCGTTGAGGATCGTGTGGGTGCCGCTCATGGTCTCGTCGCTGAACGCGTAAGTTTCGTTGGTTGCGGCGAATCCGCCGCCCGGGCACGCAATGCCTTCCGATTTCTTCACATCGAAGCTCCACAGCATGCTGCTCATCCGGGCCCGCCCGCTGAAGTTCTGGATATGCTCGGCGCGGGTGTTGTTCGCCGGAGTCGTGGCGACCACGTTCAGTGCGCAGTTCATCGCTATCACGATCGGGTCCGAATAGTCGTTCATATTGCGGGTTCCCGACGGCTGAGCGCACAACGTCGTGATCGCCCAGACAGCACCGGACACCCCGGCCTCGTTGAGGGCATAGTTACCGTCGGCCGGCGGCCCGAGCGCGTAGGCAGGGCTGTCGGAATCCAACGCCATTCCTACTGCGACAGTCGCGCTGGCGACGGCGCCGACGGCAAGTCCGCGACGGATTCTCACATCAAACTCCTCTACCGTGCTCTTGCTGCATCTGAGTATCACAGCGTTTCGGCGGCAACACCATGGGTTCAGTCAGAGCCGTCGGGACGCGATTCGGTCAGTGCGTCCAGAAACGCCCTGGCCCAGCGGTCCACGTCGTGGGCGAGCACCTGGCGCCGCAGTGCCCGCATCCGGCGCCGACCCTCTTCCTCGGACTGGTTGAGTGCCGCCTCGATCGCATCCTTGACGCGTTCGAGGTCGTGCGGGTTGACCAGATAAGCCTGCCGCAATTCGGCTGCGGCACCGGTGAATTCCGACAGCACCAGGGCGCCGCCCAGGTCGCTGCGGCAGGCGACGTACTCCTTGGCGACCAGGTTCATGCCGTCGCGCAACGGGGTGACCAGCATGACGTCGCTGGCCACGAAGAACGCGACGAGTTCATCACGCGGGACCGGCCGGTGCAGGTAGTGCACCACCGGATGGCCGACTTCGGCGTACTCGCCGTTGATGTGGCCGACCTGACGCTCGATGTCGTTGCGCAGAATCTGGTAGCTCTCCACGCGCTCGCGGCTGGGTGTGGCCAGCTGGATCAGCACGGTGTCGTCGCGTTTTGCGCGCCCTTCGGCGAGCAACTCGTCGAGCGCCTTGAGCCGCACGTCGATGCCCTTGGTGTAGTCCAGCCGGTCCACACCCAGCAAGATCTTGCGGGGGTTGCCCAGCTCGGCCCGGATCTCGCGGGCGCGGCGTTTGATGTTGCGGTCGCGCGCGGCCTGGTCCAGCGCGCCGGAGTCGATGGAGATGGGGAAGGCGCCTACCCGGATGTTGCGGTTCTCGAACTGCACTTCACCGAAACGGGAGCGCACCCCGACAGCGCCGCGTGAGGTCTCGGCCCCCATCAACCGCCGCGACAGGATCAGGAAGTTCTGGGCACCGCCGGCCAGGTGGAAGCCCACCAGGTCGGCCCCCAGCAGCCCTTCGATGATCTCGGTGCGCCAGGGCAACTGCATGAACAATTCCACCGGCGGGAACGGAATGTGGAGGAAGAAACCGATCGTCAGATCCGGGCGCAGTTCGCGCAGCATCTTGGGCACCAGCTGCAGCTGGTAGTCCTGCACCCAGACGGTGCCGCCCTTGGCGGCGGCCCGGGAAGTGGCTTCGGCGAACCGGCGGTTGACGTCGACATAGCGTTCCCACCAGGTGCGGTGGTAGATCGGCTTGACGATGACGTCGTGGTACAGCGGCCACAGGGTGGCGTTGGAAAAGCCTTCGTAGTAGTCCGCGACGTCCTCGGCGCTCAGCCGGACCGGATAGAGCTGAAGGTCGTCCTGGACGATCGGAGCATCCTGGGTATCGATATCGGAATCCACCACGCCGGGCCAGCCGATCCAGGCGCCGCGCCGTTTGCGCAGCAACGGCTCCAAGGCGGTGACCAGGCCGCCCGGGCTGCGTTTCCAGCTGGTGGTGCCGTCGGGGAGCCGTTCCTGATCGACCGGCAGGCGGTTGGCGACGACGACGAAGTCAGAGTCGCCGTAGCCGGCGGAGGGGGGCGCTTTGGAGGTACGGCCGCCTCTGGCAGCCATTAGCCGTCGAGCTTCGCCGGCCCAATACCGAGCATGGACAAGAAGACGCGGCACTCGTCGGCGTCGTTGGCGTAGGCGGCGACAACGCGTCGGGCCTGGCTCGCGGTGCTGTCGGCCAGCGGTTCCACGTCGCCGATTTCGCCATGGTCGGTCTTAGTAGGCATCCCACAACTGTAAGGGACGTCACGTTGCAGCTCGCCATGAGCATCCGTTGTCTGCTTCCGGTGAGGGTGCACAGATGTCCGCGGACAGGCCGGACGGGCCGGCATTCTGCGCACGCTCGGCCGCTCGACGTCACGTTGGCCCCAGCGATGGTCCGCTACAGACTGTCCGTAATGTGTAAACACCTAGCCCGTGACAATGTGAGGTGGGCCCAATGACACTCTCCGATCAGGACAGCGCCGAAGCACAGGCCTACGAGCCCCCCGAGCTGGTGGCCTACGAAACCCTCGACGAGGGACGCATCGCGCGGATCTGGTTGAACCGGCCCGCCGAACACAACGCGCAGAACCGCACCCTGCTGGTCCAGCTGGACGAGGCTTTCCTGCGCGCCGAGGCCGACGACACGGTGCGGGTGATCATCCTGGGTGCGCGCGGGCGCAACTTCTCCGCCGGTCACGATCTGGGTTCTGAGGCGGCGCTGGCCGAGCGCAAACCGGGACCGACGCAGCACCCCACGTTCCGCGCCTACGGCGCCACCCTGGAGCCGATCGTGGAGAAGCTGTATCACCAGGAATGGCACTTCTTCTTCGAGAACACCACCCGCTGGCGCGATCTGCGCAAGATCACCATCGCCCAGGTGCAGGGCAACGCGATCTCGGCGGGGCTGATGCTGATCTGGGCCTGCGATCTGATCGTCGCGGCCGACAACGCGAAGTTCAGCGACGTGGTCGCGGTGCGTCTGGGTATGCCGGGCGTCGAATACTATGCCCACCCTTGGGAATTCGGGGCGCGTAAGGCCAAAGAGCTGCTGCTGACCGGTGATTCGCTGGACGCCGACGAAGCCTACCGACTGGGCATGGTGTCCAAGGTCTTCCCGGTCGACGAACTCGACGAGAAGACACTGGAATTCGCGCGGCGCATCGCCGAGCGGCCGACGATGGCCTCGCTACTGGTGAAGGCGTCGGTCAACGCGGCGTCGGACGCAATGGGATTCACCGAGGCGCTGCGGCACGCGTTCCACATCCATGAGCTCGGTCACGCGCACTGGGCCGCCCACAACGAGAACAGAGCGCCTGTCGGTCTGCCGCCCGACGTCGAGGATTGGCGCACCGCTCGACCGACCCAGGTCGCGCGCCGCGATCAGCCGTAACTCACCGAAAGGGATCTCAGTGCAGCTTTCTTTTCAGGACCGGACGTATCTGGTCACCGGCGGGGGAAGCGGTATCGGCAAGGCGGTAGCGACCGGACTGGTGGACGGTGGGGCGTCCGTGCTGATCGTGGGCCGCAGCGCCGACCGGCTGGCCGAAGCCGTCGAGGAGATCGAGGGGCTGCAACTGCCCGGCTCGATCCGCTACGAACCCGCCGATGTCACCAACGAAGACGAGGTCACCCGGGCGGTCGACGCCGCGACGGCCTGGCACGGCCGGCTGCACGGCGCCGTGCACAGCGCTGGCGGTTCGCTGACCATCGGGCCCCTCACCCACACCGACTCGGAGGCCTGGCGCCGCACGGTCGACCTGAACGTCAACGGCACCATGTACGTGCTCAAGCACGTCGCGCGGGAGTTGGTGCGCGGCGGGGGCGGGTCGTTCGTGGCGATCTCGTCCATCGCCGCCAGCAACACCCACCGCTGGTTCGGGCCGTACGGCGTCACCAAGTCGGCCATCGACCACATGATGCAGCTGGCCGCCGACGAACTCGGGGCGTCGTGGGTGCGCGCGAACAGCATCCGTCCCGGCCTGATCCGTACCGATCTGGTCGACGCCAGCGTCATCCAGTCACCGGAGATCAGCGGCGACTATGCGCTGTGTACACCGCTGCCGCGGGTCGGTGAGGTCGAGGACGTGGCGAACCTGGCCATGTTCCTGCTCAGCGATGCCGCCAGCTTCATCACCGGGCAGTGCATCAACGTCGACGGCGGACACATGGTGCGTCGCGGTCCGGACTACTCGTCGATGATGGAACAGATGTTCGGCGCCGACGCGCTGCGCGGCGTGGTCTGAATGCAGCGCCTGGACGGCCGACGGATCCTGGTGACCGGCGCCGGGTCGGGCATCGGCCGGGCCACGGCGTCCCGGCTTCTCGACGAGGGCGCGCTGGTGGTAGGCGCCGACATCGCCACCGAGGGGCTGGGGGCCCTGTCCAGCGACCGTCTCACCGTGCTCGAGATGAACGTCGCCGACGAGCGCTCGGTGGTCGACGGGGTGCGTTCGGCCGTCGAGACGCTCGGCGGCCTGGACTCCGTGGTCAACGCGGCCGGGATTCTGCGCGCCGCCCACACCCACCAGACCGGCCTCGATCTGTGGCACCAAATCCTCGCCGTCAACCTGACGGGAACGTTCCTGGTGGTCCGCGAAGCGCTGCCGGCGCTGCTGGAGAACGCCCGCAGCTCCGTGGTGAACTTCAGCTCCACCTCGGCGACCTTCGCCCATCCGTACATGGCGGCCTACGCCGCCAGCAAGGGCGGCGTGCAGGCGTTCACCCACTCGCTGGCGCTGGAGTACGCCGCCGCCGGGCTGCGCGCGGTGTGTGTTGCGCCGGGCAGCATCAAAACCGGCATCACCGACGCCACCGGCGGCTACATCCCCAAGGACGCCAACTGGTCGTTGTTCGGCAGGCTGCTGCCGATCCTGCCCACCACGGAAACCTCCAGCGGCACCGGTATGGCCGACCCGGCCGTCGTCGCCGGGGTCATCGCGATGCTGGTCTCCGAGGACGGCGCGTTCATCAGCGGTACCGAGATCCGCATCGACGGCGGCACGCACGCTTAGCTCGCTTCGCCGAGCGTCACGCCAGCGTGGCGTTGAGCGCCGAGCGTCACGCCAGAGTGGCGTTGAGCGTCGAGCGTCGAGCGTCGAGCGTTGAGTGTCGAGCGTCACGCCAGAGTGGCGTTGAGCGTCGAGCGTCACGCCAGAGTGGCGTTGAGCGCCGAGCGTCACGCCAGCGTGACCGGAAACGCGGCTAGTTGACGCAGGGCACGCCGCCGCCGTCGATCGGCTTGCCGCGATCCGGCGTGGGGTAAGGAGTGAAAGCGCCGTTGTAGTAATAGCCGCTGGACGTGGTCGTCGTGGTGGACGTGGTCGACGCAGAGGCGGTGGTCTCTTCGGCGGCCGGCAGCGAGAAGTTGGTGTCCACGGTCACCCGGACGTGACCCGGTGCGACGCTGGTGTCCGGCTGTTTGGCGGCGTCGACGCCCAGCAGCGTGGCCAGACTCTGCGCCTCGGCTTCCGCACCGCTGCCGTACTGGATTGTGGTGGTCGTCGGGTCCCCCGCCTGGCGGTCGCGGACCTGCCCCGCGGTGAAGCCGCGCTTCTTCAACGCGCTGGACAGCTGAGTGGCCATGCCGCTGATGGCGCCGGCGTTGACCACGTCGACGACGGTCGACGGATTGGGTTTGGCGCTGGTGGTGACCGGAGCGGCGGACGGGGCCGGCGCGGTCCCGATCGCCGCGGCGATCTCCGCTTTGATCGCGGCCGGGTCGATGATGTTGACGTCGGCACCGTCGATGTTGTCGTAGCGCACCACCGGCAGCGTCCGGAACTCGACGTTGCCGCCGGCAAGTTCGCCCATGCGGCGGAACAGGCTCTCGTCCCAGCCGGCGGACAGCACCACGTCCTTGCGGGCCACCGCCATCAGGCTGTTCAGCCGATCGAGGTCGGTGAATGTGCCCGAACTCTGCAGATCGTGCATGACCGAGGACAAAAACGCCTGCTGACGGTGCGTGCGGTCCAGGTCCCCGTTTTCCAGGCCGTGCCGTTGCCGGACGAACGACAACGCCTGGGAAGCGTCGAGACGCTGCCGCCCGGCCGGGAAGTCGGCCCCGGAGTACGAGTCGTAGACGGGATGGTTCAGGCATACGTCGACGCCGCCCAGCGTCTGGGCCAGGTCGTAGAAGCCGGCCAGGTTGATCTCGGCGAAATAATCGATCGGGACGCCGGTCAGGCTGCGCACCGCGCGCAGGGTTGCCGCACGGCCCGCTTCTCGGCCACGGGCCTCGAGTTCGCGCTGCGAGATCGAGCCCTGGTTGGCGAGCTGGTTGGCGACGTACTGCTTGGTCAGCCCGTACGCCTCCTTGATCTTGATGTGGTTGTATCCCGGAACGCCGTTGAAGGCCACCCAGTCGTCCCGGGGGATCGAGAAGGCGACGACTTTTCCGTCCGCGCTGACGTGCACCAGGATCAGCGTGTTGGTGTTGTAGCCGCCCTGGTCGGAGTCGCCGGCATGCAGATGTTTGAGGATCGACCAGGGCAGGTCGTTGCCTTCCTGGTCTTTGCGGGAGTCCAGCCCGATCAACAGGATGTTCATGTTGTTGCCGGTGGACCGCGGGTCCTCGGCGGTCAGCGCCCGCGAAATCGTGATGCCGCCCAGCGCGCCGTGGGCCACCCAGTAGCCCGCCCCGGTCATCCCCACGGCTATCGCCGAGGCGAGGGTCATCAAGGTCCGCGACAGCCGTCTGCGGATTTTCGACGGCTGCTTGACGGCACGGTGCCGGTGCGCACCGCCGGAACGCGCCACTACCGCCCTCGACCAACCACCAGCCAACCGGCTGGCCCCCGGCCAGCGGTTTGCGGTGCAGTCGTCAAAGGCATGACGTCCAGTATGCGGCAGATTGCTGCGGAGCTCCCACTCCAGTTGTAACGATGTGGGCAGACTCACCCGCTTACCAGGTCAGAAGCGTCTCGGCGGCAATTTTCGGCCAGCCGTACGTTCTGGCTGCAATTCGCCAAACCCGGCTCGGCCGGATGCAGTTCGCCGCGCAGGTGAGTCAGCAGTACTGATAGTCGATGTGCCAGCGGCCGTTGACGTAGTCGGCCACGAAATGGCCGCCCAGGCCCGGATTGCTGTCGTTGATGTTTCCGGCACCCCCGGTGTTGGGTGTGAAGCCGGGCGGATCCCAGGTGACCGACCGCGGATCTGCCGGTGAGTCCGGGGTGCAACCGGCCTGCTTGGCGACATAGCCGTCGATGATCCGGCGCTCCGCGGTGGCCTGGTCGCCGCCGTCGGCTGGGGGATCGGCCGGGCACAGGTAGCTTGCTCCGCAGAAGTTCTCGCTGGTGGTCACCAGGGCCACGTCGGGTACCGGTACTGCCGCCAGGGAGCCACCGAGCATCATCGCCACCGCGACCAGCCCCGCGATACGTGCGTTCATCGGGCCCTCTCGATCTCCTCGCCGGAGGTGTAATACACCGGGATATCGACTCCGGTCATGACCTCGATCATGAATACCCCGAACGGTTCGACTTCGTAGTAGTAATGCACGCCGCCCTCAGCGTCCACCGCGGTGGCGCAGATGCGCCCCGGCGCACCGCAGCGCTGCTTGATCGGCATGGCCAGCGCCGCGATCACCACCACCGCGACGATCCCGATCACCAGCGACGCTCTCATCCGAACGCGGACCTCGCTTCGCCCAGGGTGTGCACTTCACGCAGTCTAGTGATTCCGGCGCGGCCTTGACGGGTGTCTGTCACCAGCTCCCGCGAGGTCTACGAGCGTCAGGCAGCCGACAGGTCCCGTCACTCCAGCCGTCGTCCCTGCACATACGTCCCCGCGATCGACGTCTCGCGAATCCCCATCAGCAACCCGAACAGCGTCTGGTCCCGCGCCATGACCGGATCGTCGGCCCGCACCCCATGACTCAGCGAGGCTTCCAGCGCCGGCGTACGGCGCGGGTCGACCACCACGAAGTCGGCTTCTTTGCCGACGTCGAAGTTGCCGAAGCGGTCCTCCATGTCCAGTGCCCGCGCACCGCCGAAGGTTCCCAGGAACAGCATTTGCGCCGGATGCATCGACACACCCGCGTCGCCCGGCTCGGAGATGTGCACCTTGAACGCCGCCCCGACCACCTGGGGAATGAGCCACTCGTCGCCGCCGCCGAAGTCCGTCCCGGCGGAGATGTTCACGCCCGACGCAACCGTCCGCAGCCACGGCATCGTGCCCGATCCCAGGAACTGCTGGGAGATCGGGCAGTGCGCGATCGAGGTGCCGGTCTCGGCCATCCGCGCCAGTTCGACGTCCTGACAGTGCACCGCGTGCGCCATGATGCTGCGTCGCCCGAGCATGCTCGACCCGCCGACGGCCGACCCCGGCAGGAACCTGCCGTCGTAGGTGTCCAGGTAGGAGTGGACCTGATAGGCGTCCTTGGTCTCGTCGACCTCGCCGGTGCCGGGACGGTTGTTCTCGTTGAGGTGGCTGTGGAAGTACACACCGTCGTCGCGCACCGAGTCATACAGTTCGCCGAGGCTTTTCAACGTTCGTGTGCTGACCGCCAGGGAGAACCTCGGAACGATGGCGACGTGCAGGCGCGCGGTGCGCACGTCCCCGGTGTCGGCCGCGTGCCACTTGTCGATCTCGGCTCTGGTCAGCCGGATGGCGTCGTCTTCCGACGTGATCAGCGCAGCGGCCGCCGCGGGACCGCCGGTCTGGATGCCGCGTCCGCTGACGATCCGCAGACCGCGGCGCGCGGTCTCCTCGAACAGCGCGTCCTGGGCGTGCGGGAACGCGGATCCGAACACCATCGCCGCCGTCGTGCCCACCGCGATGCGGCGGTCGCAGAACTCGGCCGCCGCCCGTCGCGCGAAAGCCGGATCGGCGTAACGGGATTCGGACGGGTACATGCACAGCGTCAGCCACTCCAACAGCTGACCGCCGCCGTAGGAGGCGCCGGCGTAGGTCTGCGGGAAGTGCACATGGGTGTCCACGAAACCCGGCAGCAGGAACCCGGGCCGATGATCGGACACCGGCCCGGTCCGATACCGATCCGGGATGTCCTCTCGTTCTCCGCAGAACGCAACACGGCCGTCGTCGCCAATCACCAACGCGCCGTCGGGAATCGACACCAGAGCGGCGGCCGCATCGGTCACCAGCGGCGCACCGGAGAGATGGAAAATGTGCCCGAGATGCACCTGACTTGCCACGTGAATCCTCCTCCGCCGGAGCTTTGCCGGAGCAGAAAGCCCACCGTGCCGGATCATCGCACGCGGCGCTCCCGGATCGGACGTTTGCGGCGGCGACACTCATCCGCGCCCGTTCGGTGCCGGTCCGGAGGTTCAATGCGAAGATTGCTGCCCGTGACAGGAATCTGGACGTCATTGCTTGCCAAGCTCGTCCCGCTGGCCCTGGTCATCGCGGTCTCGCCGTTGACGATCATCCCCGCGGTGCTGGTTTTGCACGCCCCGCGGCCGCGACCGACGGCTCTGGCGTTCCTCGGCGGCTGGGTGTTGGGCCTGGCGGCGCTGACCGGGATTTTCGTCACCGGCTCCGGTCTTTTCGCCGGCCTGCACAAAGCGCCGCCGACCTGGGCTTCCTGGTTGCGGGTGGTGCTGGGCTCGGTGCTGATCCTGTTCGGCGTCTACCGCTGGCTGACCCGAAACCGGGAATCCGCGACGCCGCGGTGGATGCGGGCGTTCGACACCATCAGCCCCAGGCGTGCCGGCATCGTCGCCCTGGTGCTGACCGTGGTGCGGCTCGAGGTGTCGCTGCTGTGCCTGGCGGGCGGGCTGGCCATCGGAACCAGCCCGCTGGATGTCGGCGGAAAGTGGTTCTTCGCCGCGGTCTTCGTCGTTCTCTCGGCCTCGACGGTCGCCATCCCCATCGTGGGCTACCTCAGCGCCGGCGACCGTCTGGACGACAAGCTCACCCGGCTCAAGGACTGGATGGAGACCAACCACGCCGCAATGCTGGCCGTCGTCCTGGTGTTGATCGGTGCCATGGTGCTGCACAACGGAATCAGCGCGCTGTAATCGCGGCGCGAGGTCCCGCCGCCGCGGGTTTCAGCAGGCGGACGAGCTATCCCGCGTTCCCCATTTCGTGCTTAGCTAAGTAACCAGTGGGCGCGCCGGCCCGCGCGGCTCTACTGTTGACCTACCAAAGTTCGCTTGAGGGGGCGGAGTGCAGGGCACGACCTTCGGCCGCTACCGGTTCATCGAGCTGCTGGGCCGCGGCGGCATGGGCGAGGTCTGGCGCGCCTACGACACTGAGACCCAGCGCGTCGTTGCCGTGAAAGTGCTGCCCGCCAATCTGGCCAACGACCCCACCTTCGAACAGCGTTTCCGCCGGGAAGCGCTGGCGGCGGCAGGCCTCAACGACCCGCACGTGGTGCCGATCCACCATTTCGGCGAGATCGAGGGTCGTCTCTATGTCGACATGCGCCTCGTCGTCGGCCGAGATCTGCAGGCGATCATCGCCGAAGGGGCGCTCGAACCAGAACGTGCGGTCAACATCATCGAGCAGATCGCCTCCGCGCTGCGTTCCGCGCACCGGATCGGGTTGGTGCACCGCGACGTCAAGCCGTCCAACATCCTGGTCACCGAAGACGACTTCGCCTATCTGATCGATTTCGGCATCGCCCGCTCGGCGGGGGATTCGCACATGACCGGCACCGGCAACGTGATCGGTACCTGGGCCTATATGGCACCGGAGCGGGTGACCAGCGGCCAGACCGATCCACGTGGCGACACCTACGCACTCGGATGCGTACTGCACGAGTGCCTGACGGGCGAGCAGCCGTTCCCCGGGAACAGCCTGGAACAACAGATCGGCGGCCATCTGAGTCTGCCGCCGCCGAGGCCGTCGACCATGCGTCGCGGTATCCCCGAAGAGCTGGACAACGTGGTGGCCACCGCGATGGCCAAAAGCCCTGATCAGCGCTACCCGACGGTGACCGAGATGGCGGCGGCGGCGCGGGAGGCGGTCACCGGGACCCGGCCCATTCCGCTGCGCCGGCCCGAACCGGTGCAGCAACGGACCCAGCTGGCCCCACCGCCGCCCGGTCCGCCGCGGCAGCCGCCACCGGGCCGTGGACCCGGACGCGTCGACCAGGGGCAGCGACGTCCCCCGCCGGACCAGCGCCGCCCGCCTGGTGGGCCTGCCCCGTACCGGCCGCCGAGTGACCCGAACCAGTACCGCCCGGCCGGCCCCGGCCCCGACCCCGGCCACCAGCGGCCGGCCCCCGCGCAGCGGCCGGGCCCGGATCCGAGTCTGCGCCGGCCCCCCACCGATCCGACCCAGCGCCGCCCGGCCGCCGATCCGGTCCCGTATGTCCCGAGCAGCGACGACGCCACTCAGTACCGTGCGACAAGTGAGCCGGCCACGCCGGTCCCGTTTCAGGCGGTGCCCGAGGAGAAGGCCGGCCCCGACAAGCCGCCCCCGAAACGGCGCCGTACGCCGCTGATCCTGGCCGGTGCGGGGGTGCTGCTGACCGTCATCGTTGTCGTCGCCGCGGTCGTGTTGACCGGCGGTGGCGGCAGCACCGGCAGCTCCGGGCACACCACCGAGCATTCCGGCGCCGCCCAACCGACCCAGCTCACCGACAGCGGCCCGTTCACCGGCACCTACACCGCGGACTTCGGTCCCAAGGTCTCGTTGGCCGGCAAGGAGGTGCCCAACTCCGAGCCGCCGGGCCAGGAGACCTGGCTGCTGCGTTCGGCGTGCAACGCCAACGGGACCGAGTGCGTCGCCACCGCGCAACGAACCGACGGACTCTACAACCACACGCCGAAACTGATCTTCGACGACGTTCGGGGCCGCTGGATCGCTGTCGCCCTGGAAGGTGGCAAATGCAACGACAAGAGCATCGAGAAGTGGAACTACGTCTGGCTGCAGCCACATGCCGACGGGACGATGGTCGGTGAATGGATCACCGACTCGCTGGATTGCTACAGCAAACGAACGGTGACGTTCACCCGCAGCGGCGACGCGGATCTGTCCAGCCTGGCCAACCCCGCTGAGCTGCCGGCCAGGGTGGTGTCCCCAGGTCAGGCACTGCACGGCTTCTACCACCTGCTGACCACCTACACCGGCCCGAACGCCCCGAAACCGCAGGAAGCCGACTACAACGTGGACACCTTCTGTCTGCGCACCGGCGACCGGTGTAACAGCCGATTCGTCCGGAACGGGTCCAGCGGGACCCAGCTGCTGCTGTTCGCCGATAACGCCTGGATCCGGGACGACGAATACGATGCCGCCTGTCCGGCCGGCGGCACCTCGCACGTGCGGATCAAGGGCGACTTCCCGCTCCCGGAGCCGGCTCAGGATCCGATCACGCTGCTTACCGGTAGCGGTACCAAAGATGAATCCGGCAGCTCCTGTAAGGGCGGCCCGTACGACATGAAGTTCACCCGCACCGGCGGATGAGATGACGGCGGATGAGACGCCGGTTACCTCTGTTTTGAAACGCACCTGACGCGGGTAGGCAAACCTGGCGAAGGGAGGTGTGGTCAGTGACCGACGAACCCCAGACACCCGAGCGGGGCACGCCGCAAGAGACACCCGAACGGATCACGCCCGCGGAAACGCCGGAGAGGTTGAGGCCGGCCGAGTCCCCGGAGCGACTGACGCCACAAGATCCGCCCGAGCGTTTGACGCCGGGCTAGGTCGATACGAACGAGAACGGAGGCATTGGTAGATGCGCGCTGAAGAAGGCGACGAAACGGTCAAGGATTACGCCGCGGAGGGCGAGCAGACCCTGAACAGGATCAAGGATTCCCAGCGCTCGTCGGGTAATCCGGTGAGCAGGATCGTTCGGTGGCTGAGGGATCGAGTGCCCGGCGGTTCACGAACCTGATCTGTTTCCGCGAGTAGTCGGGCGGGTACTGAGACTACTAGTCTCGTTCAGAGACTGACAGTCTTGTTTAGCTCCTGTCCAACAAGAGGAAGCGGGCCGATGACTGATTTCGCGGTCAGAACCCTGAACCGGTCCGAACAATCACCCCCCGACGCGTTCACGCAAGGTTCCCGCGGGCGCCGAAGCTGGACATTGTTCATCGCGTGCACGGGCGTCGCGCTCGTCATCGCGTCGATGGTTTCGCTGAACACCGCGCTCAGCGACATCGCGTTGGCGACCGCGGCCACCCAGACGCAGCTGACCTGGATAGTGGACAGTTACACGCTGTTGCTGGCGTGCCTGCTGCTGCCTGCCGGGGCCATCGGCGACAGGTACGGCCGGCGCAGCGCCCTACTGGTCGGCGTGGCGATCTTCGCGATCGCATCGGCCGCGCCGCTGGTCTTCGACAGTCCGGTGCAGATCATCGCCGCGCGCGGGCTGGCCGGAGCGGGAGCGGCGTTCGTCATGCCGGCGACGTTGTCGTTGTTGACCGTCGCCTACCCGCCGGAAGCGCGCACCAAGGCGGTGGGAATCTGGGCCGGGGTCGCCGGGACGGCGGGTCTGTTCGGTTTGATCGGTACCGGGTTGCTGATCGAGTTCTTCGACTGGCGGTCGATCTTCTGGACGCTGGCCATCGGCGGACTGGTGGTTTTCGCGGCGACCCTGACGATCGCCGAGTCCCGCGATGCCCACGCCCCGCGCTTGGACGTGCCAGGTGCGCTGACCATCGGGGCGGCGGTGGCGGTATTCGTGTTCGGCATCCTGCAGGCACCCGCACACGGTTGGAGCGATCCGCGGGTCTTCGGTTGTCTGATCGCCGGATCGGTGCTTGCGGTCGTGTTCGGCTGGATCGAGCTCCGGCGGCCCCAGCCGCTGCTCGACATCCGGTTGTTCGGCAACCCGAACTTCGGCACCGGCGCGGCCGCCATCACGGTCGTGTTCATGGCCACCTTCGCGCTCTTCTTCCTGGTGGTGCAGTACCTGCAGCAGGTCAAGGGTTACTCCGCGCTGGTGGCCGCGATTGCCTTGAGCCCCATGGGTTTACCGTTGCTGACGCTCTCGGCGCTGTCGTCGTGGTACGTCCCCAAGCTGGGACTACGGGTGGTGGTGTTCGCCAGCATGGTGCTGGTCTCGGTCGGCTTCCTGTGTATGTGCATGCTGGACGCCGACTCGTCGTATCTGCAGGTGTGCTGGCCGCTCATGGTGATTGCGACCGGGTTCGGATTGGCAACGGCGCCAACGACTTCGGCGATAATGTCGGCCGCGCCGGACCAGAAACAGGGCGTGGCGTCCGCGGTCAACGACGCGACCCGCGAGGTGGGCGGTGCGCTGGGTATCGCGCTGGCCGGTTCCATCCTCGCGGGGAGCTACAGCCACCACATCGCGACCGCCCTCGGCGACTATCCCGACCAACTGCGCGGGCCGGCATCGGATTCGCTGTCCAAGGCGCTGGCCGTCGCCCAGCAACTGGGACCGCACGGGCTTCAGCTCGCCGAGCGCAGCAGGGAGGCGTTCGTGTCGGCGAGCAGTTCGTCCTACGCCGTCCTGGCCCTCATCGTCGCCGTCGCGGCGGTCGTCATCCCGCTGTTCGCACCGGGACGCGACGGGGAACGGCTGGGTATCGTGCGCCGACTGCAGGATCGGCGGGCACGTACTGTAACGCGTTCCAGTTAGGGCGTCTTACCATTCGTTGATGGCGACGGCAGCGCAACCGTTTGTTACCCACGGACCGGGTGGTGTTCGCATCGTCTCCGACCGCCAAGGCGACCCGCGGGCGCGTGCCGTGGTGTTCTTGCACGGCGGCGGGCAGACCCGACGTTCGTGGGGCCGGGCGGCGGCAGCCGTGGCACAGCGCGGATTTCAGGCCGTCACGGTCGACCTGCGGGGCCACGGTGAGTCGGACTGGTCCGAGGAAGGCGACTACCGCGTGGTCACCTTCGCCGCCGACGTCGTCGAGGTGCTGCGCGATCTGCCGCCGGATCCGGTGTTGGTCGGCGCTTCGCTGGGCGGGTTCACCTCGATGCTGCTGGCCGGCGAGATCGCCCCGGGTATCGCCAGTGCCGTGGTGCTCGTCGACATCGTGCCGAACATGGAGCAATCGGGGGCGGACCGCATACACGCCTTCATGTCCGACCGGGTGGAATCGGGATTCGCCTCACTCGAGGAGGTCGCCGACGCCATCGCCGAGTACAACCCGCACCGCCCTCGACCTACCGACCTGGACGGGCTGACCACCAATCTGCGCCGCCGCGGCGACCGCTGGTACTGGCACTGGGATCCCCAGTTCATCAGCGGCACAGCGGCTTTCCCGCCCTTCGAGGTCACCGACGCCGACCGCATGCATGCCGCTGTGGAAGCGATCTTGCGCACCGGTCTGCCAATGCTGCTGGTGCGCGGGCAGGTGAGCGATTTGGTCAGCCAAGAGCGCGCCGACGAGTTCCTCGCACGTTTCCCGCAGGTCGAATTCACCGACGTGCGGGGTGCGGGACACATGGTCGCCGGCGACCGCAATGACGTGTTCGCGGGGGCTGTTCTGGACTTCCTCGCCCGGCACGTCCGATGACCGGACACCCCGCCAGCGGCGTCCCGTCACCCCGTTCAATCAGTACAGCGGCACCCACAAGCCCATGAACCAGTAACCCCAACCACCGTATTGCCAGTTGAAGACCGGAACGACGCTATACGAGTTGTAGTTGAACGGCGCGAAATACTGCTGGCCATAGCCGACGTCACGCGTCGGCCCCTCCCACGGGCGATTCCAACCGCCGGGAGGCGGCGCGCCGTCCCAGCCATTCGAGGGCGCCGGTCCTTCCCAATTGGGCGGCGGGTGGCCGGGCGCCGGACCGTTGTTCCATCCGTAGCCGCTCTGTCGCGGCGGTGGTGGTGCTCCGCGGCCTGGGACGTAGAACCCGACCGGCAGGTCGATAGGGCCGCCAATCTGCACCGTGCCACGTGGGATTTCGCCGCGCGGCGGAATATACGGCGGGTGCGCCGGCTGAGTGGTCGGTGCGTCGAGCACCGGGCGAGTGGTGGACGGATAGGAGGACCGATCACCGCCCTGAGTCGTCGAGCCCCACGGACCAGACGTGGTGGGCGCCGGCGATCCACTCCACGGGCTCCCCGTGGTCGTCGGAGCCGGTGTCCCGTTCCACGGGCTCCCCGTGGTGGTAGGAGCCGGTGTCCCGTTCCACGGACTCGTGGTGGTAGGAGCCGGTGTCCCGTTCCACGGACTGGTGGTGGTCGTGGGTGCCGGTGTCCCGTTCCACGGGCTCGTGGTGGTCGTGGGCGGCGGCGAACTCCAAGGCGTGGTGCTGGGTTGGTTCGTCGTGCTCGCCGGCGGCGCCGTGGTGCGGGGTGTGGTGCCCGGCGGCTTGGTGGTCGTCGGCCGAGGAGTGCCGGCACCCGGCACGGACGATCCCGGCGGCGGCACGGATCCGCCGCCCCCGTAACCCGGTCCCGGGTTGGGGCTGGGGGCGGGGGTCGAGTTGCGGCTCTGACAGGCTCTGTCCCAATTAGGGCACGGGTCTTGCGGAGCCGAGCTGGCGAAACCCGCATTGAATGCCGTCGCGGTCATACCGAGACCCGCCGCGACTGCCGCAGCTGCGGCCACTCGTTTGATGGACATTAGCTGCATCCCCTCTCGGGCTTCGGCCCGCACGATGTCTGGTAGGTCCGCGCTACGGGCAGGTCACGTCCAACTCGAATGACTTCGTGAGCGTCTTCGGCTGCGCTGGGTTGCTGACGTCCGCGCCGGTCGCAGTGCCCTTGATCTGGTAATACTTGCCGCTCACCGCGGCCCCTGCGGAGCCGCCCTGGCCTGGGGCTGCATCGGAATAACCGAGCACCACGCCGTTGACGGCGCCCAGCCCCACCGCGTGGACGATGGGCGGATTGTCTTTGCTGACCACCGCACCGATCCCATTGGCCGCGTCGCCGATGCCGATGTTGATGTTGTTCCCGGCCGGCGTGCAGGTGATCGCGCCACTGACATTCTGGCTCTGACCGTCGACGATTACCTGAGGGCCGGCCGGGGCCGCTGGTGCGGTGTTGGGCGCACCCTTATCGGATTTGTTGCTGGAACATCCTGCGCAACTCACAGCAACTATGGCAACACCGGCTACTCCGACGAGGACTCCACGCTTCACCGCTGTTCTCCTTCGTGCCCCGGGAGCCCGCTCGTACTGGAGGGCCCCCCGCTGGCAAATTTACCGCTATTTGCCATCAACTCATAGAGTTTTCACAAATAAGACAGGCATCCACCCCGTTCAGCGATTTCGTAAACCCGGAAGTTTCGGGTCGTCTCAATGCGGGCTGCCTGCGCATCGGCAGAGAAACCTGTCCGGGCCGGACCGCTATCCCGGTCTGCTCGTTCAGCAGCCGATGCCGGGTAAATCGGTGGCGAAGATTTTGCGGGGCAGTCACTTTGGCAATCGACCTGGCCTGACGGTCCAAGCAGGGGTATCGCACACCCTTTGCCCGCAGCGGTGGATTCATCCCCACCATGGCCACCCGGATCCACCAGACCTGCTGGCACAACGAATCCAGCTGCGCCGCAACGTCTTCTGTCAGTGGCCGAGGGTGTCCCGGACACCCATGCCGCACGGGAAGTTGCGACAGCTCAGCCATCGAGGCGCGCGGCGAACAGCGTCCCGCTGGGCTCGGGATAGACACATGCCCCGGGGGTCTCCTGCTGACCCCGAAGCCTGCTGCCCTGCCTTCGGTTTGTAGCCGTGAATAAGAGCTAGGGTCAACCGAACTCATTTGGACTACGGTCACAAGCGGGAGCCTGTTCATCCAAAGGAGTGGTGCGTGAGCAAGACGGCCAGGCGGCTAGGGCCGCAAGACATGTTGTTCCTCTACGGCGAAACCGCGAGCACGATGATGCACGTCGGTGGACTGATGCCGTTCACCCCGCCCCCGGATGCGCCGAACGACTTCTTGCGTCAGTTGGTCGACGAGAGCAAGGCCAACGAGGTGGTCGAGCCGTGGAATCTGAAACTGAGCCATCCTGACCTGCTGCGCAGCCCGATTCAATCCTGGGTCCACGACGACAAGTTCGACCTCGACTACCACGTGCGACGTTCGGCGTTGGCCAGCCCCGGTGATGAACGCGAACTCGGAATCCTGGTGTCGCGGTTGCACAGTAACGCCCTCGACATGCGCCGGCCTCCTTGGGAGATGCATTTCATCGAGGGACTCGAAGACGGACGGTTCGCCATCTACGTCAAGATGCACCACGCGTTGGTCGACGGCTACACCGGCCAGAAGATGTTGGCGCGCAGCCTGTCTACCGACCCCCACGACACCACGCATCCCCTCTTCTTCAACATCCCCACGCCCGGACGGGTGCCCGCGGCGAAGGACGAATCCGGCAACGGCCTGACCAGCAGCGTGCTGGGCACCCTGGGCGGTCTGGTCACCAATTTGGGTGGCGTGGTGAGCGGGGTGGGTGGTGTGCTCGGGTCCGTCGCAGGTGCGGGACGCTCCACGCTGGATCTGACCAAGGCCATCGTGAACACCCAACTGCGCAACGACAACGAGTACCGCAACCTGATCGGTTCGGCGCAGGCACCGCGGTCCATCCTGAACACGCGGATCAGCCGCAACCGCCGTTTCGCCACCCAGCATTACCAGCTGGATCGGCTGAAAAGCATTGGGAAGCAGAATGACTCGACGGTCAACGACGTCGCGTTGACGATCGTCGGGGGCAGCCTGCGCAGGTTTCTCGACGAGTTGGGCGAGCTCCCGGACAAACCGTTGATCGCGATGTTGCCGGTCAACGTGCGACCCAAGGACGACGAGGGGGGCGGCAACGCCGTCGCGGCAATCCTGGGCACGCTGGGCACCGACATCGCAGACCCGATCGAGCGTCTGCACACCATCACCGCCACCACCCGGGTAGCCAAGGCCGAATTGTCGAAGATGAACAAGGACGCGATCCTGGCGTACACCACTGCCCTGTTGGCCCCGTTCGTGCTGCAGGTGGCCGGTTCGCTCACCAAGGTCAAGACGCCTTGGCCCGACACGTTCAACCTCTGTGTCAGCAACGTGCCGGGACCTCAGGATCCGCTCTACCTCCGGGGCTGTCGGATGGAGGCGTCGTTCCCGGTTTCGTTGGTGGGGCACAGCCAGGCGCTCAACATCACCCTGCAGAGCTATGCCAGCACGATGAACTTCGGGTTCATCGGGTGTCGCGACACCCTGCCCCATCTGCAGCGACTGGCCGTCTACACCGGCGAGGCACTCGACGAGTTGGAGAGCGCCTCCTGAGCATGGGCGACACCCTCGTCGAATACGGCACTGACGGCGGTGTGGCCACCATCGGGCTGATCAACTCCAAGCCGCTGAATATCATTGGCAGTCAAGCGATCTCGGAACTCACCGATGCATTCCGTGCGGTCGGTGACGACGTGCGGGTGGTCGTGCTGCGCGGCTCGGGGGACAAGGCGTTCATCGGCGGCGCCGACATCAACGAGATGGTCACCCTCGAACCGTCCAGCGCCGAGGTGTTCATCCGCCGACTCGCGGGTCTGTGCGAGGCGATCCGGGAATGTCCCGTCCCGGTCATCGCCCGGCTGGCGGGCTGGTGCCTCGGCGGAGGGTTGGAAGTCGCGGCGTCGTGCGACCTGCGCGTCGCCGAATCCGGCGCCGGATTCGGGATGCCGGAGGTGGCCGTCGGAATACCGTCGGTGATCCACGCGGCGCTGCTGCCGGCATTGATCGGGGCGTCGCATTCGTCGTGGCTGTTGCTGACGGGCGAGACGATCGACGCCGACACGGCCGCCACCTGGGGTCTGGTGCACGAAGTCGTCGCACCGTCGGCACTGGACACCCGCATCGGCGAACTCGCTTCGAGACTGGCCGGTTTCGGTCCGCACGCCGTCCGCCAGCAGAAGCGCTTGCTCAACAAGTGGTTCGACATGTCGGTGCACGCGGCGATCGAGGACAGCGTCGAACAGTTCGGTCAGGCGTTCCTGACGGGGGAGCCGCAACACCATATGCGGGCCTTCCTATCCCGTAAGAGCAAATAGCGAATTCTTCGATATCCCCGTCTTTTCCCGGCCTGCGCGCGATCATGTCTAATACGCGATACCAACGGGGGTAGGCGATGTCATTTGTGCTTGTCGCGCCGGACATGCTGGCCGCAGCCGCGGCCGACGCCGCTCATCTCTCGGCCGCAGCGGCTCTCCCGACCACCGAGGTAGTGGCCGCGGCCGCCGACGAAGTTTCGACCGCCGTCGCATCGTTGTTCGGCACGCACGCCCAGTCGTATCAGGCGGCCGCGGCGCAGGCCGCCACGTATTACGAGCAGTTCACCGGTGCGCTCAATACGGCGGCGGCGGCCTACGCCGGCGCGGAGGCGCAGATCGTCACGTCGTTGCGCGTCGCCGCGGCCGACGCGTTCCAGACGGCGGTCTACGGCCCGGTCCGCGCGGCCGGACAGGCGTGGATCGGCAGCCCGTTCGGCCAGGCGCTGGATCCAATTGTGAACGCGCCCACCAACATGCTGCTCGGGCGCCCGCTGATCGGCAACGGCGCTGCGGGGACGGCGACCGCACCCACCGGCGGCGCCGGGGGACTGCTGTTCGGCGACGGCGGGGCCGGTTATTCACCCACCGCAGGTGTCGCGGTCGGCGGCAACGGCGGGCACGCCGGGCTGGTCGGCAACGGCGGTGCCGGCGGTGCCGGCTTCGGCGGCGCAACCGGCGGTGCGGGCGGCTTCGGCGGCTGGCTGATGGGTAACGGCGGTGCGGGCGGTGCCGGTGGCACCGGCGGCGCGGGCGGGCAGGCCTTCTTCTTCGGCAACGGCGGCCCCGGCGCAGCTGGCGCCCCCGTCGGCCGCGCGGGGTTGTTCATCGGCACCGGGTCTTTCGGCGATCCCGCCGGCGGCCAGTCGATCGTCATCGATCTGGTGCGGCACGGACAGACCTCGGCCAACCTGGAAGGCTGGATCGACACGGCCATCCCGGGGGTATCCCTCACCGCCCTCGGTCAACAGCAGGCCACGGCCGTCGCAAACATCCTGGCACCGAACGCCCCCTACGCCGGCATCTTCGCGTCGCAGCTGACCAGGACTCAGGAAACCGCGGCGGCGCTGGCCGGCATGCTCCCGGGGTCGAACGTGCAAGTGCTGCCCGGACTCAACGAGATCAGCGCCGGAGTGTTCGACGGCTTACCGCAGATCAGTCCCGCCGGCCTGCTCTATCTGGCCAGCCCGATCGCCTGGATGTTCGGATTCCCGTTGATGCCGATGCTCGCGCCGGGTTCCTCCGACTTCAACGGGATCGTCTTCAACCAGCACTTCACCGGCGCGCTGGAAACGATCTACAACCATGCCCTGACGCCCCCGATTCAGGTGGCCGCGGACGGCAACATCACGTCGGCGGCCTACACCAGCGCGTTCACCATGGCCGTCGGGACGATGATGAACGTGAACAATCCCGATTTCCTGCTCATGCTCACCCACTTCCCCGAGAACACCGGCACCGTGGTGGTGCAGGGTGATCCGCGAGGCGGCTGGACGCTGGTGAGTTGGGAAGGCATCCCGGTCGGGCCCGCGAACCTGCCGACCGCACTCTTCGTCGACTGGCGCAACCTGATCACCGCGCCGCAGTACGCGGCCTGGGACATCGGGATGTCGCTGCTCTCCGGCGATCCCACGGCGATCGTCACGGCGGTTCGCGACGGTATCGACGAAGTCGCCACGGCCACCATCGGTTTCCCGTTCGCGGTGGTCGAGGATGTGGTCGACGCGTTGCAGGGCGACATCCCCCTGCTGCCCGTCCTGGTCCCCTGACCGCGGCGAAATCCGTTCCACCGCAGCGGGTTCAGCTGGCTGCTGGCACCGCCTGCAGGTGTCGGCGCGAGCGACGACGGCCGATGCGTTGCATCACCGCGCGGGAGCGCAGGCCGCCGCGTCGCGAGTCGGCCGCCGCCGACCAGTCGGCCAGGGACACGGCCGCGCTGGTGTAGTCGCCGTTCGCGTCGATGAAGTCGTCGATGAGACCCGCCACGGTGTCGGTCTGCTCGGTCTGCGGGTGGTGGAAGACACCCGGGATGATGTGCAGCCGGCTGTGCGGCATTGCTTCGTGGGCCGCGTAGGCGTGCGAGACGGGGATCACGCGATCCTGGTCGCCGCTGATGATCAGCACCGGCACGTTGGCGTTGAAGTGCAGCTTGCTCAGCGCGCAGACGAACTGGCCGCGACGGTCGACGACGGCGCGCAACGTGCGCAGCAGCGCCAGCCGGTTCTCCCGGTTCGACAACGCGGCGTGCGCTTCCCAGTGCTCGCCCAGCCGGGACTTGTGCTCGTCGCTGGACCGCAGCGCCGAAAACGCTTTGCGCGCAGCGATCATCGGCCGCGACGAGGCCAGCTGCAACACGATCTCGGATCCGGGCAGCGAGATCAGCCGCAGGGTTCGGTTCACTTCGGCGCCCAGACCGCCGCTGCTGATCAGGATCAGCCGCTCGCAGTAGTCGCGGTGCTGGTGGGTGAATTGCATTGCGATGCCGCCGCCGAGCGAGTGACCGATGACCGTGACGCGGGGGATCCCCAACGCGTCGAGGAAGTCACGCAACCACACCGCGAACGCGCCCAGTGAGTAGTCGCCGCGCGGCTTGTCGGTCTGACCGTGCCCCAGCAGATCCGGTGCGATGACGCGAAACTTCTTGGACAGCGTCGGGATGATCGCGTTCCAGTTCTTCGAGCTGCCGCCGATACCGTGGATCAGCAGCAGCACTTCGCCCGCGCCTTCGTCGCGGTAGGCGACGCGGTCGCCGTGAAGGAACATCGTCTGGATGTCGTTGCTCATGTTGGCCTGCTTGGTCACTTCGGTGTGAACGGATAGGGGTGTAACTGTTGAAGTGAAGTCTGCGGACCGCGCCTTGTGAGTTTCTTG
This sequence comes from Mycobacterium sp. NGS67, assembly GCF_059812185.1. NCBI lineage: Bacteria > Bacillati > Actinomycetota > Actinomycetes > Mycobacteriales > Mycobacteriaceae > Mycobacterium > Mycobacterium sp. NGS67. Next base: position 110,139 of record NZ_JCALCF010000017.1, read on the forward strand.
GGACTTTCTAAAGGGGTTTGCGGTGTCGGCGCGCGACGAGTTCTGTCGTCGTTCGTGTCGACTGGTGGCGGGGTGAATCCCCGCGGCCGGCTCAGTCCCTGATGCGGGTGAAGACCTGATCGTAGGGGCCACCCTTGCAGGTGCTGCCCGAAGCCTCTTCCATGCCGTGTCCGGACAGCGTCTGTATCGGGTCGGCGGCCCCCTTGGCCAACGGGAACACGCCCGTGACCCGCACATGGCTCGTCCCGCCGGCCGAGCAGGGCACATCTTCCTCGGAGTTCTCCGTCCAAGCGTTGTTGGCGAAGATGAACAGCTGGTGGTCACTGAAATCGGTCAGCACGAAACGGCTCAGGCAGCGGTCGCCGGCGCGCAGGCAGAAGGTGTCGACGCTGAAGTCCTGGTCGCCCGGTCTGGCCTGGCCGGCCGCCGTGCTGAATTTCGAGCGATAGAACCCGTGCAGCCCCAGTGCCGGGGATTTCACGCGTGCCGGCAGGGTGACCGGGTCGGGCAAGCTGGAGATGTCCGCGTCACCGGTCTTGGTGAACGTCACGCTCCGTTTGCTGTAGCACCTGACGGAATCGTCGATCCATTCGCCGGACATGCTGCCGTCCGGCCGGGGCCGCAAGTAAACCCAATGCCACTCTTCGATGTCCTCGTTACCGCACCGTTCGGTGTCCAGGGTGACGGCGACCCAGCGTCCGCTGATGTCGTCGAATGTCAGAGTCGTCGGGTGCTTGAGGTTTCCGCTGCTTCTCGCAGCGGTAGCCACGCAGCCTTTGTCGCCGCACACCGACCGCAACTTCCAGGTCTCCTTGCCGGCCGGTTCGCTGCCTTGCTGCTCCCTACCGGCAATGTCGATGCTCGGGCCGAACGTCAGGGTGTAGGTGCCGGTCAGCGGGCCGGTATTCGCCGGCTGTGCCGTCGCGGCGCCACCACCGCCCGAACCGCCGCCCTTGGTCATCAAGAAGCCGGCGACCAGGGCGACAACCAGGACGACGGCCGCGATGCTGCCCGCCAGGATGAGGCGACGACGCTTGGGGTCCGGTTTGGTGGTCTGCCCGCTCTGCGCCGATCCGCCGCCGGATTGGCTGGGACTGGACGGACCGTACTGGCCGCCCCGATTGTCGGTCGGGCCGTATGAGCGGTACTGGGTCGCGTCGGTGTTGGACGGGCCGCGGTTCGGAGTCGGCGGATAGTAGTTCCGCTGCTGACTCGGGGCGCCCGGCGCGATCGGCACCCGCTGCGTTTCCGATTGGCCCGGGTCGGTATTCCGCGGAGGAGGGGGCAGCACCGTCGGCTGGGTGATCGCTGCCTTGGCCGCCGCAGCCATCTCGGTGGGAGTCGAATAGCGCTGCTCGGGATTCTTGGCCATCCCGATCGCAATGACCCCGTCGAGTTGCACCGGCAGGCCGTGCCGCAGCGCCGACGGCCGGGGCGCCGGCAAACCCAAATGGCCGCCGATCTGCTGTTCCAGGCTGTTGCCCGGGAACGGCTGGCTGCCCGTCAGGCACTCGTGCAACACACACGCGAGGGCATAGGTGTCGCTGCGGGGATCGGCCTGGCCTTTGCTCAGCCGCTCCGGCGCCATGTAGGCCCAGGTGCCGATCACGCTGCCGGTGTTGGTCATCCGCGATTCCCCGGCCACGCTGGCGATACCGAAATCGATCAGGTAGGCGAAGTCGTTCGGCGTGACCAGAATGTTGGAGGGTTTGACGTCGCGGTGTACCAACCCGATCTGGTGGGCGTCGTGCAGTGCCGAGGCGATCTGCTCGATGATCATCACCGCGCGGGCCGGCTCCATCACTCCTTCGGCGATGATGGTCTGCAGGTCGCGGCCTTTGATCAGCCGCATGTCGACGTAGAGGCGGCCGTCGATCTCGCCGAAGTGGTGGATCGGTATGACGTGCGGGTCGTTGAGTCCCGCGGCGGCCAGTGCCTCCCGGCGGAACCGTTGCACGAAGGTCGGGTCGGAAACCAGGTTCTCGGGCAGCACCTTGACGGCGACGATCCGTGAGGTCTCGGTGTCGTACGCCCGCCACACCTCGCCCATGCCGCCGCGACCGATGAGCTCGATCAACCGGTACCGGCCGAACGGCGTCCCGTCCTGGTCCACCCAACCCCCTATGTACGCAACTGGTAAATCGTCAACCCACTGATTCAACCGGCAATGTCAAGCCCAGCACAGGACGAGGATAGGGAACTCAAATAAAGGTCATATGTTTCACACGTATTTCGGTCGTGCTGCGTACTTCCGTGTACGGGGCCGCCGAGATCGAGTAGTGCACTACGCAACTCACCTTCACGCACGGGGGCGACAGTTTTCTGGTGGGGCACCAATTGACCGATGCGGCCTGTTTCGAATCCTGCGGTACATCGATACCGACGCCGCCATCGGTGCGCCTACCGAAGCTCGTACAAGGTGCGGCATTTGCATTCTTCCGCCGGCGGGCGATGCACCACTGGATTCGGCGGCACGGACGCATTTTCGAGATCAATGTCCCATTCTTCGGCCGGTCGGTGGTCGTCTCCGACCCGGCTCTCGCGCGCGCTGTGTACACCGCGGATCCCGAACAGATGATCAACGTGCAACCGAACCTCAGCAACTGGTTCGGGCCGGGATCGAGTTTCGGGATCGAGGGCAGACGGCACCGCGACCGCCGCCGGCAACTGGCGCCGGCGTTTCACGGCCGATGCCTGAGGGACTACGAACAGCTCATCGAGGCCGAGACGCTGCGTGAAACCGCGAATTGGCAAGAGAATGAGGAATTTCGGACCCTCGAACCCATGAACCGGATCACGTTGAGCGTGATCCTGCGAACCGTCTTCGGCGCCGACGGTCCGGAACTCGAACGGTTGCGCGAGGTCGTCCCGCCGTATATCAAACTCGGGCAGCTCGTGGCGTTCGCGCCCGCACCACCGGCCTGGGCGCGACGTCACAGCCCGTGGGGCAGGCTCGACCGGCTCCGAAAAGTATTCGACGAGAACGTGTTCAGCCTCATCGACAGGGCGCAGCGCGATCCGCATCGCGGCGAGCGCAACGACATCCTGGCAGCGTTGCTGCGCGTCCGGCACGACGACGGAACCGGGATGTCCCGGACGGACATGTGCGACGAACTGTTGGCCTTCGTCGTGGCGGGACACGAAACCACCGCATCTGCGCTGGGTTGGGCAATCGAGCGATTGCGGCGTCACCCAGAGGTTTTGGCTGATCTGGTCCGCGAGGTCGATGCGGGAGGCAGTGAGTTTCGTCGGGCCACGATCCTGGAGTTGTTGCGCGTGCGGACCGTGCTCGATGTGGCGGGTCGCCGTGTCGTGGCGCCGCATTTCGACCTCGGCGCCTGGCGGATTCCGCACGGGCGCACGGTGCTGGTGCGGATCGCCGATCTCCAGCGAAACCCGGAGATCTTCCCCGACCCGGAACGGTTCGATCCGCGCAGGTTCTCGGGCACCCGGCCGGCGGCTTCAGCATGGCTGGCTTTCGGCGGTGGCGAGCGACGTTGCCCCGGAGCTGATTTCGCGATCACCGAAATGGATGTCGTGCTGCGCACGGTGTTGCGGGACTTCTGCGTCGAGACCGACTCCGCCCCTGGCGAGAAGTCGGTGTTCCGCGGGATCGCTCACACCCCCAGGCAGGGCGGCCGCGTAGTGGTGAATCGTCGGAGGTAGCCCGGTGTCGACCCAGCTGATCAAACCGTCGAACGCGCGACGGCTGGAGGTCCGCTGCAATGTCGGCGACACCATCGTGGCCAATTTGGCGACCCACGTCGTCTTCTTCTTCAAGCGGCCCTTGGACACGACGCTGTTGACCCAGGCATTCGCACGCGCCCTGACGAACCTGCCGGTTTTCGCCGGGCGGATGTCGATGCTCAACGGCCCGATGCGAATTCGATGCCAAGCGCAGGGTGTGCCCTTCACGGTTGTGTCGTCCGCTCGTACCCTGCGCGAGGCGATCCTTTCCACGACGAGGGACGACGGACTATGGCTGGTCGACCCGGTGAACGGCGTCACGGCCCGGTGGGGCCTGGGTCCGTTGTGCAAGGTACGTGTCACGAAACTCCGCGATGACGCGACCGCGATCGGGGTTTCCTGGCACCATGCGGTCGGCGACATGCAGACCTTGATGCACTTGATGAACGGTTGGGTCGCCGCGGCCGCCGGCAAGCCGCTCCCGGAACCGTTGCTGGTCGAAGACCGGGCCGCCTACCTCGACGAGCATCTGCCCGCGGACGGCGCTTCCCAGCCCGGGGTACGTAGCCTCGGGCTCGCAGAACTCGCCCGCAGTGCGCTGTACCTGGCGAAGGACGCGCGGAAGCAACGGACGCTGAATTTGTACTTCGGCGACGACGAGCTCGTCCGCATGCGCGGCGCGTACGGCGGCCGAATGCGGCTGTCCGCCAACGATGTCGTCTGTGCGCACGTCTGCGAAGCCATCATGAGTGCGGATCCCGCGGTGGATCGCCGCAGTCTCGCGGTCGTCGTGAACGTGCGGAATCGGTGCGGTCTCGATCCCATGCTGATCGGCAACATCGTGACCACCTTGAACGTCGACGTGCGACGCGGAGAGACAGCCGGCGCGATCGCAGCACGCATTCGCCACGGCGTGGACCACTTCGCCGATCAACACTGCGACATGCGAATCAATCAGCAGTTCCTCGACGCTGCCAATGCGTGGGAGGCAGCACGTTGCGTAACCACAGCTTTCAATCCGGCCCGGTGGAACCCGCTCGTCACGAACCTGAGTAGCTTCGGTGTCTACCGAGTCCAGTTCGAGGGCGCGCTCACGTCGTATTGCACCCTGGTGCTGGCATTGCCGGTCGCGGGTCTTGGCGCCCTGATGGAAGGTGCGGACGGTCGCGGACTGGTTCTCCAGATGTCCTTGCCGCCTAGGGAGTTCGAGGCTCTGTCGAACCCTGCCGCTCGGGAGCGCATGCACCGGTTTCGCTCTACGGGTGACGACATCTCGGCCCTGCACCGTGAGATCCACGGCTGAGAGCTCAGCTGGTACGCAGTATCCCAACGGTTTCCAGCCGCCGCGCGTGAATCACCGGGTATACCGCGGCGGCCAGGACAAGCAGGAACACGGCCACCACAGCCGCCCGCAACGGCAATGGCACCACGCCCCAGTCGATCCTGGTGCCGTAGAACACCGGTGACCCCATCGACCACAGGTACGTCAGGCCCACGCCCCCGAGAACCGCGACACCCGACACGAGCAGTCCGAGCAGGCCGGCGTTGGCGATGATCACGGCCTGTTCCTGGCGACAGGTCATCCCGATCGCCCGCAAGGCGGACCGTTCACGTTTGCGTTGAATGAGTCCCAGCACAAACACATTCAGCAGGCTTATGCCGGCGGCAGTCATGACCAGGTACCCCCCGATGGTGAACGGCTTCAAGAATCGGGTGATCCCCTTGGCGGCCACCGACTGCCACTGTTGGTTGTCATACACCCACAGCCCGGCCTCCAGATTCAGGAAATCGTCGCGGTGGTCGGTTGCCTCCGCCGCGGACCGATAGGCCACCGCCACCTGGTCACGCGCGGCCGCCCAGTCACTGCGCGCCGAACTCTCAGAGGCCAAGACGATGTCGCCGACTGCGGCGTCGTTGATCATCCGTGCGTCAAAGATCCCAGCCACCCGGTATCGCTTCGACCCGGTGACGGTGGGCAGTTCGACGGTGCCCCCCGGCACCCCGCCGAGCCGGCTGGCAGCGATCTGGCTCAGTCCGATCTCACCGCGCTGCAAGGCATTCCAGAATTCCGCACCGGTTTGGGCCGGCTCGTACAACGCCTGGCTGTACCAATCACCCGGCGTCACTCCGACGACCAGACGCGACAACGCCCCCGAGGAGATCGTGGACCGCCAGCGCGAGGACACCGGACACCCGCCGGCCACGCGGGTCACCGAATCGAAGGTGGAGTCGGCGATCCGGCCGTCGCGTTGATCCAGCACCGATTGGGCCGTAATCATCAGCGAGGCGGGAAGACGGTCGTTCTTCTGCGCGGCCACCTGGCCGGCGCCCAGCACCTGCATGCTGTGTGAGCCGATGGCCAAGCTGGTGGCTTCGGCGAGTAGCGCGGCGGAGAACGCGAACAACAGTGCGTAACGCCGAAAGTCGGCATTCAGCAGGCGTCCCACCGCGGGACGGGCGACCGTCAACAGGTCGATCAACAGTCCGGCGCCGCGCGGCGCCAGCCACAGCGTCACCAAGACGATCCCGAACAAGCCCACCGTCAACCCATCGATGCCGACGTTCAGCGGCAGCGACCCGCGCTCGAAGATTTTCATCAAAACGGTTGCGGCCGCCAGTAAGCCGGTCCCGACGATCAGCGGCCAGAACGGGATCTTCCTGGCGCGCTGCACTCCGCCGGCGCTGGCCATCGATGTCAATGGTCCGTCGCGGAACAACTTTGTCGCCGGTCCGATCATCGCGAGAATTCCGCAGAGGATCCCGGCGCCCGCCCCGGCCAGTATCAGACTCGGTGTGAAGTGCGCGGCGACGGTGCCGCCGGACCCGGCCAGCATCGACCGCCCGAACGTGTCCACCAGGTAGGTCCCGAATGCGAAACCGGTTGGCACGCCTAACAATCCGCCGAGGAGCCCTACTGCGGCGCCTTCGCCGAGCAATCCGCCGAACAGGCCGCCCGGCCTGGCACCGATCGCACCGATGGTGCCCAGCACCGCTCGCCGATCCTCGATGGCCAGCAAGATGGTGTTGACGGCGATGAGGACGCCGACGATGATGCCGGCCAGCATCGTGAGATTCAAACTCTGTGCGCCGCTTTCGAATACGGCCGGCAGGTGCGGTCGGGGCGGCCCGGCCGTCGCGACGCCGGCGATCACGCGGTCCAGCTCGGCCGTTACGGCTGTCCCCGGTCGCGGCAGGACGAACGCGGCCGTCGCGTAGCCGGGCGAGGACAGCAGGCTGGCGGCGACCTCCGCGGAAGGGGCGAACAACACGTAGCCGTCGTTGATGCCCCGGACGCGGTCGAATTCCGGAAAGGTCGATCCCAGGTGCGCCGCCCCCGGCGGCAGGCCCGGAATTCGCAATGGGTCACCGGGTTTCAGGCCGTGCCGTTGCGCGATGGCCGTGGGCATCTGCAGTGGGACGCCGGGACCGTCGGCGGGTTTGACGTCGTGGGCGCGCTGTTCGCAGTTGAAGGATCCGATTAACAGCTCGACCTCGCAGGTCCCACCGAGCAGAAAGAATCCGTGACTCCCGTCGGCGGCGTGCGGGAAGTCGACCGGCGTCAAGGCGGCGACCACGGGAACAACCGCCTGCGCCCCCGCAACTTCCGACTGCAGCCGGTTGACGGTGTCGAGCGGTAGGCGGCCGCTGACCTTCGGCGTGACCTCGATGACTCCACTGTTCGCGGCGTGGGCCAGCGATGGGCCGTAGGAGTCGAAGGGCCGGGTCATCTCGGTCTTGAGTATCAAGACGCCGAGTACCACGGTCACTCCGAGCGCCACCCCGATCACGCTGAGCAGCGTCCGGCGCCAGTCGGCGACCAGCGCGGCCAGGTGGATGCGGCGGAAGGACGTCCAGCCGGCACGCAGCCTCACCATGACCGTTCCACCGCCGGTGCGGGGTCGGGTGCACACGCCCGCCCGTCGACGAGATGCACTTCGCGACTGCCGTAGGCTGCCGCGGCCCGATCGTGTGTCACCATCACCACCGCCGCGCCGTGCTCGGTCGACAGCGATCGCAAGAGATCCAGCACTTCGGCCGAGGAATGGCTGTCCAGGTTCCCGGTCGGCTCGTCGGCGAGGATGAGTGGCGGCCGGGCCACCAGCGCGCGCGCCACCGCCACCCGCTGCATTTGTCCGCCCGAGAGCTCGGCGGGCCGGTGCTGGGCCCGATCGGCCAGCCCGACCCGTTCCAGCAGTTCTTCAGCGCGTGCGTCGGCAGCGCGGGCCGGCACCCCGTCCAGGACCAGCGGCAACGACACGTTCTGCACGGCGGTCAGCATGGGCACCAGGTTGAAGAACTGGAATACGAAGCCCAGGTTGCGGCGCCGGAACGCCGCGCGTGCGCCCTTGCTCATCGACCCCAAGTCCTGGCCGGACACCGTCACGTCGCCGCTGTCCGGTGCGTCCAGCCCGCCGGCGATGTGCAGCAGGGTGGACTTGCCGGCCCCCGACGGCCCGGTGACGACGACGAACTCGCCGGCTTCCAACGTGAAGTCGAAGTCGACGAGCACCTGCACCTGCTCGCCGCCTCGGGAGTAGGTCTTGTTCACCCGCTTGAGCTGCAGCACCGAGTTCCTGCCGCGGCAATCCAGAATGCGCTCCGGAATCATCAGGCCTCCCCGTTTGGGTCGTGACCGATGGATCGTCACGCGCGCGACGGGCGACGGAGTGAGTAGGGGGCTACCTCATTCGCTGGATCTATCCAGCGACGGCAGCGACCAGAGCGCAGAGCCCCCTGTCAGGATTGAACTGTTTGCGGGGCGCAGCCACAGTACCTGAAACGGTCCTGAGCTGCTCAACCACATCAAGGTATTCCACGGCAGTTATCTGTAACTGTGGGCAGATTGTGGGCACTGGTGGGCAGTAGGTTTCCTATTCCGTGATCGTCCTGGCGGCCCGTACACAGCCAAAGAGCCGATTCTGCGACCTGCCAGTGATCTCCTGCAGAATGCCGTGCTCCACTAACTTAGCGATCGCAACGTTAGTTGCTTCAAAGGTTTTGTTGATTAGATGACTGGCCGTTCGGACGTCGATGACTGGGTAGCCAATCAGAATCTCTGCGATCTCGATGGCCGAACCCCGAAGGTTTCGCGCGCGCAGAGATGCGACCATCTCATCCCTCATGGCTAGTAATCTTTGGATCTTCCGAAGCCCCTCCCGCGCTTGCATCTCGACTGCATGCGCAAACAGTTCGACCCAGGTGCTGAAGTCGCCGGTAATTGTCACGTTCATTAATCCTTGTTGGTAGAGATCGCGATGTGCCTCAAACCATGGGGCGATGTTTAGGACTGGCCAACGCAGCTCGCCGTCCTTCATCAACTGCAAGATCGTTACCAACCGGCCCAATCTGCCATTGCCGTCGCCGAACGGGTGCAGCGTCTCGAATTGATAGTGGGCAATGGCTACCTTGGCCACAATCAGCAGGTCTGACTCAGCTTCGATCCAGTCTTCCCAGTCCCGGACGCCACCTTCTAGCTGCGCCCCTGGCGGACTTGGCACGAATCGTGCCTCGGCTATCGGCCTGTCCCTCGGGCCGATGGCTACTTGGTGCGGTCGAATGTCACCAGCGTCTGATGTGTCGCCGGGAGTTCCCTTCACAATCATTCGTTGCAGTTCCCCGAGAAACGATCTGGAGATACGCTGTTCGGCAATGCTTGAGCACGCGGCCTCGGTTGCTTCCACGTAGTTTCGGATTTCCCTCTGCTCGGACGACATCTGACGATCGTCGAGGAAGTCGGCTTCCAGCACCTCTTCGAAGGAAGCGTACGTTCCCTCCAGGGCCGATGTGCTCTTCGCCTCCTTGCGGATGATGGGCCGAACTAAGATCTCTGGTCTCGGCAACTGGGCCACAGCTTCGTCGAGGCGAGCGATGGCCGCCCCGGCCTTCGCTGATAGCGCCACGGCACGCGGGGTCAGGGAGGGCAATTCGGGCAACGCGTCAGGGACGTATGCCCAGTACTCCCATGGCTCCATCGTCCTGGGGTCGGTGCCGCTGATAGGCACCAGCTCTCCGATCGGCGACTTGCGCACTGCTTCAACATCCACGATTCAAGATTAGCCCCAGTTTCCTGAATGCCCTGCTTGCGCACACAAGTTATCTTGAATCAAAACGATTTCGTTCAGATTTCAGTCGTTTTCCTGAATCACAGGCTTGAAAGTTCAAGTTAACGACGGCGTCGGAAAAATCTCAAGACGGAGCGCTTCGAACGTCAGAGCCCCCTGTCAGGATTGAACTGACGACCGCTCGCTTACAAGGCGAGTGCTCTACCACTGAGCTAAGGAGGCCGGCAAAGCCGGTGCCAGCCTAGTCGGGGTTGACGATTCGTTGCGAGCGCACCGACCGCGACGACGAGCGGGGCCGCCGGCCCGGCAGCGGGATGCGGTCGGCGATGGTGCTCAGCGGGTTGACCACCATGGTCAGCGAGATGACGGCTTCCTGCAGGGTCGCGATCGCCGGTTCCAGTGCCTCCATCCCGGGCGCCAGTCGCGCCAGGGTGTCGGCCACGTCGGCCAGTTGCTCGAGCGGACCGTTCTTGGCCGTCAGCTTGTCGACCAGCCCGCCTTCGGAGAGCAACTTGTCGGCCAACCCGTCCTCGGCCAGAACCCGCTCGATCAGGCCATCATTGGCCAGCAACTGGTCGGCCAGCCCACCCGGTTGCAGGGCGCGTTGCAACCCCCCGCCCTCGGCGGTCAGCCGGTCGATCAGGCCTCCCTCCGACGTCAGCAGGTCGACCACCCCGCCGGGGCGCAGCATTCGGTCCATCGGCCCGTTGGGTGCCACCGCGCGTCCCAGCGGCATGTCGTCGTCGAGCAAGCGGGCCAGCCGGTTGGCGCGCGCCAGGGCGTCGTCGATGCCCAGCATGTTGGCCATGGCGTTGGATCCCCGCGGCCCGGTGGTGTCACCGAGTACCTGCTTGGCGAGACCAACCGCGGCCCCGGCCAGGTTCAGGCTCGCCTCGGCGGCGGCCAAGCCGGTTCGGGCCGGCGCAGTCGCCAGCGCCATGACGGATTTGGCGAGATTCATTCTGCTGAGTCTATTCGCGACGCGCCCGAGAAATCCCGTGCGGGTCTGAGTCAATTCCCCGGATCCTGGCAGACTACTAACGGTCGACATGGAGCCGCGAAGCAAACGCACGAGTTAGGGCGGGGAGACTGACGCCATGACACTGGGCAACCCGAACGAGATGACCCAACCGGAGGCACGGATCCTCGTCGTCGACGACGAGGCCAACATCGTCGAATTGCTCTCGGTGAGTCTGAAATTCCAGGGATTCGAGGTTTTCACCGCGAGCAACGGTACCCAAGCGCTGGACCGTGCCCGCGAAGCCAAGCCGGACGCGCTGATCCTCGACGTGATGATGCCGGGCATGGACGGCTTCGGTCTGTTGCGCCGACTGCGTGACGACGGCGTCGATGCACCCGCCTTGTTCTTGACGGCGCGAGACTCGTTGCAGGACAAGATCGCCGGGCTCACACTCGGCGGCGACGACTACGTGACCAAGCCGTTCAGCCTGGAAGAGGTCGTTGCCCGGCTGCGGGTGATCCTGCGGCGCGCCGGCAAGGGCCGCGCCAATGAGCCACGCAAAACCCGGCTTTCGTTCGCCGACATCGAACTCGACGAGGAGACCCACGAAGTGTGGAAGGCCGGCGAGCCGGTTTCGTTGTCTCCCACCGAATTCACGCTACTGCGTTACTTCGTGATCAACGCCGGCACGGTGCTCAGCAAACCGAAGATCCTGGATCACGTGTGGCGCTACGACTTTGGCGGCGACGTCAACGTCGTCGAGTCCTACGTGTCCTATCTGCGCCGCAAGGTCGACACCGGCGAGAAGCGACTGCTGCACACCCTGCGGGGTGTCGGTTACGTGTTGCGGGAGCCGCGCTGAGCGTGGCCGGCACCGAAACCGTGAGACGGTATCGACGCGCGGTGCCGTTGCGGGTAGGCCTGGTTGCGGCGACCTTGGTGCTGGTGTCGTGCGGTCTGCTGGCATCGGGTGTGGCCGTCACGTCGATCCTGCGGCACAGCCTGATCAGCCGGATCGATTCGACGTTGCTCGATGCCACCCGCACGTGGGCGCAGGCGCCGTGGAAACACACCCGGCCCAATGGGGAAAGCCCCGACCCGGCCCGCCCGCCGTCGAAGTTCTACGTCCGCGCGATCGGACCCGACGGGCAGCGCATGACGGCGATCAACGACCGCAATGCCGAACCGGCGTTGCCGCCCGACAACGACGTCGGACCCAATCCGACGACGTTGCCGTCGGTCGACGATTCCGACATCGAGTGGCGCGCGGTCTCGGTGCGCGGCCCGCAGGGCGGCCTGACCACCGTGGCCATCGACCTGTCCGACGTCGACCACACGGTCCGCGCGCTGGTCCTACTGCAGGCCGGCATTGGCGCCGCGGTGCTGGTGGTGGTCGGGATCGCTGGCTTCGCGGTGGTGCACCGGAGCCTGCGACCGTTGACCGAAGTCGAGCAGACCGCGGCCGCGATCGCGGCGGGTCAACTGGACCGTCGGGTCACCGAGCGCGACCCTCGCACCGAAGTCGGCCGACTGTCGTTGGCGCTCAACGGAATGCTCGCCCAGATTCAGCAGGCTGTGGCGGCTTCCGAGACGTCGGCTGAGGCCGCGCGCGGTTCCGAGGAGCGGATGCGACGGTTCATCACCGACGCCAGCCACGAGTTACGTACCCCGTTGACCACGATCCGCGGGTTCGCAGAGCTCTACCGGCAGGGTGCCGCCAGCGACGTGTCGATGTTGCTCGCGCGGATCGAAAGCGAAGCCGGCCGGATGGGATTGCTGGTCGAGGACCTGCTGATGCTGGCCCGCCTGGATGTGCAACGTCCGCTGGAAAAGGGTCCGGTGGACCTGTTGGCGCTGGCCATCGACGCCGTGCACGACGGGCGCGCCATCGATCCCGAGCGCAGCATCACCATGGAGGTGCTCGACGGCCCCGGCACCCCGGAGGTGCTCGGTGACGAACCCCGGTTGCGCCAGGTGCTGAGCAATCTGGTGGCCAACGCGATCCAGCACACGCCCGAGACCGCTCATATCACCGTGCGGGTGGGCACCGCCGGTGACGACGCCGTGCTCGAGGTCGCCGACACCGGGCCCGGCATGAGCCAGGAGGATGCCCAGCGCGTCTTCGAGCGGTTCTATCGCACCGACTCGTCGCGGGCGCGGGCCACCGGCGGCAGCGGGCTGGGGCTGTCGATCGTCGACTCGCTGGTGCGGGCGCACGACGGCGCCGTCACGGTCGCCACCGCGCCCGGCGAGGGATGCTGCTTCCGGGTCACCCTGCCCCGGGTCGACGACGTGCCCACCTCGGTGGGGTGACGATCGCCGCGGCGGTGAGTTGTCGGTGGGCGCTGCGACGATGGCGTTATGTCTGCAACTGCTGAGCCGTTGAACGAGGTCAAGCGCATTGATGTGCTGTTTGAGGAGTTCGCGGAGTTGGCCGGTCAGCGCAATGCCATTGATGTCCCACCCTGTCCCGGGCCTAGCGGCGAACGCGCCGACTGGTGGTGGTACACACCCTACGACCCGACCAGAAACTAACGCCGACAACAACATCGGCGACTCCCGGTCAACCGCGCCTGTGGTCGGCTAGGAGCCCTGCAGTTCGGCCAGTGCCGCCTTGATCTTCGCTTGCGCTTCGTCGAGCGACTGTTCCGACGGGTTGCGATCGACATTGGCGAAACCGAAGTCACCCAAGCTGCGAGTCGGGAACACGTGGACGTGCAGGTGCGGTACTTCCAGACCGGCGATGATCACCCCTGCACGCTCCGCCGAGAATGCTTTGGTCACCGCCTTGCCGATCAGCTGGCACACCTCCATGACCCGCGCGAAAGCGGCGCCGTCCACGCTCTGCCACTGATCTATTTCTTCCCGCGGCACCACCAGCGTGTGCCCTTGGGTCATGGGTTCGATCGTCAGGAACGCGACGACGTCGTCGTCTTCATAGACGAAGCGGCCGGGTAGTTCACGGTTGATGATCTTGGTGAAGATCGATGCCATTGCCTCAGCATAGGTGCGCTGTCGACGCGCCATCCGTGGGCATGCGGAATCTTGAGGAACGAGGGGGCCCGGAGCGCGCGTCAACCGGTGGCCCGCGCCGCCAACTTCGGCAGCGTGTACGCGACAACGACGACGTGAAGCTTGGCCACATCTTCGAGAACCGTTGATATAGAGCAGGATTCGCGTGACTGGCCTACGAAACCAAGGGAAGGATGTCCGGGCGGCCGGCGTGAACGTACCCGACGCCGGCTGACGTGACGCCGAATCGTTAACGCTCCGTTGCGGTGTCGTACTCAACGGTCGCCACACTGCCAGGTGACCCAAACCGCGGGAGGGCACCTTGGCGCGATGGCCGAAGGAACTGTTGGCAATTGCGCTGGCAGTGCTGACCGCATGGGCTGTCTCCCTGCTTCCGGCCATCACCCCCGCCCGCGCCGCCGACGCATTCGGGCCGCTGGCGCCGCCCAATCCGTACATGGCACCCAACGGCCTTGCGTCCATGCACAACGACGCGGGATCTGCGGACGCCGGGCCGCTACCAGGACCCGGTGCCCGCCTGGTCCCGATCTTGGCGTTCCCGCTGCTGGCGGCCTGCCCGACCATCACGCAGGGCACCGACGGCCTGGTGCTGGCGCTGTGCACCACGATCACCCAACAGGCTCCGGTGCTGCACCTGATCGACCCCGGAGGCGTTCTGCCGCAAGTGATTCCGCTGGCCAGCATGGACATCGCCAAAGGCGGACTGCTCGGCGGTGTCTATGCGTACCTGGACAACAACAACCAGATGGTGCTGATCGACGGCACCAACCATCTCCTTCGTGTCGCGCACAGCAGGGACGAACGGGGCGCTTGGCACCTGGTCGTCACCGAGTCCACCGACCTGTCCGGCGCGATACCGTCCGGCGACAGCTCGGTCGGTGTGGTCCCCGACTATTTGGGTAACGTCTGGTTCGCCACCGGCAACGGCGTGGTGGGTGTCGCGAAGGTCGGCGGCGGCGTTGCCAGCCTACAGCTGCCCGCCGGACAGCAAGTGGCGAACAGTATTTCGGCCTCGCCACAAAACCGGGTTGCGGTGGCCACCACGCACGCCCTCTACGAGATCAACCTCAACGGCGGCGGCAACCCCCAGGTCCTGTGGAGCCAGAACTACGACCGCGGGCCGGCACGCAAACCCGGACAACTGAGCTGGGGAACCGGTTCCACCCCAACCTATTTCGGTCCCACCGGCGCCGATTACCTGACCATCGTCGACAACGCCGAACCGCAGGTGCATGCGCTGGTCTACCAATCCGGCACCGGAAACCTGGTTTGTCAGCAGACGGTGCTGACACAGGGCGGGCCGGGTAGCGAGAATTCACCCATCGGTGTCGGCAATTCGATGTTCATCGCCAGCACCTACGGCTACCCCTATCCGGCGGTGCCGCCGAACGCCGGTCCGGCAGTTCCCCCGACGGCGCCGTTCGTCGGAGGCATGACCAGAGTCGACATGAACAACCCGGGTCCGGGTTGTCATACGGTGTGGGAGAGCAAAGTTCGCAGCGCCGCGCTGCCGCATCTGTCCACCGGAGACGGCCTGATCTACACGATTACGCGAATCGGTCTGGACCAGACGACACCGGCGGACCTGTTCGCCTACGCCGTCATCGACCCCAACACCGGCAGCCTGGTGTACCAGCAACCCAAGTCGGCCACCTTGCTCAGCGATCCGATTCAAACCTCGTCGATGGTGCTGATGGGCAACAAGATCATGCAGGGCAACATCACCGGCATCGGCCGCATCGGCTA
>NZ_JCALCF010000018.1:0-124059 GCF_059812185.1 Mycobacterium sp. NGS67
CCACTTACTTGCGCCCCGCTTACTGGCGCACCCTATCCCCGCCGCTACTCGGACGAGCGGACGACGGCCACGCACAGGTCGGCGCATGCCGCGGCGAGTTCGTCGGGGCTCTCCACCGGGTCCTGCAGCCACGCTTCGATGATCTGATTCACACCGCCGACGATGAACTGAGCCCCCCGGCGCAATCCGGCGGGATCGGCCGGGGGCGCGTCGAGAACCTGGGGGCTCTGCTCGATGACGGAATCGGTGATCATCCCGAGGATGCTGGTGCGGTGCCGGGCCAGCCCGGCGACGGTACTCACGTCGTCGGTGGCGATGCGGTGGATGTACGGGTCGGCGGCGATGATGTCGAGAAATGCTTTCAGCGCGGACCTGAGTTTGTCCGTCAGCGTCCCGGGATCACCGACCCCGGCGTGCACCAGGGCCGCGAGCAGTTGGTCGCGAACGTCGTCGGACACCGCGAACAGCAACGCTTCGCGGTTGGGGAACTGCTCGTAGAAGTAGCGGGGGATGAGCCCGGCAGCGGTGCACACGCCGCGCACGGTCACCTCGGCGACTCCCGACTCGCCCCAGATCGTGCGACCGGCGGCGATCAACTTGCGGCGGCGCTCGGCGCGGCGGTCGTCCGCGCTGATCCCGCCGTAGTCGCGTACCACCTCCGCGCGTTTCATTGACAGCACCTTACTCGCGCTTTAGATTCGGATCACAGCCGTTATCCAAAGCGCCCGGGGTCAGGAGGACGAGATGACGTCGCGGATTCCCACTCGCCATCCCGACCGGCCCCGTCCCGTCCCCGCTGGCGTGCGGCTGATGGCGATGATGCTGGGCGTGCGCGGACCCTCGCCGCGGCAATGGCAGCGGCTCGGCGAGCGCCTGACGGTTGGCGACGCGCCGATGGATCAGCTCGTCGAGTGGATGTCGTCGACCAGCGCGACACACGCCCGGGCGTTGTTCGACCAGGCGCTTGCCGACGGTATCGACAGCATGCCGGACGCGCCACAACCGTTGCGCGACTTCTTCGTTCAGGTCGAGTCGCCGCCCGCGTGGGTCGATTGGGACGTGCTGCGCCGGGGCCAGCGGGCGCTGCGCAGGGGCGGGGCCGACGGCATGTACATCGCGCGCGACGTGTCGCTGCTCGGTGGATATCAGTTCTCCGGGTTCAACAAGACCCTGCTGCGCACCGGTGCGCTCGAGAAGGGCTCGAATAAGCGGTTCGCCGAGACGATGCAGTGGGCGATGGATGTCATCGATGATGGCGGCCTGACCCCGCGTGGCATCGGCTATCAATCGACACTTCGGGTCCGGCTGATCCATGCCTTCGTGCGCCGGCACGTCGCAGCCATGCCGGACTGGCGAGCAGACGAATGGGGCCTGCCGGTCAACCAAACGGACATGGCCGCCACCCTCGTCGGCGCCCTGATCGCCCCGGCGGCCGGCGCCATCGGCATGGGCATCGCGCAGACACCGGGCGATCTCGACGCCATCGCCCACCTGACCCGCTACGTGGGCTGGCTGATCGGCGTGGAGGACGAATGGTTGCCCCGTAGCTTCCGCGACGGGATCCGGGTGCTCTACCACACCCTGACGGCGCTCGCCATTCCCGACGAGTCCACCAGACAGCTGGCGGTCCCCATGGTCGACGACCCGCTGGCCTGGCACTATCGCACCTTGCCGCGGTTGCGCCGACGTCTGGCCTGGGCGCAGCACATTTCGGTGACGAGCGGGTTCCTGGGTCCGCGCGCCATGCGTTCCCTGGGCTTGCCGACCTACATGCCGCCGTGGTTCCCCTTGCTGCGTTTCCCGGTCAACATTGTCCGCAGCGTGGTCGACCTGACCCGTCCCGGCGGCCTCGACCGCGCAGCGCAACGCGGTACGCGGGAACAGGAAACGTTGCTGCGCACCATGATTGGCGACGACGAAACGAAGATCGGCGGCGCGGCCGCGCAGCTGACGGTGGCCTGAGCGGTTAGCCCTGCAGATACGACGGCAGTTCGGTGGCGGGGTCGAGGTCCACATCCGGTACCGGTCTGGCTGCCGTCAACCGCAACGGCACCACCCCGGCCCAGTGCGGAAGAGTCAGATCCTCCGGGTCGTCGGCCACGCCGCCCTCGCGCACCTTGGCCGAGACTTCGGTGAGGTCGAGGGCAAGCACCGCGGTGGCGGCCAGCTCACGTGCGTTCGGCGGCCGGCAGTCGGCGGCGCGCCCGGTCCGAATGTGGTCGAGCAGCGCATTCAGCGCCCGCGACTTTTCCTGTGGGTCGTCGACGAGACGCGCGGTGCCCATCGCGACCACCGAACGGTAGTTCAGTGAGTGGTGCATCGCCGAACGGGCCAGCACCAGTCCGTCGACCAAGGTGACCGTGACGCAGATGCGCAACCCCGACGGCCGCGCGGCCAGCATCGGACCGCCCCCGGACGACCCGTGCAGGTACAGCGTCTCGCCAACGCGCGCGTGTGTCGTCGGTAGCACCACCGGGCGCCCGTCGCGGACATATCCCAGGTGGCAGATCAGCGCTTCATCCAGAATGCGGTGCACCGTCTCGCGCTCGTAGCGGGCGCGTTCCCGATACCGGGTGGGGGTCGTGTGCGGGGTGAGCTGGTATTCGGTCGACATTTACTTGCCTTCTAGTTTGTACTAGTACATAATGTAAAACGTGCCAGAACAATACATCATTTCCGGAACCGGCGCGGACTCCATCGCCGCCAGCGTCGAAGAAGGCATCTCCCAAGGCGCCTTCGAGCCCGGTGAAGCGCTGCCGTCCATCCGCGACGTGGCCACTCAACTGGGCGTCAACGCCAACACTGTCGCCGCCGCGTACCGGCTGCTGCGCGATCGCGGCGCGATCGAAACCGCGGGTCGGCGTGGCACCCGGGTGCGTAGCCGGCCGGCGACCACCACCCGTTCGCTGCTGGGTATCGAGGTGCCCGACGGTGTCCGCGACCTGTCCAGCGGCAACCCCGACCCCAAGCTGTTGCCCATCACCGCCCTCGGTCTGGCTCCATCGCCGGGTGCGCCGGTGCTGTACGGGACGCCGGCGATGTCGCCGGCACTGGTCGATCACGCCCGCGCCGACCTGGCCGCCGACGGGATCGCAGCCGATCACCTCGCGGTGACCAGCGGCGCGCTGGACGGCATCGAGCGCGCGCTGACCGCGCATCTGCGTCCGGGGGACCGGGTCGCCGTCGAGGATCCGGGCTGGGCGAATCTGCTTGATCTCATTGCGGCCCTTGGGTTTTCCGCTGAGCCGGTCCAGGTCGACGACGAGGGGCCGTTGGTGTTGAGCATGGCACGGGCGCTGCGCCGCGGGGTACAGGCGGTCATCGTCACCACCCGCGCGCAGAACCCGACCGGCGCCGCACTGTCCAAGGAGCGCGCGGGCGCCCTGCGTCGTCTGCTCGCCGGCAAGACCAGCGATGTCCTCGTCGTCGAGGACGATCATTGCGCCGGCATCTCCGGTGCTGCGCTGCACCCGCTGGCCGGGGCGACGCGCCGGTGGGCCTTCGTGCGGTCGGTGTCGAAGGCGTACGGCCCTGACCTGCGGCTGGCCGTCCTCGCGGGAGATCGCCGCACTGTCGAACGGGTGCACGGGCGGCTGCGGCTGGGGCCCGGGTGGGTGAGTCATCTGCTGCAGGACCTCGCCGTGCGCATGTGGTCCGACGAGGAGGTCACCGACCTGATCGTCGCGGCCGGGGATCGGTACGCCAACAACCGCCACGCGCTGTGCGATGCCCTGGCCGAGCGTGGGGTCGCCGCACACGGGCGGTCGGGACTCAACGTCTGGGTCCCGGTGCCCGACGAGACCGTCGCGATCACCCGTCTGCTCAATGCGGGCTGGGCCGCCTCGGCAGGGACGCGGTTCCGGATCGAGGCGCCGCCCGGGATGCGGGTCACGATTGCGGAATTGTGCAGCGACGACATCGAGCCGCTGGCGGACGCCATCGCCGACGCGGTCCACGGTACCGGGAGAGCCAGCGTGTGAGTCAACGCGTGGTGAGTCCTTGGCGGATCCTCTCGGGTCGTCAGTCCACGGTGGCGCGGTAGGCCGCGACGATCGGCTCCAATTCGTCCGGCGTCGCGCCGTGCATGATGACCGCGTCAGCGCCGTAGTCGAACTCCTGGCGCACCCGGTCGACGCACTGCTGGGCCGTTCCCGTCGCCGACGGCTCGAGCCATTCGTCGGGGATCAGCGTGGCGATGTGCTCGATCTGCTCCGCGCTGGCCTTGTGGTCGATGCCGCCGGGGATGGACTGCACTACCTTGTCGTCGCGAAAGCGTTGCAGCACAGCGCGATCCCAGCCGTTGGTGTCGACCAGCAACTCGCCGTAACCCTGCAGGTAGGTGGCCAGGCGAGCGACGGTCTTCTTCAATCGCAACTCCTCGGGCAGGTGATCGCCGACGGTGGCGAAGCACGACCACACCCGCACGGTGGCCGGATCGCGGCCGGCCTGCTCGGCCGCGTCCTTGACCGTCTTGACCGCGCGCTGCAACGTCTCCGGGGTGAAATAGGTGTGCAGGATGACGTCGTCGAACTCGCGGCCGCCCAGCGCGAGGGTCTGCGGACCGAACGCCACGATCGCCAGCCGGATGTCCTCGTCGAAGTCGGGATCCAGGAACAGCACCGGGTACTTGCCGATGGGGCCGTCGTGGTTGAAGACGAGCTCACCGTGCCAGAGTTTGCGCATCACCTGCGCGAAGTCCTCCATCTGGGCGGTCGTCACCGACGGCACGCCGAATGCCTTGTACATAGCCGCGATTCCGCGCCCCAGACCGAGAGTGAAGCGGCCCCCGGAGAGGCGATGCATGGTGGTGGCCCAAGACCCCGTGATGAGCGGGTGACGTGTGTTGTGATTGGTTGCCGCCGTGGCGATCTGCATGCGACTGGTGACGGCCAGCGCCGCGCCCGTCAGCGACGACGCCTCCTTGACGTTCCAGCGTTCGGAGATGAACCCAGTGCCGAAACCCAGTTCCTCGCCGCGGCGGGCCTCGTCCATCAGCGTCGCCGGGCCCTCACCTCCGGCGCCGGCCAGCAGGTAGTAGCCCAGTTCGTCCAGCACCCGGTCGGTCATGCCCAAATCCCTTGCTTGTAGCCGCAGTTCCACACCTCGGTGATGCGGCCGTCGACAACCCGGAAGATCTCCATACTTCCGATGTCTACCTCAGTGCCGTCCTTGAGCTTCATGGGGGACTGGTAGACGACGGCGACGTGCTCACCGTCGTCACCCGCGACCACCAGGTTCAGATCGAACCGGATGGTCTCGAACATCGCCCAGTGCTCGACGATCCGGTCGACGGCCTGCTGATGGGTAAGGGTGACCGCTTCGCCCACGTCATGTCGAATCACATTGTCCCCCATCAATTCCTCGGCCAGGGCGAAGTCGCGTCGGTTCCAGACCACGAGGTTGTACAGCTCGACCACTTCGCGGGCGGTGCGGGTGGTCGCGCTCATCCGAACACCTCCAAAGCCACGGAGTTCTGTCGACAACTTATTTGACAATGCGCAACTAACCTAGTTGCGGACGGTCTAATATGCAACCGTGCCTTCTCCGACGCGTGGGCTCTCGCAACCGGAACGGGTCGAGACCTCCAACCGCAGGATGGCGCGTGCCGCTGCCGAGTTGATTGTCGAAAAAGGTTGGGAGGCAACGACTGCGGCGGAGATCGGGCTGCGCGCCGGGTACAGCCGGGCGATGGTGCACGCCAGGTACGGCAGTAAGGACGCGGTGCTCGATGCGGTGTTCATGCGGGAATACCTGGCGCAGCTGAGTCCGGATCTGGATCCGGACGCGAGCGGGTTGGCGCAGGCGCTGGCGCATTTCGACCGGATCGGGCAGCTGGCCGACTCGGATCCGCAGTTTCTGCGCGCGATGTTCGTGGCGGCATTCGAAGCGGTCAAGACGACGTCGGCGTTGCGGGCGCGCTCGGTCGGACAACTGCTGGAAGGCAGGCGCAAGGTGAAAGCCGGTTTGCGCAAGGGCATCGAGGACGGATCGGTGCGTTTCGACGTCGACGTCGATGCCGCCGTCGACGACATCAGCACCGCGGTGTTCGGCGTCGCGCATCACTGGCTGGTGCTGGACGACGGTTACGACCTGGTCCACCACCTGGAAAACGTTCGCCGGCGGATCATTCGGGACTACGGGACACGCAGGTGAGCCGCGATGGCAGCGATGGTCTCCGCGATGGCGTCGGCGCTGTCGCCCCCGAGGGGAGCGATGCTGGCAAAGCCGTGCGGAAGCGTGTCGAACTGCCGGTGGTCCACCTCGACGCCGGCTGCGCGCAGGGCCGCGGCGTACTCGTTTCCCTCGTCGCGTAGCGGATCGAATCCCGCGGTGCGCACCAATGCCGGTGCCAGACCGGACAAGTCGGCTTTGAGTGGTGACACGCGCGGATCGTCGGCCGTGAGGTCGGTGCCGTCCAGGTACAGCTCGGAGAACCAGTCCATCTCGGCCTTGGAGAGGAAGAACCCTTCGGCGAACAATGCGCGAGAGCGGGTCTGGGCGGACAGGTCGACCACCGGGTAGAGCAGCACCTGCAGGGCCGGCGGTGTCAGGTTTTCCTCGCGGCTGCGCTGGGTGACGAGTGCTGCCAGATTGGCTCCGGCGCTGTCTCCGCCGACGGCGATCCGGTGGCTGTCGGCGTCCAGTTCGGTGGCGTGCGCGAGTGCCCATTGGTAGGCCGCCAGGCAGTCCTCAACCGCGGCGGGTGCCTTGTGCTCGGGTGCCCGCCGGTAGTCCACCGACAGCACGTGGACTTTCGCGTCCCGGCAGATCTGGCGGCACAGCCCGTCGTGGGATTCGATGTCGCCCACCACGAAGCCGCCGCCGTGGAAGAAGACGAGCAGCGGCGCGTTCGCGGTCGCTCGGTAGTGTCTCGCCCGGAGTGGTCCTTCCGGGCCGGATATGGTCAAGTCCGTTGTGGGAAGCGGTATTCGGGCCTTCATCGCCACGTGGGAGTTGCGCATCAGCGCGCGGGCGGTGTCGACGTCGCCGGATGCTCCGAGACCGCCGGTGCCGGTGCGTCGCTGCACGGCCAACATCAGCTGAGCGGTGGCCTCCAGGGTGTTGCCGTCCACGGTGATCCTCGTGCCGCCGGCCAGGAGCAGCTTGAGCCGTTCGGGTATCGCCGGTACGACTTTGACGCCGAGGCGCAGCGCCGCGTTGGTGACGGCGACCGGACGGGCTTTCGGATGCCTCTTCGTCATTGCCCCGGCCTTGCCACTAGCGCTTTGCCTGCAGATTCTCAACGGGGGTGAACGACGCCGCGACTCACTCACCCACAGCGCAGTATCGCCACCGAATGGCCGGGCACCACCGTGGCATCAGAGCCGACATCCGGATCGTCCCAGGCCAGCACCACCTCGCCGGATACCGGCACGCTCACCGGCTCAGTGCCCAGGTTGCAGACGATCGCCAAGTGGTTGCGGCGCAGCAGGATCCAGCGCTGTTCCTCGTCGTACTCGGTGACGAGGTTGTCCAGCCACGCATCGGCCAGATCGGGTTCGTTGTGCCGCAGGGCGATCAGGTCCCGGTACCACTGCAGAACCCGGGCATGGTCGCCGTCAACCGTCTCCGCCCAGTCCAGCTTGGACCGGGTGAAGGTGTGCGGATCCTGCGGATCGGGGATCTCGTCGGCATCCCAGCCGTGTTCGGCGAACTCCGCCTTGCGCCCGTCCCGGGTGGCCTGCGCCAGCTCGGGTTCGGGATGGGAACTGAAGAATTGGAACGGGGTCGACGCGCCCCACTCTTCACCCATGAAAAGCATTGTCGTATACGGTGATCCGAGAACCAGGGCGGCCTTGACGGCGAGTTGGCCGGGAGTGAGGTTCTGCGACGGACGGTCGCCCAGCGCGCGGTTGCCCACCTGGTCGTGGGTGCAGGTGTAGGCCAGCAACCGCGTCGCCGGTACCCGGGCGGTGTCCAGCGGTCTCCCGTGCCGGCGCCGCCGGAACGACGAATACGTGCCGGCGTGAAAGAAACCGTGCCGCAAAGTCTGCGCCAGCGTGGCCAGCGACCCGAAATCGGAATAGTAGCCCTGCCGTTCGCCGGACACCGCGGTGTGGACGGCGTGATGGATGTCGTCGGCCCACTGCGCGGTGATGCCGTACCCGTGCTCGTCGCGGGAGGTGATCAGCCGCGGGTCGTTGAGGTCGCTCTCGGCGATCAGCGCCAGCGGGCGACCGACCTGCCTGGACAGCCAGTCGGTTTCGGTGGCCATCTCCTCCAGAATGTGGAAGGCGGTGGTGTCCACCAGCGCGTGTACGGCATCCAGTCGCAGCCCGTCGGCGTGGAAGTCCCGCATCCAGCGCAGCGCGCACCCGATGATGTAGCGGCGCACCTCGTCGGAGTCGGCGTCGGCGATGTTGATGCCCTCGCCCCACGGGTTGCTGGCCGACGACAGATACGGTCCGAAGCGAGGCAGGTAGTTACCCGACGGGCCGAGGTGATTGAACACCGCGTCGATCAACACCCCCAAACCCCTTGCGTGGCAGGCGTCGACGAACCGGACCAGGCCGTCGGGCCCGCCGTAGGGCTCGTGCACGCTGTACCACAACACACCGTCGTAGCCCCAGCCGTGCGTGCCGGCGAAGGAGTTCACCGGCATCAACTCCACGAAGTCGACGCCGAGATCGACCAGGTAGTCCAGCTTTTCGACGGCAGCGTCGAACGTGCCGTCCGGGGTGAACGTGCCCACGTGCAGCTCGTAGATCACCGCGCCCTCAACGGATCGACCGGCCCACTCGCCGTCGGTCCACGCGGCGCTGGCCGGGTCCCACAACTGGGAGCGCTCGTGCACCCCGTCGGGCTGGCGCGCCGAGCGCGGGTCGGGCAGCACGGTGGGATCGTCGCCGAGCAGGAAGCCGTACCGGACGTCACCCGCCGCCTCGACGCCGGTGTGCCACCAGCCGTCGTCCGTCCGGGTCATGTCGTGCACCGAGCCGTCGACGTCCAGGCGCACCCGCTCGGGTTTGGGCGCCCACACCCGGAATTCAGGCATCGTTGCGCTCCAACAGGACGACGGGGAGCTCGGCGAACAACTCCACGGCCGACACAGGTCCGCTCGACATGGCGCCGGTGAGAGTGTCGGTCCAGGAACCTTCGGGCAACGGCACCACCGTGTTGCCCCACCCGGAGTCTTTGAGCCGCACCGTCCAGCGCGTGACCGCGACCACCACGTCGCCACCGCGGCTGAACGCCACGATGTGATCACCCGCGTCGCCCTCGGCGAGCACGGGACGATACTCGCCGTGCAGGAAGGTGTCCGGACGGGCTCGCCGCAGCCGCAGTGCGGCGGCAACAATCCGAATCTTGGGGTGCTGCAGCTCTTTCAGCGCCGCGCGACGACTCGCGTAGTCGACTTCGCGGCGGTTGTCGGGGTCGACGAGGCTGTCGTCCCACAACTCGGTGCCTTGGTAGACGTCGGGGATTCCGGGCACCGTCAACGCCAGCAGCTTCTGGCCCAGCGCGTCGCTGGCGGCGTGCGGATTCAATTGCGCGACAAGCTTGGTGAGCTCGCCGGCGATCGGGCCGTCCAGTACCGAGTCCAGCCAACCGTGCACGGCGTCTTCGAATTCGGTGTTCGGATCGTTCCAGGTGGTGTGCCAGGCGGCTTCCCGGATCGCTTTCTCGGCATACCCGTGCAGCCGTTCGCGTAGCCTGCCGGTCACCTCGCCGGTTACCGGCCAGACGCCGAAGATGTTCTGCCACAAGAACTGTCCGGTCGCCGGATCGGGGGAGGGGCTCTGGTTCTCCCACCGCGCGACGAATTCCGACCACAACGAGGGCACCTGAGACAGCACACCGATGCGGGCGCGGACGTCTTCGCCGCGTTTGGTGTCGTGGGTGGTCAGCGTGGTCATGGCCCGCGGCCACAACCGCGCGCGGGTGGCGGCGCTCTGGTGGAACTCGGCGGCCCCGACGCCGAACCGGTGCGGCTCACCACCGACTTCGTTCAGTGACACCAGCCGGGCGTCACGGTAGAACAGGCAGTCTTCGACAGCTTTGGCGGTGACCGCGCCACACAGTTGCTGCAGTCGGGTGGCGGCCTCCCCGCCGTGCGCCAGCGCAGCGGCCAGCACCTGCAGGGCCGGTCCCAATTCTGGTCGCTCAGACTGAGTTTCGGCCAGCGCCGCCGGCAGGAGCGCGGCCAGGCCGCGGTAGTCGCAGCGGTAGACGTCGATGTGGGTCAGCAGAGCGGCGACCGCCTCGGGCAACAGCGGGTCATCCGCGCCCGCGGCTGCCACGACGCTGCGGCGCAGGCGAGCCAGTTCACTGGCCAAGGTGTCGGTCGCGGCGCGGATCTTCAGATCGGCCAGCAACCGCGGCATGTCGTCGTAACGCAGTCCGGCGGAGTCGACGAGCTCGGTCAGCGCCGGCGCCCCGGTGGGGTCGACGAACAGCCCGCCCACCTCCCGCAGCACGTCGTAGCCGGTGGTGCCGGCGACCGGCAGCGTGGGCTCCAGCGCCTCGTCGACACCGAGGATCTTCTCGATCACGATCCACGCCTCGGGACCGAGCAACTCGCGCAACCAGCCCAAATAACCTGCGGGATCGGCCAATCCGTCAGGATGGTCAATCCGCACCCCGTCAACGATCCCGTCGCTGAACCAGCGGGCCACCTCGGCGTGGCTGGCATCGAAGACCGATCGATCCTCCTGACGCAAGCCTGCCAGGGAGGTGATCGAGAAGAATCGGCGGTACCCGACCACTCCGCGCCGCCAACCGACCAGGCGGTAATGCTGCCGGTTGTGCACCTCGGGTCCGCTGCCGTCGCCGGTGCCGGGTGCGATCGGCAGCGCCAGGTCACCCAACCGAAGCTGATCCCCGTCGACGCTCAGATCGGCGGCGTCGTCGTCGGAACCCAACAGCGGCAACACGATTCGCCCCGAATCGTCCAGTGTCCAGTCGATGTCGAAGTAGGACGCATACTGCGAGTCCCGGCCATGCCGCAGCACGTCCCACCACCAGGTGTTCTGTTGGGGGTCGTCGATACCCACGTGGTTGGGGACGACGTCGACGATCAGCCCCATGCCGCGCTCACGCGCCGCGGCGGCCAACCGGGCCAGACCTTCCGGACCGCCGAGGTCGCGCGACACCGTCGTCGGGTCGGTGACGTCGTAGCCGTGCGAGGAACCGCTGGCGGCGGTCAGAATGGGGGACAGGTACAGGTGTGACACCCCGAGGTCGTTGAGGTAATCCAACAGGTTCTCGGCGTCGGCGAGGGTGAACGCGAAGCCACTGGACGCACCGCGGAGCTGCAACCGGTAGGTTGCCAGAATCGGAATGGCCATGTGTTACAACGTCTTACGTAGTACGAATACCGAGCGTCCCGGCACTGGCAGCTCTTCGCCGTCCCGGATGACCCGATTCGAGGCCCCGGTGGGCATGGTCGTGTCCAGTTCCACCACCCATTCCCGGGCGTAGTCACCGCGCGGCATGACGAAGGTAACCTCTTGGTCGTAGGCGTTGAAGCACAACAGGAATGAGTCGTCGACCACCCGTTCACCACGTCGATTGGGTTCGGCCAGTGCCTGGCCGTCCAGGAACACCGCGATCGACTTGCCGAAGACGTTGTCCCAGTCCTGCACTGTCATCTCCTGGCCCGCGGGAGTCAGCCAGGCGATGTCATGGATTCCGGTACCGCTGCGGATCGGCTGTCCCTTCAAGAAGCGGCGGCGCCGAAATACCGGGTGTCTCTTGCGCAATGCGGTCACCTTGCGCGCGAACTCCAGCTGGTCGGCATTCTTGTCCACGAACGACCAGTCCATCCAGGACACCTCGGAGTCCTGGCAGTACACGTTGTTGTTGCCCGACTGAGTGCGCCCGAACTCGTCGCCGTGGGAAATCATCGGAGTGCCCTGGCTGACCATCAGCGTGGTCCAGAAGTTGCGCATCTGCCGGCACCGCAGCGCGGTGATCTCCGGGTCGTCGGTGGGACCCTCCACACCGCAGTTCCAGGACCGGTTGTGGCTTTCGCCGTCGCGGTTGTCCTCGCCGTTGGCCACGTTGTGTTTTTCGTTGTAGGACACCAGATCATGCATGGTGAACCCGTCATGGGCGGTGACGAAGTTGATGCTGGCGCTGGGGCGGCGACCCGTCGCCTCGTAGAGGTCAGACGAACCGGTCAGCCGGGATGCGAACTCGCCCAGGGTCGCGGGTTCCCCCCGCCAGTAGTCGCGCACAGTGTCGCGATACTTCCCGTTCCATTCGGTCCACAAACCTGGGAAATTTCCCACCTGGTAACCGCCTTCGCCGACGTCCCACGGCTCGGCGATCAACTTCACCTGGCTCACCACGGGATCCTGCTGGACGAGGTCGAAAAACGCCGACAGCCGGTCGACGTCGTAGAACTCACGCGCCAAAGTGGCCGCCAGGTCGAAGCGAAATCCATCCACATGCATCTCTAGTACCCAGTACCGCAGCGAATCCATGATCAATTGCAAAGTGTGCGGATGCCGGACATTCAGACTGTTCCCGGTGCCGGTGAAGTCCTTGTAGTGGCGCAGGTCGCCGTCGACCAGGCGGTAGTAGGCCGCGTTGTCGATGCCCCGGAAGTTGATGGTGGGGCCGAGGTGATTGCCTTCGGCGGTGTGGTTGTAGACCACGTCGAGGATGACCTCGATGCCCGCCTCGTGAAAGGCGCGCACCATCGACTTGAATTCGGCGACCGCGCCGCCGGGCTTGCGACTTGCCGCGTACTGGTAGTGCGGGGCGAGAAACCCGAATGTGTTGTAACCCCAATAGTTTCGCAGTCCCAGGTCGACCAGTCGGTGGTCGTGCAGGAACTGGTGGACCGGCATCAATTCGATGGCGGTGACGTTGAGCGACTTCAGATGATCGATGATCACCGGGTGAGCCAGCCCGGCGTAGGTGCCGCGCAGCTCGTGCGGGATACCCGGATGGGTCTGGGTCATGCCCTTGACGTGCGCCTCGTAGATGATCGTCTCGTGATACGGCGTACACGGCGCGCGATCTGAGGCCCAGTCGAAGAACGGATTGATCACCACGCTGGTCATGGTGTGACCCAGCGAGTCGACCATCGGTGGGATGCCGGTCTCCGACGGGTCCTCGGCCGCGACCGCCAGATCGTAGGAATACAGGGCCTGATCGAACGTGAAGTCCCCGACGAACCCTTTGCCGTACGGGTCGAGCAACAGCTTGCTGGGGTCGCAGCGGTGACCGGCAGCCGGATCGAACGGACCGTGCACCCGGAATCCGTAGCGCTGCCCGGGTGTGACGTTCGGCAGGTAGCAGTGCCAGATGTAGCTGTCGACTTCGTCCAGGTCGATTCGGAATTCGCTGCCGTCCCGCCCGATCAGGCACAACTCGACGCTGTCGGCGACTTCGGAAAACAGCGAAAAGTTGGTGCCCGCACCGTCATACGACGCGCCCAGCGGGAACGGCGTCCCAGGCCACACCATCGCCAGAGAGGGCGACTCGTCCGCGCCGTCGAATGCTGTGTCGGTCCCTCGGTCGGTCCCAGCCATCACTCGACCTTAACGGTGCCGGGCATGGATCGGAGGGTTGACGACGGGCCCGTCACCACCAGCCGGTGACCGCGGCGATCTGCCGTCCCAGTTCGGGAGCCAGGGTCCGCATGTAGGTCGGGGTCAAGTGATGAGCGTCACGGTAGATCAGCACGTTCCCCTCGACCGCGCGGCAACTGTCGGGCTGGCAGATGGCGTCGGACAAGTCGAGCGGCTTGAGCAACGGGAACTGTCCGACGAAGTCGAGGGTGGTGTTGTGCTCGGAGAGCAGGTCTGAGCGATTGAGTTCGCAGGAATGCGACTTGGTGGCCTTGGCCAGGCAGTCGGCGGGGTTGAACGGCTGACCGTCCTTGACCAACCACGGGGTGTCCCGAACGCCCAGGATCGGAATGTTGTTGTCCGACAACGTTTGCCAGATGCCGATGTAGGTAGCGGGCATCACGTCGCCGGGCTTGATGTTCCAGGGCCGGGTAGTGGTGGTGAAAACGTAGTCCGGGCGGTCGGCGACCAGTTTCGCCATCGTCGTCTCCACCCACTGGCGGCACTGGGGATAGGGCGCGTTGTTACCCATGATCAGCGGGACCTGTTCGGTGGACAGCGCGCACCCCATCTTGAGGTAGGTCACCACTCGGAAATGGTGCAGCCGGCCCAGCAGGTCCAGGGCGGTCAGCCAGTGTTCGGCGTGCGACCCGCCGGCCAGCGCGATGGTGCGCGGCGCGTCGGTGTCGCCGTACGTGCAGTTCACCATCGTCGGGTTGACGAAGTCGCTGATACAGCCGTCGCGGGTGGAAGCGGGCAGGTCTTCCTTGACTTCCAGCACGGTGGGCCGCATGCGCAGCGTGGGCACCCGCACGTGTTCGGTGAGGGCGCGGGCGCCGGGGTAGTCGAGCGCGCTGAGCCCGCTGAGTTCCTTGCCGCCGGCCCGCTCGACGACGAGATGCTCACGCCAGGTGAAGGACGTCGCGGCAAGGCTGACGCCCAACAGCACCACCAGCGATCCCAACGCGAGCGTGGGTCGGCGCAGCCGCAGTTGCCAGGTGACCGCTCGGGCGGGTTGCGCGGTTGCCCGGTAGCGCAGGGGATCCTCGACGTGCCCTGTGGTCAGGTACGCCAACACCCCGGAGACCAGCAGGACGGCCAGGCCCTCGACGAAATTGACGTGCGGGTCTCCGGTGTAGGAAAGCCAGAAGATCAGCAGCGGCCAGTGCCACAGGTACAGCGAGTAGGCCATCGCGCCGAGGGTGATCAGCGGCCCGGCCGCCAGCAACCGGTTGGGTAGCGGCATCCGGCCACGCGTGCGGGGGTCGGCGGCCATATTGGCGCCGGCCAGGATCATCAGCATGGTGGCACCGACGGGCACCAGCGCCCACGGCCCGGGAAACTCCTTGACGCCGTCGATCAGGGCGCCGCAGGACAGGATCGCCGCCAGCCCGACGGTCGCGGCGGTCGTACGAAGCCACATCGGCCAACGCAGATAGGGCACCAGCGCGCCGACCAATGCACCCAGCAGCAACTCCCAGGCCCGCGCAAAACTGTTGTAATACGCCGTCGCCTGGTTGTCCTGGTGCGCGATGATCGCGTAGACGAACGACGCCACCGTCAACGCACTGAACAGCACCACGAACAGGGTCCGCAGGTGGCGACCCAGCGCTCGCCTGAACAGATAGGCGCAGCCCGCGACCAGAACGAGGAACGCGACGTAGAACTGGCCCTGCACCGACATGGACCAGATGTGCTGCAGCGGGCTGACCGCCTCGCCGGCACGCAGATAGTCCGAGGCGGAGTTGGCCAGCTCCCAGTTCTGGTAGTAGCCCAGGCTGGCCAGACTCTGATCGGCGAAGGTCTCCCAGCGGGTCTCTGGTTGCACCAGGATCGTCAGCAGTGCGCATCCCGCCAGCACCACCACCAGGGCCGGCAGCAGACGACGGACCAGCCGGACGAATTCGGTCACGGGGGACAACTTGCCGCCGAGCCCGGCGCGCAGAATCTTGCCGCCGAAGAAGAACCCGGACAGGGCCAGAAAGACGTCCACCCCGCCGGACACCCGGCCGAACCACACGTGGAAAACAGCGACGAGCGCAATCGCGACGCCGCGCAGTCCGTCCAGGTCGTGCCGGTAGAAACCCGCAGACCGGGTGCCCATTTCGGCCGGCGCCGAGTCGGTGGCCGGGCGTGGGGGAGGAGGGGTCACGGTCTGCATGGTCCCCGCCAACTTACCGAAAACGCCTCACGCCCCGGCGCCATCGGCGCGCCGTGGCGAGAGGCGTCGGAAGGTTACCGGCCCGGGGTAACCGCGGGCGCCGGCTGTGCCGGCATCAACTGCAGGGGCGCGGTGGGCACTGCCTGCAGCGGCGCCTGCTGGGCCGGGACCTGCTGCAGCGGCGACTGCTGTGCGGGAGCCAGTTGGGTTGGTGCCTGCTGCGCGGGAGCCAGTTGGGTCGGCGCTTGCTGTGCCGGAGCCAATTGGGCCGGCGCTTGCTGCAAGGGAGCCTGCTGGTTGGGAACCGTCTGCAACGGCTGCTGTGACGGCAGCGTCTGCAAAGGAGCCTGCTGCAAAGGTGCCTGCTGCAAAGGAGCCTGCTGGGCAGGTGCTTGAGGCGCGGGCACCTGCTGCTGAGGCAACTGCTGAGCCGGTGCCTGCGGCGCGGGGGCCGCCGGCGCCGTCTGCGCACCCAGAATCCGGACCAGGTAGGGGGCCATCCCGCTGGCACGCACCGGGGAGACCTGCACGACGTCGCCGACCTCGATCATCTGGCCGTTGCCCAGGTACATCGCAACGGCCTGGGTGCCCTCGGGGCCGTAGAAGACCAGGTCGCCCTTGCGTGCTTGCGCCGGCAGCACCCGTTGTCCCACCTTGTACATCTGCCCGGACGAGCGCGGCAGTTTGAGCCCGGCGCCGGCGTAGGCGTACTGGATGAGACCCGATGCGTCGAAGCCGACGGTGTTGATGCCGCTCCCGGTGCCCCGGGTCGGGCCGGTGACACCGCCGCCGGCCCACGAGAACGGCACGCCGCGCTGTGACAGGGCGCGGGCGACGACGACGTCGGTGGCTTGCTGATAATCCATCGGCTTGCTGGCCGGGTCGGCCGCCGCGATGCCGGTGGCGGTTATCGGCGCCACGGCCATGACCAGCCCGATCGCGAAGGCGTAGACGCGCTTCATGGGGATTCCTCACCTTCTGGGGCCCAGGGGCCCCGCTGTGCCTCGGCGCGGTGACTGCGCGCCTCGGCTGCCGTTCCACACGCACGCGATGGCCGCCACGTCGGGGCCTCGCGCCGCTGGATGACAGGTAGGTGAAGTAGCCGGTCAACCCGACCTATTCACACCAGTCACTGCAGCCACTTTGGCAACAGAGATAGGCGCGCGCCAGATCCGCCAAACATTTTTTGTCGTACCGTGACCGGACGGTGACGGGAGCGGCCAATCCTGTGATGGCAGTTGTGATTTCGCGCTACGAAGCGTGTCCGCGGCGTGATCTGCCTCAGCGCCAGAAGGTGGAGCTGAAATCGGTCAGCGCGCGGCCGAGGACCGAGGCCAGACTCAGGACAGCGACGGAGACTACCGGCCAGAAGGACATGAACCAGCCCTTGACCAACGACACGAACGGACCCAGCAACGCCGCCGTCGCAGCCGCGCCGATGCCGCCCCACACCAGCGGGTAGATGTAGTAGTTGACCCCGAACGGCACCGGTGCGCAATCTTCGCCCTGACAGACGTTCTCGGTGAAGGCGAACAACCGCGTGGGCCAACTGGTCATGGTGAGTGCGACGATCAGCAACGCCAGCAGCACCAGCATGGTGACCACGTCCCAGGGAACCAGTCGCAGCCTGATGATCCGAGGTCCGCTCTCGTCGTGCACCTGCGTCACGTCGTCGCCCTCTTCGGTGGCGGGCGACTCTTCCGGTGCGGCCATGCCCTGCATGCTTCCCGATCGCTGCACGTTGCGCGAACCGACCGTGAATTTGAGTGTGAAGTCATGGCTTTGCCGGTGAACTCAGGGCGGCGAAAATCGCGTTTCACCGCCCTGGCTGCACTCTGAAAGCCCTGGCTGCACACTCAAAGCCCAGGATGCACACGTGGACTACTGTCGAACTCCGTGGCAGCGTTGACCCCCGCCCAGATCAGCGCGATCGACGCCGCTCACCTCTGGCATCCCTACAGCACCATCGGCAGCGAAGCGATACCTCCGGTGGTGGCCACGGCCGCCCGCGGCGCCTACCTGACGCTGATCCGCGACGGCAAGCCGATACAAGCACTCGACGGCATGAGCTCGTGGTGGACCGCCATCCATGGCCATGGCCACCCGGTCCTGGACGAGGCGATGACCGCCCAGCTCGCCACCATGAATCACGTCATGTTCGGCGGCCTGACCCACGAGCCCGCGGCCCGGCTGGCTCAGCTGCTGGTCGAGATCACTCCGGCCGGCCTGGACACGGTGTTCTTCAGCGACTCCGGTTCGGTGTCCGTGGAGGTCGCGGTGAAGATGGCGTTGCAGTATTGGCGCGGCCTCGGTCGGCCCGCGAAACATCGCCTGATGACCTGGCGGGGCGGCTACCACGGCGACACCTTCACCCCAATGAGCGTGTGTGACCCAGACGGCGGCATGCACTCGCTGTGGACCGACGTCCTGGCCGCTCAGGTGTTCGCCCCGCAGGTGCCGCGCGACTATGACCCCGCCTACAGCGCGGCGTTCGAGGAGCAACTGACCCGGCATGCCGCAGAGCTCGCCGCCGTCGTCGTCGAACCCGTCGTGCAGGGCGCGGGCGGGATGCGGTTTCACGATCCGCGCTATCTGGTCGATCTGCGTGAGATCTGCAGCCGGCACGGCGTGCTGCTGATTTTCGACGAGATCGCGACCGGATTCGGCCGTACTGGCGCGCTGTTCGCCGCCGACCACGCCGGGGTCAGCCCGGACATCATGTGCGTGGGCAAGGCGCTGACCGGCGGCTACCTCAGCCTGGCCGCCACCCTGTGCAGCACCGACGTCGCGCACACCATCAGCAACGGCTCGGCCGGCGCCCTGATGCACGGGCCCACCTTCATGGCAAATCCGTTGGCCTGCGCGGTGTCGGTAGCCAGCGTCGAGTTGTTGCTCGGCCAGGACTGGCGGGCCCGGATAACCGCGCTGGCCGAAGGCCTGAGCGCCGGCCTGGCACCCGCGCGAGGACTGCCCGGGGTGACCGACGTGCGGGTCTGCGGCGGCATCGGCGTCATCGAATGTGACCGTCCCGTCGATCTGTCCGTCGCCACCCCCGCCGCGCTGGATGGCGGGGTGTGGCTGCGCCCGTTCCGCAACCTGATCTACGCGATGCCGCCCTACATCTGCAGTCCCGCCGAGATCGCACAGCTCACCTCGGCGATGGTGCAGGTCGCCCGCCTCGTAGGCTGAACGCCATGCAGGCGCCGATCGAGACCTCGCCGCTGGCCTGGCTGGCGGCGGTGGAGTCCCAGCGCCGCGAAGCCGGTTTGCGGCGGTCGCTGCGCCCGCGCCCGCCGGTCGGCACCGAACTCGATCTGGCTTCCAACGATTACCTGGGCCTGTCCCAGCATCCCGACGTCATCGACGGCGGCGTGCAGGCGCTGCGCGTGTGGGGCGCCGGTGCCACCGGTTCCCGGCTGGTCACCGGGGACACCGAACTGCACGCACAGTTCGAGGCCGAGCTCGCCGAATACGTCGGCGCCGCAGCCGGTTTGGTGTTCTCCTCGGGTTACACCGCGAACCTGGGGGCCGTCGTCAGTCTGTCCGGGCCGGGTTCGCTGCTGGTGTCCGACGCCCATTCGCACGCGTCGCTGGTGGACGCCTGCCGGCTGTCCCGGGCGCGCGTGGTGGTGACACCGAGCCGCGACGTCGCCGCCGTCGAGACTGCCCTCGCCGCACGCGCCGAGGAGCGCGCGGTCGTCGTCACCGACTCCGTGTTCAGCGCGGACGGGGCACTGGCGCCGCTTCGGGAACTGCACGAGGTGTGCCGTCGGCACCGTGCGCTGTTGATCGTCGACGAGGCGCACGGTCTCGGGGTGCGTGGCGGTGGCCGCGGGCTGTTGCACGAGGTAGGACTGGCCGGATCGCCCGACGTGGTGATGACCACGACATTGTCCAAAGCGCTGGGCAGTCAGGGCGGCGTGGTGCTCGGGCCGGCCGAGGTGCGTGCCCACCTGATCGATGCGGCGCGTCCCTTCATCTTCGACACCGGACTCGCGCCCGCGGCCGTCGGTGCCGCGCTGGCGGCATTGCGGCTGCTCAAGACTGAGACGTGGCGCCCGGACGCGGTGCTGTCGCACGCCGCCGAGCTGGCGCGGGTGTGCGATGTCCCGCAGGTGCCGCAGTCTGCTGTGGTGTCGGTGATCCTGGGCGACCCCGAGGTTGCGCTGGCCGCCGCGACGGCCTGTCTGGACGCCGGGGTCAAAGTCGGCTGCTTCCGGCCGCCGACCGTGCCCGCCGGCACGTCACGCCTGCGGCTGACCGCCCGCGCCTCACTGAGTGCCGAGGAACTCGAGCTGGCGCGCCGCGTGCTGACGGACGTCCTGCGGGCGCACGCTTGACGGTCCTGGTCGTCACCGGGACCGACACGGGTGTCGGCAAAACCGTCGCCACCGCAGCGCTGGCCTCCCATGCCCGCCAGGCCGGCATCGACGTCGCGGTGTGCAAGCCCGCCCAGACCGGTATCGCCGACGGCGACGACGACCTCGCCGAGATCGGCCGGCTGTCCGGAGTCACCGAACTCGTGGGGTTGGCCCGGTATGCGTTGCCGATGGCGCCGGCCGCGGCGGCCGAACAGGCCGGCATCTCATTGCCGACCGGCGAGCAGGTATTGCAGCTGATCCGCGAGGTGGACCGACCCGGACGATTGACGCTCGTCGAAGGCGCCGGTGGGTTGCTGGTCGAACTCGCTCAGGACGGGGTCACCCTGCGCGACGTCGCCGTCGAACTACGGGCCGCGGCGCTGGTCGTCGTGAGGGCGGAACTGGGCACGCTCAACCACACCGCGTTGACCTTGGAAGCCCTTGCTGCACAACATGTTTCGTGTGCCGGATTGGTGATCGGCAGCTGGCCTCAGCGGCCCGATCGGGTGCAGATGTCGAATCGGGAAGCGCTGGGCCGGTTGGCATCCGTACGCGCGGCGCTGCCCGCCGGGGCAGGCGCGCGCCAGGATTTCGCCGCTATGAGTGCGGCCGCTTTCGACACCGGCTGGGTGCGGGCGCTGGTCGGCTGATGGCGCACTCCATCGAGTTGCTGTTCGACCATGACACCGAGGCCGCGCTCCGGCGGATGTGGGACGACCTGAGCGCCGCCGGTCTGCCTGTGCGGATACCGCCCGGCCGCCCGCATGTGACGGTCGCCGTCGCCGAACGCATTGACCCCGCCGTCGACGAATTGCTGCGGCCGGTCGCCCGAGGATTGCCGCTGCCGTGCGTGATCGGTGCGCCGGTGTTGTTCGGCCGGGCCAATGTGGTGCTCACCCGACTGATCGTGCCGTCGCGCGAACTGCTGGATCTGCACGCCGAGGTGTACCGGGTGTCCGGCGCGCACCTACGGCCGGCGCCGATGTCCAACAGCCTGCCCGGCCAGTGGACCGCGCATGTGACCCTGGCACGCCGGGTCGACATCGGCTGTCTCGGGCAAGCGCTGACTGTCACTGGCCGGCCGGCGCAGTTGGACGGTCGGTTCGCCGGACTGCGCCGCTGGGACGGTGACAAGCGCGTCGACTACCTGATTTGACGCTAACCCGATTGCCCGGGCCTGGTTTCCAGCCAGCCCCGAGGCGCTTTCCCCAGTTCACCAGCAGCTGCCGGTTCGGACCGATGGAATGTTTTTAAGCCGTCTGGGTGACCTGTTCGACTCTGGCGCGACGCTCGTCGATGGCGCGACCGAGATCCTGTTGCAGCCACGGCTTGCCCATGACCAGATGGGCGAGGTGCTCGCGGTCGATCTGCAGCGCAGTCAATTCTTCGGTGGCGCGGGCATCGGTCAGATTGGGTTGCCGGGTCAGCGCCGTCGCCCCCAGGAAAGCGCCTTCGTCCAGGCTGCCGACCACCACCGGGAGTCCGTCCCGGGAAGTTGCCGTCAGTCGCACGCCGCCGGACAGGAGAAAGGTCATCCGGGACGGCACTCGCTCGGCCTGCTCGACGAGTTCGTCGGCCGCGTACCGGACGATCCGGGCGTGCGCTGCCAAGATCTGCTGATCGGTTCGGCTCAGCCGCAATGCCGGACCGACCACGGTCCGGAGTGCCTTTGCGACACGTTCCGGTGTGGAGAAGTCGTCGTTTTCGCCGTCGAGGTGGAGTTCGGCCCGCCGCGCGGCGTACCAGAGCCAGCGCAGGAAGGTGGACTGCGCCGCGGAATCGTCAGCGGGAGAAGACAATCCGACGGTGACGCGGTACTCGCCGCTGCCGGTGGCCACGACTGCCGCCGGCGCACCGGACCTGCGCTGCGGAAGCGCATCGGCGACCTCGGCCAGCAGCGCGCACACCCGCTCCGGCGGATCGGCCGCGGCGAAGGCGACCGCGATCGCCAATTGGTGCGACCTGGTGGGACGACTGAGGTTGGTGAACGATGTCGTCGCCAAGACCGAGTTGGGGGTGATCTGCAAACCGCGGCCGGTCTGGATATGAACCGCCCGCCAGTTCGCCTCGACGATCCGTCCGCGGGCGGCCGGGGTGTCCAGCCAGTCGCCGATCCGGAACGGCTGCTCGAAGAGCATGAACAGTCCCGACACAATCTGGCCGACGGAGTTCTGCAGCATCAAGCCGATGACCACCGACGTCACACCCAGCGCCGTGAAGATGCCGCCAACCCGCACGCCCCAGACGAACGACAAAATCACCGCCAGACCGGCACCTATCAGCAGGAACCGGGTGACGTCGAGGAAGATGGCCGGTACGCGCCCGCGCCAGGATCCTTGCGGCGCTCCCTCGAACACCGTGGCGTTGAGGCTGGACAGCAGCAGCACCAGCAGCACGAAGCCGAACACCGTCGCCAGCAGGCGCACCGAGGTCAACTCGCTCGGGATTCTCGCGACCTGCACCAGCAGCACCAGCAGCGCGGCCAGTGGGACCAGGTAGCTGCGCAGCAGGAAAACGGGCCGGGCCAGTGGGCTGTCCCGGCGGATCAGGCTGTGGTGCCATTCGGTGAGCCCGATGAGCAGCGACGGGAACCCCACGACCACGACGGCAGCCCACCACAACGACGACATGGTCACTGTCCTTCCGCGAGGCGCCAGATCTGTTGTTCGGTGCCGTCGACGGTGACGGTGCCCGCGGCGGTGAACTGCCGGATGTCACGCGTCGCCTCGTACACCTGCGATGTCACGTAGATGCCGGATTCACTTGTGCTGCTTCGCATCTGGTGGGCGAGGTTGACGGCCGCGCCCCACATGTCGTAGACGATGCTGGACCGTCCGACCAGTCCGCTGATGACATTGCCGGTGTTGATGCCGGCGCGCAGCGTCAGGTGGTGGCCCGTCTTGCTGTTGAACCGTTCGACGATGGCCTGCATCTCGAGGGCGAATTCCACGGTGCGGTGCACGCTGTCCAGCCGCGGGAAGTTCAGCCCGCAGCTGGCCAGGTAGCCGTTGTGCAGGGTCCTGATCGGTTCGACGCCAAGGGCTTCGGCGGCCGAGTCGAGTTCCTGGACCAGGTCGTCGACGATGCCGACCAATTCATGGCCGGGTAGCGCGCTGGAAATCCGGTCCAGACCGACGAAGTCCGCGAAGATGACCGTGACGTCCTGATGTTCCTGGGCGATGGTCTGTTCGCCCTCGCGGTAGCGTTGCGCGACGGGCTCGGGCATCAACGACCCGAGCAGCCGGTCGTTTTCTTCGCGCTGCTCGGTCAGCAGCGTTTCCTTGATCTGCAGACTGTGGCTCATATCGTTGAAAGCCTCGGTGAGTTCACCGATCTCGTCGCGTGAGGTCACCGGGATCGTGACGTCGTAGTTGCCGGCGCTGATCTCCTGGGTGCCGGCCTGCAGTCGGCGGATGGGACGCACAAAAATCTGGGCTACCAGCAGCGCGGCCACGCAGATGACGAAAACCATGGCGGCGGTGGTCAATACCAGCGTCTGGGTCACGGACACGACGCGGGCGTTGGCTTCGTCGGTCTCCCGGGTGGCCAATACCGACCAGTGCAGGTCGGAGTTGGGCAACTGCAGCGGGGCATATGCCACCAGCTCGCGGCGACCGAGGTAACTGGTGTCGATGGTGGTACCGGTCTCACCGCGCTGTGCGGCACGTACCGCGTGCGTCGCAACCGGTTGCACCAGTGTCGTTCCGCGCCAACGGATTGCCTGCTCGACGACGTCGGATCGTGCGCCTGCGGCGATCGCCTCGGTCTGGTAGCGCTTCGGGTCTTCGAGGAACAACCGGGAATCCGATCGCATCAAATTGTCCGGGCCGGCCAGATAGGTTTCACCGGTCTTGCCCATGCCCGCGGCTTCCCATTGCCTGTTGGCGGTCATGATGTCGTTGACCTTGGAGATCGGCAGCGGCAGGGCCAGCACTCCGGCGGCCTTGCCCGGTGCGCCGATCGGCGAGACCAGCCACGCGATGGGTGCGCCGAGTTGCGGCTGATAGGGCGCGAAGTCGGTGATCCACACGAAATCCCGGGAGTTTGCGGCCATCGCCTTCTCGTAGGCGCCACGCAGATTGGACTCCCGATACGGGCCGTTGAGGATGTTGGTGCCCAGTGCCGCGGTCTTGCGGACGCTGTACACCACGTTTCCGCGGCCGTCGAGCAGCAACGCGTCCTTGTATTCGAAGCGGATCGCGATCTCCCGGAAAAAGTTGTTGAAGCGGACATTCGCGGCTGTCCAGGCACTGCCGTCGCCCGCGTCGTCAGGTGCCCCGGCCGGCGCAACCGTGTAGTGCGCCTGCAGATATTTCTGCGAATTGTTGCTGGGCAGTAGGGCATTGAGATCCAGCTTGGTGCCGGTGCTGCTCTCGACCGGTTTGATCAACCTGTCGGTGTAGTAGTTCACCAGCGCCTGTTGCTGACCGGGATCGATACTCGCATTGGACAACTGGTCGAAGCCCGCGGTGAACTGTTGCACCGCGTCCAGAGATGTCGAGGCGTCGCTGTAGACCACCAGCGCATCGGCGAGATCCGAAAACAAC
This sequence comes from Mycobacterium sp. NGS67, assembly GCF_059812185.1. Taxonomy (NCBI): domain Bacteria; kingdom Bacillati; phylum Actinomycetota; class Actinomycetes; order Mycobacteriales; family Mycobacteriaceae; genus Mycobacterium; species Mycobacterium sp. NGS67. Next base: position 24,593 of record NZ_JCALCF010000018.1, read on the forward strand.
GTCTCCACCGCGCGTTTTTGGGCCTCCCGCAACTGGGTCATCCGCTCCGATGCCGTCGGCAACAAGGCGTTGCGCGCGGTGACATAACCGACCGCCCCGATCACAGCCAGCGACGAAAGGCTGGCCACCAGCAGCATCAGCATCACCTTGGACTGGATGCTGACCGACCGGGCCAACGCCCTGCGGCGCCGGTCACCCTTACGGGCCGGGACTGTTTCGTCCGGGGTTACCGACTCGGCCGAGGGCGGCGACGTCAATGGATTTCCTTTCCCCTGCGTTCCGGCGGCAACAGCAGCCTATTAGGTAGCCGGAAGTCCGCCTAGCCCCCGAACAGCAGATACAGCCCCATGAACGTGTAGCCGACCATGACCAGCATCATGGTCAACTGGCCGGTGAGTTGATGGTCTTTGGGCAGCAGTCGCAACGCCTTGTCGTGCGCCGCGATCACCGCCACGATGTGCCCGGTCACCACGCAGGCCACCTTTATCGTGGACAGCACCGCGGGGTGCATCGACAACACGTAGGCGACGTGTGCATCGGCCAGGCCCAACGGATTCCAGCCTCGACCCAGTGGGTCGGCCAGGGCGATGACGGCCTGCTGGCCGCGCTCCACGAGGTAGGTCAAATAGTGCGCGAAGATGTAGCCGACGACGATCGGGATCAGCGAGTGCGCCATCTGCCCGGGCAGTGCCCGGCGCTGCTCGGCGTCCACGCCCCCGGTGGCGCGCGCCGCAAACGAAAACGTCAGCGCCACAACACAAATGAAGAGCGCCAGCCCGATGGTCCGCAACGCTGAAGAAGTCAGCGTCTCAGGAACACCGGTCGCCGCGCGGGCTGTCCCGTCGGCGAAATTGCGCCACGTCGGTGACGCCGAGAAGCTGTCGAACGCGGTGGACCCCAACAACACTGACAAAACCAGCACGACGCCCGGGCGTACCGGCAGCGACGGCAGGTGGTCGAACGGGTTGCCGACGACGACTTTTCCGGTTTGCGGATTCCGCCAGAACGGACTGAGCCGGGACACCGCCATGCTGTACACGCCGAACGGGTCGGCCCGGGCCAACCAGCGCTGGCCGCACAGCCACGCCCCGCCGAGCAGCACCACCGTATAGACCAGCAACCACGTCTTGACCGCGGTCAGCGAGGCCGAGTCCGGGCTGGCGAGTTCCAACCAGACGAACGCGAACAAGCCGAACGCGGCCGGCCGGTAGCCCCAGCTGTCCGGGTAGGAGAACCGGGGCCGGCTGATCCGTTCCGGCAGGATCCGGCGTACCAGCAGATATACCGAGCGGACCGGCGAGATCACCCGCCATACCGGCCCGAAGATCAATGACAACGCCACCAGTCCGACCCAGAGCAGCACATAGAACGCGCCGAGCAGGCCATTGGCGGAGGTCTGCGGTCCGAACAGGCCGGCGGTCAGCACCCATATCGCGAACAGCAGCGCCAGCCCGGCGACTATCCCGCGGGTGACGCGCGCATCGACCAGGGCGGTCAGCGCGTCCGGCAGTGGGCGCCCCGGTTTGTCCGGGTCGAATCGCGGTCGTTTCCAGGCCAACGCCACCAGCGCGAACGTGAAGGTCAGTGCCCATGCGGCGCCGATCAGCGCGAAGGTGTACGGCACCGGCAGATCGTTCGACCCGCCCAGACCGTGCGCGAGCACGGTTATCGAGCGGCCGTCGGTCACGACTGCACTTGGATGGTGGCGATCGTCCGCTTGAGGTGGTGCAGTTCGACGTCGACGCTGCCCGGGACGTCGACGCTGAACTCGAATGTCTGGTTGGGCGCCGCGGCGACCTGGAACTTGTGGTCGGGTACCGAGTGCACGTGCAGCTCGTCGGTGACGTCGCTGGTGACATGCAACACGATCTGTTGTTTCACCTTCGCCTGCAGGGTCGCGTTGGTCGGCGTGACCTGCCCGTTGGCGATGGTGACGTCGACGGTGAGGCCCTGCGCGGGGGCCTTGCTGGGCGAGTTACCGCCGCAGGCGACCAGCGCCCACACCAGCAGCCCCGCCCATGCCGTGACCAGGGCGCGTCGGTATGCCACGGACTACGCCGCTTCTGGAAGAGGGTGCTTCTCTTCCTCCGGTTTCTTGGGCAACGTCATCTCGCGGTTGATCCGACCGGCTCCCCACGTCAACGCGCTGATCACCATCAGGGTGAAGATCAGCACCAGGATGGAGCCGACGGTGAACAGCCACTCCGGGGCGTTGGGGTCGCGTTCCCGCTGCAGGATGGTGTTTTCCAGGACGAACGGCCGGGTGATGACGGGATCGGCCGGCACCTCGGGAGCCGGGATCGCCTCGTCGGCCGGCTCGTAGATCGGCACGGCCGTCATGGTGTAACCGTCCTGCACCCGCAGCAAGGTCTTCCACGATCCCCACACCGGGATGGGTTTGGTGGTGCGGTAGTGCCCGTCTCCGACCCGCTCGAGCCGGTCGATCAGCAGGCCGCGGTCGTTGACCATCTTCCCCTGCCACGAGGTGACCGACACCCAATCGGGATCGTCCTTGATCAGGTCGGGCGGATTGATCTGGATGTCGGCGGACACCATGCGTTTGCCGGGTTCGCTGGGCAGCTCGGTCAGCTTGATGGTCGCGGTGTTCTTGCTCGGGATGACGATGTGCAACCCGTTGGCCACCGCGCCGCCGATCACCACGACCGTCGCGGCCACGATCGAGATTCCGATCGCGCGTCGCGGTAGCCGTTGCCCGGTAAGCACCATCCCGGTCAGGGCACCGCACAGGCCCATCATGACGGCGACGGGCACCGACATGGCCAGGGCTTCGCCCCACATGCTGGTCGGCCATGGGTAGTGGTAGACGGCGCCGACCCAGAGCGAACTCAGCCACAGACCGACGGTGCCCACAACCAGGCCGGTGACGGCACCGAAGAGGATGGGCCGCTTGAACAGCGGCGTCAACGCCAGGATCTCGACCACCAGCGCCGGGCCGAGGTAAAGCGGGAACCAGTTGATCGGCGCGCCGAGGATCGGACCGACCGTGAATGCGACGGCACCACGCAGGGCGATCGCGAACAGTGCCGCGATGATCGCCGCGCCCTTTCCGAGCGTCATCCGCGCCACGATCAGAGCCAGCGCCGCCACTCCGGCGATCATCATCGGGTGGAACGCCAGGCGGAATTGCTGGACGCCGAAGTCGTACTCGATCTGATAGACGGACAGGCCGATCAACAACCCACCGCAGGACAGGTAGCGCAAGAATTTGACGAACGGCTTCTCGGGAGGTGCGTCCGGCAGCGCGCGGCCGCCTTCGTACTCCAGCATCAGCACCGAGAACAGCGACAGGCCCGCGCCGCCGATCATCATCAGGTGGGTCGGACCCCACAAGGTGACGTCCTGGCCGAAGATGCGGTGCCAGATGTCGTCGAGCGGGAATCCGAACAGCGCGTACATGCCGCAACCGGCCATCAGCACGCCGCCTACGGGGGCATGCCAGTTGTCGGTGATGCGCACCGGCGCGGGGCCCGGTTCGTCGAACGGCAGGACGATCGCGATCATGCCGGCCAGGAAGATGCCGAACAGGCCGATGATGATGAAGTAGTGGGCGGGGTTGGCCAGCGGTCCGGGATCACGGCCTTCGCCGATATGCCAGCTGACGTCCCAGATGAATCCGAACAGCGCGCAGATGATCGACGTGGTGTACACCAGCACGGGTAGCGCCACCCAGGACGGGCGCTTGAATTTGACGCCCAACCAGTCGGCGAACTTCTCCAGCCACAAGATGCGCCGGGTGCGGTGGGCCCAGCCGACGGCCAGCATGACCAGGGTGATGATCAGCGCCGCCACCGAGAGTCCGATGACTTGACTCAGTTCCGCTCCGCGCGCCGCGGGCGCCTCTGCAACAACTGCCATTTCCATCGCGATCGCCTCCCGTTTGCGTCCGCCGATTTAGACAGATCCGAGGATGCCCAAATGCAGCACTGGTCAATCCTGCTTTTCCCGCGAGCTTCCTCTATTTCGCATGGCGACATATGACACCACGCCGGCGACGATCACGGCAGGCAGGAACGCCGGTATTGCCAGCCAGATGCCGTGGTCGGCCAGGTATACGACGTGCTGTTCGCTCATGCTGATTCTCTACCCTGCCGGATGTTCTTTACTCCGGCAATAGTGACCGGCGTCAACATGACCGCGCGGCCTCGGTTGACCGGGGACCGTTACCCTAACCTGAGCACTTTTCGATACAGGCCGCCTGTCCGACGGCGGCCCCGAGGCGATTGCGGCCGATATATAGGGACGCGATCAAGAAGCAGGGGAGTACCCGGTGACCCAAGCGCCGATTCGACCGACCAGCGATGCCGGCCAGGATGGCCTGGAAGGGGAGGACAACTCGGACATCCTTGCCGTCGCCCGCCGTCAGGTGCTCGAGGCCGGCGAAGGCCTCAGCAAGGACCAGGTGCTGCGGGTGCTGCAGCTGCCCGATGAGCGGCTCGAGGAACTGCTGGCCCTGGCCCACGAGGTGCGGATGCGCTGGTGCGGACCGGAGGTCGAGGTAGAAGGCATCATCAGCCTCAAGACCGGCGGGTGCCCGGAGGACTGCCATTTCTGCTCCCAATCGGGCCTGTTCAAGTCGCCGGTGCGCAGCGCCTGGCTGGATATCCCCAGCCTGGTCGAGGCGGCCAAGCAGACCGCGAAGTCCGGCGCCACCGAGTTCTGCATCGTTGCCGCGGTGCGCGGACCCGACGAGCGGTTGCTCGCTCAGGTCGCGGCCGGTATCGAGGCCATCCGCAACGAGGTCGACATCCAGATCGCCTGCTCACTCGGCATGCTGACCGCCGAGCAGGTGCAGCGCCTGGCGGAGATGGGAGTGCACCGCTACAACCACAACCTGGAGACCGCGCGCTCCTTCTTCACCAACGTGGTCACCACGCACAGCTGGGAGGAGCGCTGGGAGACCTTGTCGATGGTGCGCGACGCCGGTATGGAGGTGTGCTGCGGGGGGATCCTGGGCATGGGCGAGACGCTGGAGCAGCGCGCCGAATTCGCCGCCGACCTCGCAGAGTTGGGTCCCGACGAGGTGCCGCTGAACTTCCTCAACCCCCGACCGGGCACCCCGTTCGGTGACCTGGAGGTGCTGCCGGCCAGCGAAGCGCTCAAAGCTGTCGGCGCGTTCCGGCTGGCGTTGCCGCGGACCATGCTGCGGTTCGCCGGCGGCCGTGAGATCACCCTCGGCGACCTCGGCGCCAAGCAAGGCATCCTCGGTGGCATCAACGCCGTCATCGTCGGCAATTACCTGACCACGCTGGGCCGGCCCGCGGAGGCTGACCTCGAACTGCTCGACGATCTGCAAATGCCGATCAAGGCGCTGAACGCCAGTTTGTGATGGCCACCGCGCTGCCGGACCCGGTCGGGGGCGGCGTCTACAACGTCTATACCGGCGAGCAATCCGGGACCTCGGTGCCCACCGCGGCCCAGTTGGGGTTGGAGCCACCCCGCTTCTGCGCCGCCTGTGGCCGCCGGATGATCGTGCAGGTCCGGCCCGACGGCTGGTGGGCGAAGTGTTCCCGGCACGGGTTGGTGGATTCGACCGAATTGGACGGGCGACGCTGACGGTTCAGGCGCGCCGGCCCCGCGAGGATATGCTTCGCGAGGCACGGGTAATGGAGGTGAGTCCGGTTGGTTGACGGTGCGGCGGTGGTATCCGAGCAGCCTTCTGGCGCAGAGGTCGGGCGCCTGCAGCGACTGTCGCCGCGGAACCGGGCATGCCTCGTCGTGGCCGTCGCGCTGACGGCTTCCGGATTGCCGATCGGGGCGCTCTGGGCCTGGATCGCCCCGGCCATCCACGCCGTGGTGGCCGTCACCCGCAAGGGTGAGCGGGTGCACGAATACCTGGGCGGGCTCGACGGCGAGCCGCGCAACTTCTTCGTCGCTCCGATGCTGCTGGTCAGTCTGGTGGGCGTCGTGGCGGTGGTCGGCGCGGTGGCGGCCTGGCAGTGGCGCGACCATCGGGGTCCGCAGATGGTCGTCGCCCTGTGCGCCGGGTTGATCGGCGCGACCGCGGTCGCGGCCGGGGTTGGGGCGCTGCTGGTGCTGTGGCGTTATGGCGCGCTGGATTTCGATACCGTCTCGCTGTCGAAGGCTGATCACTCGCTGACCTACGTGACCCAGGCGCCGCCGGTGTTCTTCGGGCGTGGGCCGCTGCAGATCGCGCTCACCTTGTTGTCTCCGGCAGCGACCGCTGCCTTGATCTATGCGGTGATGACCACCGGGACGGTGCGCGACGACCTGGGCGCTTACCCGCCGGAGAACCGGGTGCGCACGCTGCCTCAGGCGCCGCCGCCGGCACCCGTCGCCGGGCCAATCGGCTGAACTTCGGGAACGTGCCCCGGATGCCGGGGGCGTGCCGGCGTACCTGTGTGCACGCTCGCGGCCTGCCGAACTGAGTTAAAGCGGACGGCGGCGGATCTTGCGGCCGGTGATGACCTTGGCCGCGATCAGACCCAACCGGGCCATGCCGGCGTAGGTCATCGGGTTGAACGCGGTGGGCCAGGTGGTCCGGACCAGATGGTCGGTCAGCGGACGGTCGGCGAACCGGTCGATCAGCCAGCGCAGCGCCATCGGCGCCGACAACGGATGCAGGATCATGTGCTCGTTGAACGCGTCGCGGTGGTAGGTGACCCTGGCGCCGCCGGCGATGTAGGTCTCGGCGAGTTCGTCGATGTCGTCGACGTCGATGAGGTAATCGTGAACGGCCTGAATGATGAGCACCGGCGGTGTCGGTATCGCGGCACCCAGTTTGATGCTGTCGAAGACGTGCATGACCGCCGGCCGGGACAGCGTCTGTTCCAGGGGTTCGTCGAGGAAGTCGGCCAGATTCGTGTGGGCCATCTTGATGACGGCCTCGGCGGTCGTCATCTTCTCCAGGCTCTCCAGCAGCGCGCGACCCTCTTCGCTGCTGTGCTCCTTGATCACCGCATCCAGGCCCGGGTAGGTGTGCGTGAGAGCGGCGACCACCAACGCCGGCAGCCCGGAGAACAATCCGCCGTTGAGCCTGCGGAAGGTATGGCCGAGGTCGCCGACCGGCGAGCCCAGGACCGCGCCGACGATGTTCAGTTCGGGGGCGTATTGCCCGCACATCTCGGCGGCCCAAGCGCTGGCCAATCCTCCACCGGAGTACCCCCACAGCCCGACCGGCGCCGACGGCGACAAACCGAGCCGCTCATAACTCAATGCGGCCCGTACCCCGTCCAGGATCCGGTAGCCGGGTTCGAACGGCGCACCCCACAGCCCGTGCAAGCCCTCATGGTCCGGTACCGAGACCGCCCACCCCTCGGCCACCGCGGCGGTGACCAGCAACAGCTCGAGCTGTGCCAGCGATCCGATCGCCTTGGCCCGGCGCCGCATCGCATAAGAGGGAAAGCAGCGCGACGACATCGCGTCGATCGCGCACTGGTAGGACAGCAGCGGAATGGTCTTGCCGGGCGCCACCTCCGCGGGAACGAGCACCGTCGTCACGGTGGCCTCGGCGTTGCCGTTCAAGTCGGTGGTCCGGAACAGCAGCTGGATGGCCTTCATCGACTGCGGGATCAGGCCCATGAACGCCAGCTCGACGTCGCGCGAGCGCAACACCGTGCCGGGTTCGGCGTGCTGGAAGCCGGCCGGTGGCTGGTAGAACGGGTCGTCTGCCGGCAGCAGCGGGCGTACCTTGCGCTGCAGCTCTTCGTGCGGCGCCGCGCCGATCCATCGCAAACCGTCCTGGACCGTCGCGCCTGCCACGTTGGCCAGCTCCACCATCAAGGCTCCCTTCGAGGCCTACTGGGCTTCGGCGTACTCGTGCCAATCGGTCCCGGATCAATGGGCGGCGGTGCCGTCAGCCAATCAAAGCTCAGCGCCAGCGCTTCTCACGCGCAGTAGCTTCTTAAACAACTCTTAGACAATGTACAGGCCGTGTACTCCGAACCGAAGCCAGCGCGCCGTGGCGCCGATCACAGCGATATTCAACCGGGCGGGCGCAGGGCGGCGAACTCGTCGGTCACCCGCAGTTGGGAGTCGGTGAACCGGTACAGCGCCGCCGGGCGCCCGCCGCTGCGGCCGGACTGCGCGATGGTGCCGGTCTGGCTGATGACTTTGCGACGGGCCAGCACCCGCTGCAGGTTGGTCGCGTCGACCTGATATCCCAACGCGGCACCGTAGATGTCACGCAGTGTCGACAACGCGAATTCCCTTGGTGCCAAAGCGAACCCGATGTTGGTGTAAGACATCTTGGCGACCAGTCGGGCGTGCGCGTGGGTCACCATGGGCCCGTGGTCGAACGCCATCGGCGGCAACGCATTCACCGGATGCCAGCAGGTGTCCGACGGCAGCTCGGGGGTGGCGGGGGAGGGCACCAGCCCCAGGAAGGTGGAGGCGATCATCCGGGTGTCGGGCACCCGGTGTGGGTCGGAGAACACCGCGAGCTGCTCCAGGTGGGAGATCTCGCGCAGATCGACCTTTTCGGCCAGCTGGCGACGCACCGAAGTGGTGAGGTCTTCGTCGCTGCGCAGCCGGCCACCCGGAAGCGACCAGGTGCCTTTCTGCGGCTCCTTGGCGCGTTGCCATAACAGAACGTTCAGCTGCGGTTTTTTGGCAGAACTCCCTTTGGCAACAGTCGAAACCTGGAACACGACGGCAAGCACTTCGTGGGCGGTGCTACCATAAGGCATGTTTTCGATTATAAGTCGAAAACCTCCGGGTTCGAAAGGAGCCCCGATGACGGTCCTGAATCGGATGGACACCATCTGCGACGAGCTGGCGGCTCGCGTCATCAGCACGCCCACCGGATACACCGGGATCGAAGGCGACGCCCAGTGGGCGGCCGAGATCCGCCGTCTGGCGCGGCTGCGCGGAGCTACCGTGCTGGCCCACAACTACCAGTTGCCGGCGATTCAGGACGTGGCCGACCACGTGGGGGACTCGCTGGCGCTGTCGCGTATCGCAGCCGAGGCGCCCGAGGACACCATCGTGTTCTGCGGGGTGCACTTCATGGCCGAGACCGCGAAAATCCTGAGCCCGGACAAGACGGTGCTGATTCCCGACCAGCGGGCGGGATGTTCGCTGGCCGACTCGATCACTGCCGAGGAACTGCGCGCCTGGAAGGCCGAACATCCCGGCGCCGTCGTCGTCTCCTACGTCAACACGACCGCGGAAGTCAAGGCGCTCACCGACATCTGCTGCACGTCGTCCAATGCGGTCGATGTGGTCGCCTCCATCGATCCCGACCGCGAGGTGCTGTTCTGCCCGGACCAGTTCCTGGGCGCCCATGTGCGCCGGGTCACCGGTCGGGAGAACCTGCACGTGTGGGCCGGCGAATGCCACGTGCACGCCGGGATCAACGGTGACGAGCTGACCGAGCAGGCCCGGGCCAACCCCGACGCCGAATTGTTCGTGCACCCCGAATGTGGTTGCGCCACTTCGGCTTTGTACCTCGCCGGCGAAGGCGCGTTCCCCGCGGAACGGGTCAAGATCCTGTCCACCGGCGGCATGCTCGACGCCGCGCACCAAACACGTGCCCGCAAGGTCCTGGTCGCCACCGAGGTCGGCATGCTGCATCAATTGCGCAGGGCGGCACCGGAAGTCGATTTCCAGGCGGTCAACGACCGCGCGTCGTGCAAATTCATGAAGATGATCACCCCCGCGGCGCTGTTGCGATGCCTGCTGGACGGGGCCGACGAGGTCCACGTCGACCCGGCCACCGCGGCCGCGGGGCGCCGCAGCGTGCAACGGATGATCGAAATCGGCCAGCCAGGGGGTGGTGAATGACGACCGATCCGGTTTGGCGGGATTCCGCCGACGTCGTGGTGATCGGCATGGGCGTCGCGGGGTTGGCCGCGGCACTGGCCGCTCACCGCGCCGGGAGCCGCGTCGTGGTGCTGAACAAGGCTGCCCAACTGCGCGGCGTGACCGCCACCCACTACGCCCAGGGCGGGATCGCCGTCGTGCTCCCCGACAACGACGACTCGATCGAGGCCCATGTCGCCGACACCCTGGCCGCCGGTGCGGGCCTGTGTGACACCGAAGCCGTGTATTCGATCGTCGCCGACGGCTACCGCGCGGTGAGCGAATTGGTCGGTGCCGGTGCACGATTCGACGAATCACCGTCCGGTGGCTGGGACGTGACACGGGAGGGCGGGCACTCCCGGCGCCGCGTCGTGCACGCCGGCGGCGACGCGACCGGCGCCGAGGTGCAACGCACCCTGGACCTTGCCGCCCGGTCGTTGGACATCCGCAGCAGCCACGTGGCGCTGCGCGTGCTGCACGACGGGGACGCGGTCAACGGGGTGCTGGTCAACCGGCCCGACGGCTGCGGCATCATCGACGCCCCGTCGGTGATCCTGGCCACCGGCGGCCTCGGGCATCTCTACAGCGCCACCACCAACCCCGACGGGTCCACCGGAGACGGAATCGCGTTGGCGTTGTGGGCCGGGCTGGCTATCGCCGACCTCGAGTTCATCCAGTTTCACCCGACAATGCTCTATTCCCGGGGGCACGGCGGCGGCCGACGTCCGTTGATCACCGAGGCCATCCGCGGTGAGGGCGCGATACTCATCGACAGGCAGGGCAACTCGATCACGGCCGGGGTCCATCCGATGGGCGACCTGGCGCCCCGGGACGTGGTCGCGGCCGCCATCGACGCGCGGCTCAAAGCGACCGGGGAGCCGTGCGCCTATCTCGACGCGCGAGGCATCGCGGGTTTCGCGGCGCGGTTCCCGACTGTCACCGCCGCATGCCTGGCGGCCGGGATCGACCCAGTGCGGCAACCGATTCCGATCATTCCCGGTGCCCACTACAGCTGCGGCGGCGTGGTCACCGACGTGTCCGGCCGCACCGAGCTGCCCGGATTGTTCGCCGCCGGAGAGGTGGCGCGCACAGGTATGCACGGCGCCAACCGACTGGCCTCCAACAGTCTGTTGGAAGGTCTGGTGGTCGGCGGCCGAGCCGGACAGCAGGCCGCCGAGCACGCGTCCGCGATGGGGCATCCACAGGCAGCGATGCCCGAGCCGATCATCCATACCGCGCCCGAGCGGGGTGATCTGCAACGCGCGATGAGCCGGGACGCGTCGGTGGTGCGCAGTGCCGTCGGACTGCGGGCACTGGCCGAAAAGCTCAGCGCCGCACCCATCCGCGATGTGTCGGACCGCCGCGGCGCCGAGGATGTCGCGCTGGCACTGGCGGCCCGCACGGTGACCGCCGCCGCGTTGGCCCGCAACGAAAGTCGCGGTTGCCACCACCGCGCCGAACACCCGTCGGCCGTCACCGATCCCGGGCGCAGCATCCTGATCCGGCTGGCCGGCAACGACGATGCCGTTCAGGTGGAGGCATTGGCGGCGGTGGGCTGATGATCCTGGGCGACGCCGAGCGGGAGGCCGCGCGCGACACCATCCGCCGCGGCCTGAACGAGGACCTGTGCTACGGACCTGATGCCACCACGCTGGCGACCGTGCCGGCCGGCGCGGTGGCTACCGCGTCGATGGTCCCCCGCGAGGAGGGCGTGGTCGCCGGGGTGGACGTGGCGTTGCTGGTGCTCGACGAGGTCATCGGCAGCCGTGGTTACCAGGTGCTGCACCGGGTGCAGGACGGGACCCGGGTCAAGGCGGGTGAGCCGTTGCTGACCGTGCAGGCCGAAACCCGGGGACTGCTGACCGCCGAACGGACCATGCTCAACCTGGTCTGCCATTTGTCCGGGATCGCGTCGGTGACGGCGGCCTGGGTGGACGCGGTGCAGGGCAGCAAGGCCAAGATCCGCGATACCCGCAAGACGCTGCCCGGCTTGCGCGCGCTGCAGAAGTACGCGGTGCGGGTCGGTGGCGGGGTCAATCATCGGCTGGGCCTGGGTGATGCGGCGCTGATCAAGGACAACCACGTCGCGGCGGCGGGATCGGTGGTGGAGGCGCTGCGTGCGGTGCGCGCCGCCGCGCCCGATCTGTGTTGTGAGGTCGAGGTGGATTCATTGGAGCAGCTCGATGCCGTGCTGCCGGAAAAGCCCGAGCTGATCTTGCTGGACAACTTCCCGGTGTGGCAGACGCAGACCGCGGTGCAGCGGCGCGATGCCCGCGCGCCGTCGGTGCTGTTGGAATCCTCCGGCGGGCTCAGCCTGGAGAGCGCGGCGACCTACGCCGGGACCGGGGTGGACTACCTGGCCGTCGGGGCGTTGACGCACTCGGTACGGGTGCTCGACATCGGCCTGGACATGTAAGACGCTCGCCGAGCGTGTACCTGCTGCGAAAAATCGGCCTTGATTTCGCAACCACTACACGCTCGGCGAACGCTCAGGCGATGTCGCCGACGAAGATCCCCATCCGGCGCAGCTGTACCCGGGCCAACCACGGCAATCCGTCCGTCTCGGAAGATCCGGCCGGCAGGATCCGGGGGTTGACGATGTGCACCGAACGCCGCGTGTAGTGCACGTCGGCCTCACCGGCGGCCAGCACGTTCTTCACCCAGTCGGTCTTGCCGTGGCCCAGCGCGATGGCCAGCACATTGCCCTTGCGGTAGGTGGTGACGAGGGTCCGGTACGGCTTTCCGGACTTGCGGCCGCGGTGCTCGATGGTGGCGGTACCCGGCAAGTAGCGGGCGATCGGCTTGAGCGCCGGGTTCAGGTACTTGACCTGGATGTTCTCGAACCACACCGGGTAGACCATCGGGACACCGGGGGCGTTGTTGGGGTGTTGATCCCGAGCGGACACGGCTGGCTCCTCTGATATCGGGCCTGGCGGCTACCGGGCACACTACCGGTCGGATATCGACTTGAGCTGCTCTGGGACAATGATCGATGTGACGACATCCCTGACCGGCGAGCCTAGGCTGCTGTCCCGCATCGATCTGCGCGGCGCGGAGCTGACGGCGGCGCGACTGCGTGCGGAGTTGCCGCGGGGCGGTGTCGATGTGGAGTCCGTGCTGGCCACGGTCCGGCCGATCGTCGAAGCCGTGGCCGAGCGTGGCGCTCACGCCGCCCTGGATTACGGGGAGAAGTTCGACGGGGTGCGGCCGGCGGCCGTGCGGGTGCCGGAAAGTGCGCTGGAGGCCGCGGTCGTCGGGCTCGACGGCGACGTGCGCGACGCGCTGCAGGTAATGATCGAGCGGACCCGCGCGGTGCACGCCGATCAGCGCCGCAGCGACACCACCACCACGCTGGGTCCCGGGGCGACGGTCACCGAACGCTGGGTGCCCGTCGAACGCGTGGGCCTGTATGTGCCGGGCGGCAACGCCGTGTACCCGTCCAGCGTGGTGATGAACGTGGTGCCGGCGCAGGCGGCCGGGGTCGACTCGCTGGTGATCGCGAGTCCGCCGCAGGCCGAGTTCGGGGGCCTTCCGCATCCGACCATCCTGGCGGCGACCCACCTGCTCGGGGTCGAGGAGATCTGGGCGGTCGGCGGGGCACAGGCCGTAGCGCTGCTGGCCTACGGCGGACTGGACACCGGCGGCCCGGAGCTGGTGCCCGTCGACATGATCACCGGCCCCGGCAACATCTACGTCACCGCCGCCAAGAGACTGTGCCGTTCCCTGGTCGGCATCGACGCCGAAGCCGGACCCACCGAGATCGCCATTCTGGCCGACGAGACGGCTGACCCGGTCCACGTGGCCGCCGATCTGATCAGCCAGGCCGAGCATGACGAGATGGCTGCCAGCGTGCTGGTCACGCCCAGCCTCGAGCTGGCCGATGCCACCGACGCCGAACTGGCCAGTCAGTTGGCGACGACCGTGCACCGCGAACGGGTCACCGCCGCATTGTCCGGGCCGCAGTCCAAGACCATCCTCACCGACGACCTCGATGCGGCGGTCCGGGTCGTGAATGCCTACGCCGCCGAGCATCTGGAGATCCAGACCGCCGACGCGTCCGGTGTCGCCGCCCGGATCCGTTCTGCGGGAGCCATTTTCGTCGGACCGTACGCACCGGTCAGCCTCGGCGACTACTGCGCGGGCTCCAACCACGTGCTGCCCACCGCCGGCTCCGCCCGTCACTCCAGTGGGCTTTCGGTGCAGACCTTCCTGCGGGGCATCCACGTCGTCGACTACACCGAATCCGCCCTCAAGGACGTCTCCGGGCACGTGGTAGCGCTGGCGAAGGCCGAAGACCTGCCCGCGCACGGGGAAGCGGTACGGCGGAGGTTCGAGCGATGAGCTCACGGCCGACCCTCGACGACTTGCCGCTGCGGGAGGATCTACGCGGCAAATCGCCTTACGGCGCACCCCAGTTGGCGGTGCCGGTGCGGCTCAACACCAACGAGAACCCGCATCCGCCCACCCCGGCGCTGGTCGAGGACGTGGTCCGGTCGGTTCAAGACACGGCCGCCGATCTGCACCGCTACCCGGACCGTGACGCCGTGGCGCTGCGCACCGACCTGGCCGCCTACCTGACCGCCCAGACCGGAATTCCGGTGGGGGTCGAAAGCGTCTGGGCGGCAAACGGTTCCAACGAGATTCTGCAACAGTTGCTGCAGGCGTTCGGCGGCCCGGGACGCAGCGCGATCGGTTTCGTGCCGTCCTATTCGATGCACCCGATCATCTCCGACGGCACGCGCACCGAATGGCTGGAGACCGTCCGCGCGGACGATTTCAGCCTCGACGTGGCTGCCGCCGTCGCCGCGATCACCGACCGCCGACCCGACGTGGTGTTCGTCGCGAGCCCGAACAATCCGTCGGGACAGAGCATTACGCTGCCGGATCTGCGCAAGCTGCTCGACGTGGTGCCGGGCATCCTGATCGTCGACGAAGCCTACGGTGAGTTCTCGTCGCAGCCCAGCGCGGTGGGCCTGATCGAGGAGTATCCGAGCAAGCTGGTCGTCACCCGCACCATGAGCAAGGCGTTCGCCTTCGCCGGCGGTCGGCTGGGTTACCTGATCGCCACGCCCGCATTGGTCGAGGCGATGCTGTTGGTGCGCCTGCCGTATCACCTGTCCTCGGTCACCCAGGCCGCCGCGCGTGCCGCGCTGCGCCACGCCGACGACACCCTGGGCAGTGTCGCCACTTTGATCGCCGAGCGCGAACGGGTGTCGACGGCGTTGACGGACATGGGTTTTCGGGTCATCCCGAGCGATGCGAACTTTGTGCTGTTCGGTGAATTCGCGGACGCGGCGGCCGCCTGGCAACATTACCTGGATGCCGGCGTGCTGATCCGCGACGTCGGGATCCCCGGCTACCTGCGCGCCACCACCGGATTGGCCGGGGAGAACGACGCCTTCCTGGAAGCGAGCGCCCGGATCGCAGCAACCGAACTCAGCAGCAGCCCGAGCACCATAGGAACACCGTGACAGCCACTGAAATCAAACCTCGCCGCGCGCGCATCGAGCGCCGCACCCGCGAATCCGACATCGTGATCGAACTCGACCTCGACGGCACCGGCCAGGTCGATATTGACACCGGCGTCCCGTTCTACGACCACATGCTCACCGCGCTGGGCAGCCACGCCAGCTTCGATCTGATGGTGCGCACCAAGGGTGACGTCGAAATCGAAGCGCACCACACCGTCGAGGACACCGCGATCGCATTGGGTCAGGCTCTCGCACAGGCGCTGGGCGACAAAAAGGGCATCCGCCGGTTCGGCGACGCGTTCATCCCGATGGACGAGACGTTGGCGCACGCCGCCGTCGACGTGTCGGGCCGGCCGTACTGTGTGCACTCCGGCGAGCCGGATCACCTGCAGCACACCACGATCGCCGGGAGCTCGGTGCCCTACCACACCGTCATCAACCGGCACGTGTTCGAGTCACTGGCGATGAACGCCCGCATCGCGCTGCACGTGCGGGTGCTCTACGGCCGCGACCCGCACCACATCACCGAGGCGCAGTACAAGGCCGTCGCCCGCGCGCTGCGACAGGCTGTCGAGCCCGATCCCCGGGTCTCGGGAGTGCCGTCCACCAAAGGCGTTCTGTGACAGCAAAATCGGTCGTAATTCTGGACTACGGCTCGGGTAATCTCCGGTCGGCGCAGCGTGCGCTGGAACGGGTGGGCGCCGACGTCGAGGTCACCTCCGACGCCGCTCGGGCGCTGGCGGCCGACGGGCTGATGGTGCCCGGGGTCGGCGCGTTCGAGGCGTGCATGACGGGCTTGCGCAAGATCGGGGGAGAGCGGGTCATCGCCGAGCGGGTTGCGGCCGCGCGTCCGGTGCTGGGCGTCTGCGTGGGCATGCAGATCCTGTTCTCCCGCGGCGTCGAATTCGGCGTGGAGACAACGGGTTGCGGACAGTGGCCCGGCGCGGTGACCCGGCTGGACGCGCCGGTGATTCCGCACATGGGTTGGAATGTCGTCGATTCCGCGCGCGGCAGCACCCTGTTCGACGGGTTGAGCGCGGACACCCGGTTCTATTTCGTACACTCCTACGCCGCGCAGCGGTGGGAAGGTTCAGCCGAAGCGATGTTGACGTGGGCGACACACCAGGTGCCGTTTCTGGCCGCGGTCGAGGACGGGCCGCTGTCGGCGACCCAGTTCCACCCGGAGAAGAGCGGGGACGCCGGCGCGGCCGTGCTGCACAACTGGGTCGAGGGCCTGTGACCATGTCGTTGATTCTGTTGCCCGCTGTCGACGTGGTGGAGGGCCGCGCGGTGCGGTTGGTTCAGGGCAAGGCGGGCAGTGAAACCGAATACGGGTCCGCGTTGGATGCCGCGCTGGGCTGGCAGCGCGACGGCACCGACTGGATCCATCTGGTGGATCTGGACGCAGCGTTCGGCCGCGGATCGAACCGGGAACTGCTGGCCGAGGTGGTGGGCAAGCTCGACGTGCAGGTCGAATTGTCCGGTGGTATCCGCGACGACGATTCGCTGAGCGCGGCATTGGCGACCGGTTGCGCGCGGGTCAACCTGGGCACGGCCGCCCTGGAGAACCCGCAGTGGTGCGCGCGGGCGATCGCCGAGCACGGAGACAAGGTCGCCGTGGGTCTGGATGTGCAGATCGACCCGGGAAACCCAGCCGGAGAGCACCGGTTGCGTGGACGTGGGTGGGAGACCGACGGCGGCGACCTGTGGGAGGTGCTGAGCCGCCTCGACTCCGAAGGGTGCTCGCGGTATGTGGTCACCGACGTCACCAAGGATGGCACGTTGGGTGGCCCCAACCTCGACCTGCTGGCCCGGGTCGCCGAGCGGACCGATGCGCCGGTGATCGCCTCCGGCGGTGTGTCCAGCCTGGACGATTTGCGCGCGATCGCGACCCTGACCGACCGGGGGATCGAAGGGGCGATCGTGGGCAAGGCGCTTTATGCCGGGCGGTTCACGTTGCCGCAGGCCCTGGACGCGGTCCGGGAGTAGCGACGCGATGGATCTGAACACGTTGGTCGCCCAGGCCTCGGCCGTCCTGGACGAAGCGGTCGAGCCGTTTCTGGCCGGGCATCGGGCCGACTCGGCGGTTGCCAAGAAAGGCAACGACTTCGCAACCGAAGTGGACCTCGCGATCGAGCGGCAAGTCGTGGATGCGTTGGTCGCAGCCACCGGAATCGAAGTGCACGGCGAGGAATTCGGCGGTGCCGATTTCGACTCGCCGTGGGTGTGGGTCCTGGACCCGGTGGACGGCACCTTCAACTATGCCGCCGGGTCCCCGCTGGCGGGGATCCTGCTGGGACTGCTGCGCGAGGGTGAGCCGGTCGCCGGATTGACCTGGTTGCCGTTCACCGGTCAGCGCTACACCGCGGTGGTGGGTGACCGGCTGCTCAGAAACGGTGTGCCGCGCCCGTCCTTGGGCAAAGGCGAACTGTCCGATGCGTTGGTGGCGGCCGGATCGTTCAGCGCCGATTCGCGCGGTCAGTTTCCCGGCCAGTACCGGTTGACGGTGCTGGAGAACCTCAGCCGGGTTTCGTCCCGACTGCGCATGCACGGTTCCACCGGACTTGACCTGGCCTACGTTGCCGACGGAATCCTCGGTGGGGCAATAAGTTTCGGTAGCCACGCCTGGGACCATGCCGCCGGAGTCGCCTTGGTGCGGGCCGCCGGGGGCATCGTCACCGACCTCGCCGGCCAACCCTGGACCCCGTCGTCGCGCTCGGCGCTGGCCGCCGCGCCCGGGGTGCATGACGAGATCCTCGCCATCCTGCGCGCCGCCGGCGAACCGGAAGACTACTAATGCCGAGCAGACACAAAAGCCCCCGACACGCCGAGCAAAATGGAGCTTTTGCGTCTGCTCGCCACATGTCGGTGAGCGACCTCGCGGTGCGGGTGATCCCATGCCTGGATGTCGACGACGGGCGCGTCGTCAAGGGCGTCAACTTCGAAAACCTCAGGGACGCAGGTGATCCGGTGGAGCTGGCGGCCGCCTACGATGCCGAGGGCGCCGACGAACTCACCTTTCTCGACGTCACCGCCTCCTCGGCGGGGCGCACCACGATGCTCGACGTGGTGCGCCGCACCGCCGAGCAGGTCTTCATTCCGCTGACCGTCGGCGGGGGAGTGCGTTCCGTGGCCGACGTCGACGTCCTGCTGCGTGCGGGAGCGGACAAGGTGTCGGTCAACACCGCAGCCATCGCCCGTCCGGATCTGCTGGCCGAGATGGCACGGCAGTTCGGTTCGCAGTGCATCGTGTTGTCCGTCGACGCACGTAAGGTGCCGGCCGGTTCGGCGCCGACCCCGTCGGGTTGGGAGGTGACCACCCATGGGGGTCGCCGCGGCACCGGCATCGACGCGGTCGGGTGGGCGACCCGAGGTGCCGAACTCGGTGTGGGGGAGATCCTGCTGAATTCGATGGACGCCGACGGCACAAAGGCCGGATTCGACCTGCCGATGCTGCGTGCGGTGCGCGCGGCGGTCACCGTGCCGGTCATCGCCAGCGGTGGTGCGGGGGCGGTGGAGCACTTCGCACCCGCGGTGGCCGCTGGTGCCGATGCGGTGTTGGCGGCCAGCGTGTTTCATTTCCGGGAGCTCACGATCGGACAGGTCAAGGCCGCGATGGCCGCGCAGGAGATCACGGTCCGATGAGCCTGGACCCCCGGATCGCCGCACGGTTGAAGCGCAACGCCGACGGACTGATCGCCGCCGTCGTGCAGGAACGGAGCACCGGCGATGTGTTGATGGTCGCCTGGATGGACGACGACGCTCTGGCGAGGACTCTGGAAACCCGTGAGGCGACGTACTTTTCGCGGTCCCGCGGCGAGCAGTGGATCAAGGGCGCGACATCCGGGCACACCCAGCGCGTGCACTCGGTGCGGTTGGATTGCGACGGCGACACCGTGCTGTTGACCGTCGACCAGGTGGGCGGGGCCTGCCATACGGGGGACCACACCTGCTTCGACGCCGCGGTGCTGCTGGAAAGCGACTAGCGCGGCCCCACGTCGAGGCCATCTACCGCGGCGAGCGCTGCGTCGGCCCATTCATGTTGACTCAGAGCGGGTCTGATGTGTTGCTGGCGAATTTCGGCAACATCGATCGGCTTGCCTTTGGTCAGCGTCGGCGGTACTTCGAAGGCGAAAGTGGGTTCGTCGGGGGCGACGGCGATGGCCAGGATCGCCTCGTTACCGTTGAATCCGTACTCATCCATGAAGCCATTGGCCCACGCGACGGGATCGCGGCTACCGAAGTCGTTGACGTAAACCACATACAGACTGATCCGGCGACTCTTGAACAAGCCATCGACGGCACGCTCGACCTTGCCGCGGTCGTAGGGCTTCAACACACGTGCTTGGTCGGTGACCTGGTCAACCCGGGGCGCGGGTTTGGCCGGCGCCGACGTACTGCCGCCCGGCGGTGGCAACGACCTCGAGGTGGCGCTGGAAGCCTCACCCGGCGGACTCGCGGCCTGGTTGCCGGGTTTCACCGTCAAAACCACCACCCCGAGGATCACGGCGACGCCGACCAGGGCCATGGCTGTCAGCGTCGCGATCAACGTCCCGTGCCCCCCTGCACGATGCGGAGGGGGGACGAGTGGCGCGGGGGCGTTGATGGGCATCGGCGGCATCGGCACCATGCCGGGCGGGGCCGCCAGCGCGGCGGCCAATTCCGAGCACGACGCGAACCGTGCCGCCGGGTCCTTGGACATCGCTCTGACGATGACCGGATCGAGGTGGGCGAGGTCCGGGCGCCGTGCGCTGATCAGCGGCGGCGGCGCCGAGAGATGCTGGGTGATGATCACCGCGGGACTGGTGTGGTCGAACGGGGCCACACCGGTGAGCAGTTGATAGGCGGTGCAGCCGAGCGCGTACTGGTCGACCCGCCCATCCAGGTCGAAGCCCTGCAGTTGCTCGGGCGAACAGTAGGCGGTGGTGCCCATGGTGATGTTCGTGGCGGTCAAACCACTGCTTTGGCCGAGTTCGCGGGCGATACCGAAATCGGCGAGCACGATCCGTCGGCGCGGGTTGGCGTCACCCAACAAAATGTTGGCCGGTTTGACGTCGCGGTGCAGCAGGCCACGGGAGTGCGCGTAGTCCAGGGCGTCGGCCACGGCCGAGATGATCTGCACCACGTCGGGCAGCGGAATTCCGGTCGGGTACTGCTCGTGGAGCAATCTGGCGGCGTCGGTCCCCTCCACGTAGTCCATCGAAAGCCACAGTTGTCCCTGGTATTCGCCGCGGTCGTGGATGGTGACGATGTGCTGGTTGTGCAGAGTGGCGGCCAGTTCGGCCTCGCGGTTGAAGCGTTGGCGGTACTCGGAATTCGCGGTGAGTTCGGCGGGCAGGATCTTCAACGCGTCTTGCCGGGGGAGTCGCGGGTGTTGAGCCAGGTAGACCTGGCCCATGCCGCCGGCGCCGAGCCTACGCACGATGGTGTAGCCGGCGAACAGCTCGCCCGCTGTCAAGCCTTCGCCATGGCCATCGCTTGTCGGCATGTGAGCATGCTACTGAGCCGTCCCGCCTCGGCGCGGGGCAATGCCCGCAGTGGTGCGTCCAAGTCTTCGCGCGGCGGAAGGCGCCACGTGGGGTGGTCGAATCCGGGTGCCGCCGATTCGACGGACGTCGGCGGACGCGCCGGTCGGTCATCCGGTCTCAGCGACCGCTGTCTGGGAACGAAAGCAGTTGCGGCTGCGTGTGATCAGGGCATATCAGATCGGGTACGCGCGAAATAGCTCTGTGCCAGCAGCCATTCCCGCCGTGCTTGAGTTTCAGAAAACCAATTGCCCTGTGGGACAACAAACTTCACGGACCACATGCCTGCGCGTTATCGCCGCAGACCCCGGGACGCGGAGGCGATCGACGTCAGCGGTTCCGCAGGGTCTCCAGCGCCTGGTCGGCGTGGGTGTCCATATTGAACTCGCTGGAGATCACGTCGAGCACCTTGCGGTCGGTGTCGATCACGAACGTGGTGCGCTTGACCGGCATCAGCTTGGCCAGCAGGCCACGCTTGACGCCGAACTGGGTGGCGACGGTGCCGTCGGCGTCCGACAGCAGCGGGTAATCGAAGTTCTGGGTATCGGCGAACTTGGCCTGCTTCTGCACTTCGTCGGTGCTGATGCCCACCCGGTTGGCGCCCGCGGCGGCGAATTCGGATGCCAGGTCGCGGAAGTGACAAGCCTCTTTCGTGCAGCCCGGCGTCATCGCCGCCGGGTAGAAGAACAGCACCACGGGTCCGTCGGTCAGCAGGTCGCTGAGTCTCCGCGGTGTGCCCGTCTGGTCGGGAAGCTCGAAGTCGGCCACGGTGTCACCAGTTTTCATGGCCGTCACGCTACGCCAGCCCATCTGATTGGATGGTCCGGTGCACGCCAACCTCGCAGCCACGACGACCCGGGAGGACTTCCGTGTGCTTGCGGCGGAACACCGGGTGGTTCCGGTGATCCGCAAGGTCTTGGCCGACAGCGAAACTCCGCTCTCGGCGTACCGCAAGCTGGCCGGCAGCCGGCCGGGTACCTTTCTGCTCGAATCCGCCGAGAACGGGCGGTCGTGGTCCCGTTGGTCGTTCATCGGGGCCGGTGCGCCGACCGCGTTGACGGTGCGCGACGGACACGCGGTGTGGCTGGGCGCGGCTCCCAAGGACGCGCCCACCGGCGGCGACCCGCTGAACGCTCTGCGCGCCACGCTGGAGGTGCTGGCCACCGCCGCCATGCCCGGACTGCCCCCGCTATCCGGTGGCATGGTGGGGTTCTTCGCCTACGATCTGGTCAGACGGTTGGAGCGGCTGCCGGAATCCGCCGTCGACGATCTGCGGCTGCCGGACATGTTGCTGCTGCTGGCAACCGACATGGCGGCCGTGGACCACCACGAGGGCACCATCACCTTGATCGCCAACGCGGTGAACTGGAACGGCACCGACGAGCGGGTCGACTGGGCTTACGACGATGCGATCGCTCGCCTGGACGTGATGACCGCAGCGCTGAGCCAACCGCTGCCGTCGACGGTGGCCACCTTCGACAAGCCCGAGCCCGCGCACCGCGCGCAACGCACGGTCGAGGAGTACAGCGAGATCGTCGACTACCTGGTGGAGCAGATCGCCGCCGGTGAAGCGTTCCAGGTGGTGCCGTCGCAGCGCTTCGAGATGGACACCGACGTCGATCCGATCGACGTGTACCGCATGCTGCGGGTCACCAATCCCAGCCCGTACATGTATCTGCTGCAGATACCGAAAAGCGATGGCACCGTGGACTTTTCCATCGTCGGCTCGAGTCCGGAGGCGTTGGTGACGGTGCAGGACGGGCGGGCCAGCACCCATCCGATCGCCGGGACCCGTTGGCGCGGCCAGACCGACGAGGAAGACATCCTCCTGGAGAAGGAGTTGCTGGCCGACGACAAGGAACTCGCCGAGCACCTGATGCTGGTCGATTTGGGGCGCAACGATCTGGGCCGGGTCTGCACACCCGGCACCGTACGCGTCGAGGACTACAGCCACATCGAGCGCTACAGCCACGTGATGCATCTGGTGTCCACCGTGACGGGCCTGCTGGCCGAGGGCCAGACTGCACTTGACGCGGTGACCGCCTGTTTCCCGGCCGGCACCCTGTCGGGCGCGCCGAAGGTGCGCGCCATGGAGCTGATCGAGGAAGTCGAGAAGACCCGCCGCGGTCTGTACGGCGGGGTGGTGGGTTACCTCGACTTCGCCGGCAACGCGGACTTCGCGATCGCAATCCGCACCGCGCTGATGCGCGACGGGAAGGCCTACGTCCAGGCTGGCGGCGGCGTGGTAGCCGACTCCAACGGACGCTACGAGTACAACGAGTCGAGAAACAAGGCGCGGGCGGTGCTGAACGCGATCGCCGCCGCCGAGACGTTGACGACTCCGATGTGCGATGCGAGCGGCGGTGGCTGATACCGGTCGCCGCGCCCTAATGACGATCGGGATCGCCCAATTGCTGCTGGTCGTCGCCGCCGCCGCGCTCTGGGCGGCCTCGCGCCTGACCTGGGTGGTGGTGCGGTCTTTCGACGGTCTCGGACAACCCAAGGACGTGGCGCTGTCCGGCGCCACCTGGTCCTCGGCGTTGTTGCCGTTGGCGATCGTCAACCTGGCGGCCGCGATCGCGGCGTTGGCCGTGCGCGGCTGGCGGCTGCGCGTGCTGGCGGTCTTGCTGGCGGCGTCCAGCTTCGCCATCGGCTACCTCGGGGTCAGCCTGTGGGCGGTACCGGATGTGGCGGCCCGCGGAGCCGACCTCGGGCATGTTCCGTTGGTGACGCTGGTGGGAAGTGCACGCCACTACACCGGTGCGGTGATCACGGTGCTGACGGCGGTGTGCACGTTGATCGCCGCGGCGTTGTTGATGCGGGCGGCCAAGGTCGCCGGCCCGGCGCGTTCGGGCAGCACGAAATATCTCCCACCGGCAGCGAGGCGGTCGATCGCCCGCCGCGACGACACCGAAGCCGACGGGTCGCAGCTGTCGGAACGCATGATCTGGGACGCGCTCGACGAAGGCCGCGACCCCACCGATCGCCGGGACGAGTCGGACAGCGAGGGGCGGTGACGGACCCTGACCCGACGGTCGCTACCCTTCTTGAACGTCGGCGAAACCGGCTGGCGAGCGTTGGGTCACGGGAAAGGAACACGGCAGGCATGAGTCCGGCATCCGTGCTTGACTCCATCCTCGAGGGAGTCCGCGCCGACGTCGCCGCGCGCGAAGCCCGCGTGAGCCTCTCGGAGATCAAGGCCGCCGCCGCTGCCGCGCCTAAACCGCTGGACGTGATGGCCGCACTGCGCGAGCCAGGAATCGGTGTGATCGCCGAGGTCAAGCGCGCCAGCCCATCCAAGGGTGCGTTGGCGCCCATAGCCGATCCCGCGAAGTTGGCCCGCGCCTACGAGGACGGCGGCGCGCGGATCATCAGCGTGCTGACCGAGGAACGGCGCTTCAACGGCTCGCTCGACGACCTCGACGCGGTGCGCGCCGCGGTGTCGATTCCGGTGCTGCGCAAGGATTTTGTGGTGCAGCCCTACCAGATTCACGAGGCGCGCGCGCACGGTGCCGACATGCTGTTGCTGATCGTCGCGGCGCTGGACCAGTCGGCCCTGGTGTCGATGCTCGACCGCACCGAATCGCTCGGCATGACCGCGCTGGTCGAGGTGCACACCGAGGAAGAAGCCGACCGCGCGTTGAAGGCCGGCGCCAATGTAATCGGCGTCAACGCCCGCGATCTCGCCACGTTGGAGGTCGACCGGGACTGCTTCGCGCGCATCGCTCCCGGGTTGCCCAGCAAGGTGATCCGGATCGCCGAATCCGGTGTGCGCCACACCGGTGACCTGTTGGCCTATGCCGGTGCGGGCGCCGACGCCGTGTTGGTGGGTGAGGGTCTGGTGAAAAGCGGTGACCCGCGCGCGGCCGTCGCCGACCTGGTGACCGCCGGAACTCACCCGTCCTGTCCGAAGCCGTCGCGCTAGCCGTTGATGTGCCGCGTGCGCGTTGAGTCTTTGTGATGGCAGATCTGTCGGGCCCGGATATTCCGCGCACCAGCGCCGCCGTCGTCGAACGCACTCAGCACGACCCTGATCCCGGTGGGCATTTCGGTGTCTACGGGGGGCGCTACGTTCCCGAGGCGCTGATGGGGGTGATAGACGAGGTCACCACCGCCTACGAGAAGGAACGTGTCGACCAGGATTTCCTGGACACCCTCGACAAGTTGCAGGCGCACTACGCGGGCCGGCCGTCGCCGCTGTACGAGACGACGCGGCTCGGGGAGCACGCGGGCTCGGCCCGGATCTTCTTGAAGCGAGAAGACCTGAACCACACCGGTTCTCACAAGATCAACAACGTTCTGGGCCAGGCCCTGCTGGCCCGGCGGATGGGCAAGACCCGGGTGATCGCCGAGACCGGCGCCGGCCAACACGGCGTCGCCACCGCCACCGCGTGCGCATTGCTCGGCCTGGACTGCATCATCTACATGGGTGCGGTCGACACCGCCCGCCAAGCGCTCAACGTGGCGCGGATGCGACTGCTTGGCGCGCAGGTGGTTTCCGTAGAGACCGGGTCGCGAACGCTGAAAGACGCCATCAACGAAGCGTTTCGGGACTGGGTGACCAACGCCGACAACACCTACTACTGCTTCGGCACCGCAGCCGGGCCGCACCCGTTCCCGACCATGGTGCGCGACTTCCAACGCATCATCGGGCTGGAGACGCGGGTCCAGATCCAGGAACAGACGGGCGGGCTGCCCGATGCCGTCGTGGCCTGTGTGGGCGGGGGATCCAACGCGATCGGGATCTTCCACGCCTTCCTCGACGATCCGGGCGTGAAGTTGGTCGGTTACGAAGCCGCCGGCGACGGCGTCGAAACCGGACGGCACGCAGCGACGTTCACCGGCGGATCGCCCGGGGCGTTCCAGGGCTCCTACTCCTATCTGCTGCAGGACGAGGACGGCCAAACCATCGAATCCCATTCCATCTCGGCCGGTTTGGATTATCCCGGTGTGGGACCCGAACACGCGTGGCTCAAGGACATCGGGCGCGTCCAGTACGAGCCGATCACCGACTCCGAGGCGATGGAGGCGTTCGGCCTGCTGTCTCGCTCCGAAGGCATCATTCCGGCCATCGAATCCGCGCACGCGGTGGCCGGTGCCCTGAAACTGGGTGCCGAATTGGGCAGGGGCGCGGTCATAGTGGTGAATCTGTCCGGTCGTGGCGACAAGGACGTGGAGACCGCCGCGAAATGGTTCGGCTTGTTGGACAAGTGATGACGGTGCAGCAGAGCGAAGCAAGCAGGCTGGGGCCGGTGTTCGGTTCGTGCCGGGCGCAGGCTCGTGCGGCGCTGATCGGTTACCTGCCCACCGGCTATCCCGACGTGCCGACATCGGTGCAGGCGATGACCGCTCTGGTCGAATCCGGTTGCGACATCATCGAAGTGGGCGTGCCGTATTCCGACCCGGGCATGGACGGGCCCACCATCCAGCGGGCCACCGAGCGGGCGCTGGCCGGGGGAGTCAGGGTCCGGGACACCTTGGCGGCGGTCGAGGCGATCAGCGCCGCCGGTGGGCACGCGGTGGTGATGACCTATTGGAACCCGGTGCTGCGCTACGGGGTTGACGCATTCGCTCGCGACCTGGCCTCGGCGGGCGGACAGGGTCTGATCACTCCCGACCTGATTCCCGACGAGGCGAAGACCTGGCTGGCGGCATCCGACGAGCACGGGTTGGACCGCATCTTTCTGGTGGCGCCGTCGTCGACACCGGAACGGTTGGTGACTACCGTCGGGGCTTCTCGTGGATTCGTCTACGCCGCGTCGACGATGGGCGTGACCGGTGCACGTGACGCGGTGTCACACGCGGCGCCGGAACTGGTGGGGAGGGTGAAAGCTGTGTCGGACATACCCGTCGGGGTCGGCCTGGGTGTGCGTTCGGGCGAGCAGGCTGCGCAGATCGGCAGCTACGCCGACGGCGTGATCGTCGGGTCGGCGCTGGTTTCGGCGCTGGGGGACGGCCTGCCGGAGTTGCGAGCACTGACCGAAGAGCTCGCCGCCGGTGTGCGCGGGGAGCTGCGGACATGACGGCGGCCATGTCCGAGACGCTGCTCGCCTACATCCCCAGCCCGCCGCGCGGGGTCTGGCATCTGGGGCCGTTGCCGATTCGCGCTTACGCGTTCTTCATCATCACCGGAATCCTGGTCGCGCTGGTGATCGGGGACCGCCGCTGGGCGGCACGCGGCGGTGAACGCGGGGTGGTCTACGACATCGCGCTGTGGATGGTGCCGTTCGGTTTGATCGGCGGGCGGCTCTACCACCTGGCGACCGACTGGCGGACGTATTGGGGGCCCGGCGGCGCCGGACTGGGTGCGGCGCTGCGCATCTGGGACGGCGGCCTGGGTATCTGGGGTGCGGTGGCCCTCGGGGTCGTCGGCGCCTGGATCGGGTGTAAGCGGCGGGGGATTCCGCTTCCGGCCTTCGTCGACGCGGTTGCTCCCGGAGTCGTATTGGCCCAAGCCATCGGCAGACTCGGCAATTACTTCAACCAGGAACTGTACGGGCGCGAAACGACGCTGCCGTGGGGCCTGGAGATCTACTACCGTCGAGACCCCAGTGGATTCATCGACGTTCATTCGTTGGACGGCACGTCGACGGGGGACCTCGCGTTCATCGTGCAACCGACGTTTCTGTACGAATTGATCTGGAACGTCCTGGTATTCGTGGCGTTGCTGTACCTCGATCGCCGGTTCACGCTCGGCCACGGCCGACTGTTCGCGTCCTACGTCGCCTTGTACTGCGTGGGGCGATTCGTGGTCGAGTTGTTGCGCGACGACACGGCCACCCACATCGCCGGCATCCGGATCAACACGTTCACATCGACTTTCGTCTTCGTCGCGGCCGTCGTCTACATCATGCTGGCGCCTAAAGGTCGCGAGGACCCGGCGTCGTTGCGCGGCAACCTGGCCGAGGATGAGGAGTTGCCGGAGCCCGAACCGGCCAAGGAGTTGGCGGCTGTTGCTGCGACGTCGGCGGCGGCCGGTGGTGACGGTGCCGGGGTCGCCGAGACTGAGTCTGAGACGACGGCTGTGGTGTTGACCAAGGAGCCTCAGGTTGCCGACTCCGATGCGGAGGACGCGGCGGTTGAGTCGTCGGAGGGCGAAGCGGAAGAACTCGAAATCGCTGAGGCCGAGGCTGCGCTTGACGCCGAGGCGCCAGATGCCGTCGAGGAAGCCGAGGCCGCCGAAGCGGTAACGGAACAAGCTGACGGCGGTGAGCCCGACGTAGCGATCGGGGAAACCGATGACGCCGTCGAGGAGGCCGCGGACCCAGGCGTCCAGCCTGACGTCCAGCCGGAGCCCACGGAGTTGGACGCCGAGGCAGCAGATGCCGCCGAGGAAACCGAGGCCGCCGAACCCGAATTTGAGCCGGTCGAAGATCAGGCGGCTGACGCGGTAGCGGAACAAGCTGACGCCGACGAGCCCGAGGCAGAGATCGGGGCAGCAGATGCCGTCGAGGAAGTCGAGGCCGCCGAACCGGAGTCTGAGCCGGTTGAAGATCAGGCGGCTGACGCGGTAGCGGAACAAGCTGACGCCGACGAGCCCGAGGCAGAGATCGGGGCGACCGATGACGCCGTTGAGGAAGCCGCGGTCGCGGACGCCCAGCCCGAGCCCGGCCCGGACGAGGCCGCGGAAACTGAACCGGAAGCAGCAGAAGCGGAAGCCGAAATCGCTGAGCCCGAAGCCGTTGCACCCGAGGACGACGAAGCCGCAGAGCCCCAGCTCGAACCCGAACCCGAACCCGAGCCCGAACCCGAGCCCGAGCCCGAACCCGAGCCCGAAGGCACGGTTGCATCCGAGGTAGGCGAATTGGAGACCGAGGCAGCCGCGGACGCTGCCGAGGAAGCCGAAGCGGCCGCAAGCCCCGAGGCAGACGAGTCCGCAAGCACCGTCGTCGATGTGCCAGCGGAACCCGACGGCGCACCTGACGAGCAAGCGGCGGATGTGTCAGCCCACGAGACCGAACCCGACGCCGAAACCGAGACAACCCAGCCGGCGGACGAGGCCACTACCGACCAGGAGAGGCCGCCGGGTCCGGAGCCCGCGGCGGCAGAAGAGACAGCCAGCACAGAGCGGCAGCGTTGGCGGTTCCGCCCCCGACGGCAACGACCCTGACTCTATTCACCAACGCGCGACCGAGACGGCAACACCACGGATCTGGCATGCTGAACCCGTGACTGACCAGCCCTGGGCCGCTGCCGAAGAGCCCGCCTCCCCCCGACGGGAATCGGATTATTCTGCGCCGCAGTACCCGCCGCCCTATCCGCCAGCACAGCAATACGGTGGTCCCGGCGTTCCGCACGATCCGTCGGCACCATTCGGCCGGCACCCCGTCACCGGGCAGCCGTATTCGGACAAGTCCAAGATCATCGCGGGCCTGCTCCAACTACTGGGCCTGTTCGGCATCGTCGGCATCGGTCGCATCTACGCAGGGCACACCGGGCTCGGCATCGCGCAGTTGATCGTCGGCTGGGTGACCTTCGGTATCGGCGCCGTCATCTGGGGCGTCATCGATGCGGTGCTCATCCTCACCGACAAGGTCACCGACCCGTCGGGCCGCCCGCTACGCGATGGAACCTAGTCCGCCACCGGCGGCCTCTGGCGACCAGCACCACCGGAGCTACGCGCGCTACGGCGGCATCGCAGCAGCCGTCGTCCTGGCTGGTGCCCTGATCTACGTCGGTATTGCCGATCCGCACAACCCGGACTCGGTGTACCCGCAATGCCCGTTCAGATTGCTCACCGGCTGGAACTGCCCGGCCTGTGGGGGCCTGCGGATGACCCACGACCTGCTGCACGGCCACTTCGCGGCAAGTATCGACGACAACGTCTTCCTGCTGGTCGGGCTGCCGCTGCTGGCGCTGTGGATCCTGGTGCGGCGCCACCGTCGCCAGTCGTGGCTGCCCGTGCGGACCGGAATAACGGTTCTCGTCGCGGCTACCGCGTGGACGGTGGTGCGCAATCTGCCTAATTTTCCTTTGGTGCCAACCGTTCTCAGCGGCTGACGGGGCGACATCTGCCCAGGTCGGACCGTCAGATCGGCAGATTCCGCGCCGGCCCGTCGGGCGCGTCGCGCATTTCAGACACTCCGATGACAACGAGCACGACTATGCTTTGTCGTCGTGACTAGACGCGGAAAGATCGTCTGCACTCTCGGGCCGGCCACCCAAAAGGACGAGTTGGTCAAACAGCTTGTCGAAGCCGGTATGGACGTCGCCCGAATGAACTTCAGCCACGGCGATTACAGCGACCACGAAGCGGCCTACAAGCGGGTCCGGGCCGCCTCGGACGCCACCGGCCGGGCGGTCGGCATCCTGTGCGACCTGCAGGGGCCCAAAATCAGGCTGGGCCGTTTCGCCGACGGCCCCACGGAATGGGCAGACGGCGAAACCGTGCGCATCACCGTCGCCGACTGCGAAGGTAGCCACGACCGGGTGTCCACCACCTACAAGAGGTTGTCCCAGGACGCCACTCCCGGCGACCGCGTGCTGGTCGACGACGGCAAAGTCGGACTGGTGGTGGAAAGCGTCGACGGTGACGACGTCGTCTGCAAAGTGGTCGAGGGCGGACCGGTCAGCAACAACAAGGGCATCTCGCTGCCCGGAATGAACGTGTCCGCCCCAGCCCTGTCCGAGAAGGACATCGAGGACCTGACGTTCGCGCTGAAGCTGGGTGTGGACATGGTCGCGTTGTCGTTCGTGCGGTCGCCTTCCGACGTCGAGCTCGTGCACGAGGTGATGGACCGGGCCGGCCGGCGGGTGCCGGTGATCGCCAAGCTGGAAAAACCCGAGGCCATCGACA
Organism: Mycobacterium sp. NGS67; assembly: GCF_059812185.1. NCBI lineage: Bacteria > Bacillati > Actinomycetota > Actinomycetes > Mycobacteriales > Mycobacteriaceae > Mycobacterium > Mycobacterium sp. NGS67. The sequence goes on from NZ_JCALCF010000018.1 coordinate 55,165, forward strand.
ACCTGGAAGCCATCGTGCTGGCCTTCGACGCCGTCATGGTCGCCCGCGGCGACCTGGGGGTCGAACTTCCGCTGGAAGAGGTGCCGCTGGTGCAGAAGCGGGCTATCCAGATGGCCCGGGAGAACGCCAAGCCGGTCATCGTGGCGACCCAGATGCTGGATTCGATGATCGAGAACTCGCGCCCGACCCGCGCCGAAGCGTCCGACGTCGCCAATGCCGTATTGGACGGCGCGGACGCGCTGATGCTGTCCGGGGAGACCTCGGTGGGCAAGCATCCGTTGCAGGCGGTCCAGACGATGTCGCGGATCGTGTGCGCGGTCGAGCAGAACTCGACGGCCGCACCGCCGTTGACGCACGTCCCGCGCACCAAACGGGGCGTCATCTCCTACGCCGCCCGTGACATCGGGGAGCGGTTGGATGCCAAGGCGCTGGTCGCGTTCACCCAGTCCGGGGACACCGTGCGCCGACTGGCTCGGCTACACACGCCGCTGCCGTTGCTGGCCTTCACCGACCTGCCGGAAGTGCGCAGTCAGCTCGCCATGACCTGGGGTACCGAAACGTTCATCGTCCCGCACATGAAGTCCACCGACGGCATGATCCGCGAAGTGGACCGGTCGATGCTCGAACTCGGCCGCTACAAGCGCGGCGACCTGGTCGTCATCGTGGCCGGCGCGCCTCCCGGCACCGTGGGCTCGACCAACCTGATCCACGTGCACCGGATCGGCGAGGACGACGTGTAGTTGTCTGACTTTCAGGAACTGCTGAGGGTTCTGGATCTCGTTTCGGTCGACGACGACCGCTTCGTCGGTTCGCATCCCAGCAAGAACCCGATGCGGACCTTCGGCGGACTACTGATGGCGCAGTCCTTCGTCGCCGGAACCCGCACACTCACCCGTGACGACCTGCCCCCGAGCGCACTGTCGGTGCACTTCGTCAACGGTGGTGACACCGCCAAGGACATCGAGTACCACGTGGTGCGGCTACGCGACGAGCGGCGCTTCGCCAACCGGCGTGTCGACGCGGTGCAGGACGGGGTGTTGCTGTCCAGCGCGATGGTGTCCTACATGTCCGGCGGCCCAGGGCTCGAACACGGCGTCGAACCCCCGCAGGTCGCCGAGCCGGACTCGGTGCCGCCCCTGGCCGAACAGCTGCGCGGCTACGAAAAGACCGTCCCACTGTTCGTCAATGCGCTGCAACCCGTGGAATGGCGCTACACCAACGACCCCGCCTGGGTGATGCGGGACAAAGGCGACCGGCTGGACTACAACCGGGTCTGGCTCAAAGCCAAGGGTGAGCTGCCCGACGATCCGGTCCTGCACACCGCGACCCTGCTGTACTCCTCAGACACCACCGTGCTGGATTCGGTGATCACCCGGCACGGATTGTCGTGGGGATTCGACCGCATTTTTGCGGCGTCGGCCAACCATTCGGTGTGGTTTCACCGCCCGGTCAATTACAACGACTGGCTACTGTATTCCAGTTCGTCGCCGGTGGCCGCCGATTCACGCGGTCTGGGTACCGGGCACTTCTTCGACCGCTCCGGGCAGGTCGTCGCCACTGTCGTGCAGGAAGGTGTACTGAAGTACTTTCCCCGCTCAACCGAGAGGTAGTGCGGCGCAACGAATGTCGCGGGACAGGTGGTGGGTCGCGACAACCACGGTCCGATCCGGTCCCAGCAACCCAGACTGCGGATCCAGCAGGTCACGCAGCATCGACTCGGCGTCGCCCTTGTCCAGGTGCTCGGTCGGTTCGTCGAGCAGCAGGATCCGGGCCGGGCACAGCACCGCCCGCGCCAGCAGCAGCCGTCTGCGCTGCCCCGCCGAAACCGCTTGCGCGCCACCGGTCAACACGGTGGAAAGACCGTCGGGCAAATCGGTCAGCCAGACACCCAAACCCACGGCCGTCAATGCCGCCGTCAATTCCTCGTCCGTGCAGTCGCCGCGGGCGACCAACAGGTTGTCCCGGACCGTCGTGGCGAACAGGTGCGCGTCCTCGGCGAAAAAGCATATCGCACAACGCAGTTCGTTCTCGGTGAGCTGCCGAGGGTCGATTCCGTCCAGGGAAACGTGCCCGTGTACCGGTGGTAGCAGACCGGCCAGTGTCAGCAGCAGCGTGGTCTTACCGGAACCGCTGGCTCCGGTGACCGCGAGCCGGCCACCCGGCGCCAGGTCGAGCACGGTGCGGTACGACTGCGTGGCATCGTGACCGCAGCTCACGTCGGCCGACAACCCACCCGACGGATGCGGCAGCGCCGCCGTGGCGTCCACTGCGGCCTCGGCAGGTGCCAGATCCAGCAGGCGACGCGCCGCGATCCGCGACCGGGTCAACTGGACCGCGGCGGCGGGAAGCGCGGTGGTGGCTTCGAACGCCGACAGCGGCAACAACATCAGGACGGCCAGGGTGGTCGGCGCGACCGCGGGGGCCATGCTGATCCCGGCCACGGCGGCGCCGAGCACGCTGAACCCGACGGCTGCGGTCGGCAGCGCCTCGGCGACAGCGGCGGGTCGCGCCGCCGCATCCAACGCATCCCCCCAGGCCCGTTGCCGCCGTTGGGCTTCGGAGATGAATCGCGGCAGTACGCCCGCGACCCGAAGTTCGGCAGCGTGTTCGAGGGCGAGCATGGCCGCGGTGTCGCGTTCCGAGTGATGGTGCCGGGCAACGGCTTCCTGGCCGGCGGCGGCCCGTCCCGCCAACCAGGGCGCGATCACCCCGGCGACGACGAGGCAGGCGGCCAGCACCGCTGCTGCCGCGATCGAGATGACCGCGACGACGGCGACGGCGGCCACCGACAGCACCGCCGCCACCCCGGCCGGCACCACGGCACGGACCAAGACCTCGGCCAAGGTGTCGACGTCGGCGCCGACCCGGGCCACCAGTTCCCCGCTGTGCAGCCGAACCGCTTGCTCCGCCGGCCCGCTGGCCAGCCGTCGGTAGATCCGGGCGCGCGCCGTGGTCGCGGCGCGTAGCGCGGCGTCGTGGGTGACCAGACGCTCGCAGTAACGCAGCACGCCCCGCGAGATCGCGAACGTCCGCACCGCCACCACCGCGACGGACAGATCCAGCACCGGCGGCATCTGCGAGGCACGGGTGATCAGCCACGCCGACACCCCAGCCAGGGCCAGCGCACTGCCCAGGGACAGCACCCCGAACGTGATGGCCGCCAGGATGCGGGACACCCGCGGCCGCAACAGGTCTGACGCGGCGGCCAGGGGATCAGACCGGCGCATAGCGTGCCTCATTCCCGGCACTGACTTCGACGACGCGGTCACCGGCGGCGACGACTCGCTCGCGATGCCCGACCAGCACCACGGTCGCACCCGCGCGGGCACGTGCGACGATCGCCCGCAGCACCCGGTCCTCGGTGGCTTCGTCCAGATGCGCGGTGGGTTCGTCGAGCAACAGCACTGGGGCCCCCGATCCCAGCGCCCGGGCCAAGCCCAGCCGTTGCCGCTGCCCGAGCGACAGCCCAACCCCGCCGCGTCCCAGCACGGTGTCCCAGCCGTCGGGCAACCCTTCCAGCACGGTGTCGAATCCCGATGCGGTACAGGCGCTTTGCGGGTCATCCACTTCCCCGAGCAACATCAGGTTGTCCCGCACCGTCCCGGGCACCAGCACCGGACGCTGCGGCAGCCAGGACAACTGAGTCCACCACTGCTGGGGTGCCAGTTCGGTGACGTCGATCCCGGCCACGGTGACACGACCGGACGACGGCGCGACCAGCCCGGCGATGACCTGCAGCGTGGTGCTCTTTCCGGCGCCGTTGGGACCGGTCAGCACCGTCACCGTGCCCGGCTCGATGACGGCGGTGAGGCGCTGCGGTGCGTGACCGTGCCGGGACACGACACTGAGGTCTTCCAGCTGGATCCTTGCGCCGCGGGCGCTGACGGTCTGCCGGTCGCTGAGCGACGGCACCGGTTCACCGATGAGCGCGAACGCGCGGTCGGCGGCGGCCCTACCGTCTTGCGCGGCGTGAAACTCCACTCCGATACGCCGCAGCGGCCAGTACACGTCGGGTGCGAGCAGCAACACGGTCAGACCGACCGTCAAGCTCATCCCACCGAACACCAGTCGGAGTCCGATGCCGACGGCGATGAGCGCGACGCCCAGCGTGGCCAGCAGCTCGAGGACCAGAGCCGACAGAAAGGCGATGCGTAACGTGGCCATCGTCGAACGTCGATGGGCCGCACCGAGTTCGGTGATGCGCCGCTCGGGTCCCGCGGCCCGGCCCAACGCCCGCAGGGTGGGGATGCCGGCGATCAGATCCAGCAGCTGCGCCTGCAGCGTGGTCATGGCTGCGAGCGCGGCGGCCGATCGTTCGGCCGTGGCCAATCCGATCAACACCATGAAGACCGGTATCAGCGGCAGCGTGATCAGCACGACAACCGTGGATTTGAGGTCGTATGACGCGATCACCGCAACGGTCGCCGGGGTCAGGATGGCGGCCAGAATCAGGGTCGGCAAGTAGCCGGTGAAGTAGGGCCGCAGACCGTCCAGTCCGCGGGTCACCACCACGGCGGCCGAATCGCGTTGTGCTGACACGATATTGGGTTGCCGTGCCGTCACCGCGGTCAGCACCTGCTCGCTGAGGTCGGCGATCACCGCGCTGGCCCCGCGTTGACCCAGCCGAGCCTGCAGCCAGTGTGCGACCGTGCGGACAGTCCAGAGCGCCAGCAGGATCGCCAGGGGCGCCAGCCAGTGCCGAAGGTGGCGCGCCGAGGGATCGGTAGCCACTCGCGCGACGATGCCGGCCAGCACGACGGCCGAGCCGATGGCGCAGCCCGAGATCACCACGCCGCAGGTCACGCTGGCGGCCAGGTAGCGGCGCAACGCGGTCGACGCCCGCCACAATCGCGGGTCGAGCGGGCCTCGCGAGCTCCGTGTGCTCAGGACGGGCGCCTCGTCAGACCGATCGACGGCGGTATCCGGTCGACCGAAATACGTTGCCGGAAAACCCAATACGTCCAAGCCTGATAGACGATCGTCAACGGTGTCATCAGCGCGGTGACCCACGTCATGATCTTGAGTGTGTAATCCGTCGACGAAGCGTTGTAGATGGTGACGTTCCACTGGCTGTTCAGCGTCGACGGCACCAGGTTCGGGTAGAGCGAACCGAACAGCAACACCACGACGCCCACGACCACCAGCAGAGTGCTGACGAACGCCCAGCCATCGGACGCGCGCGACCACACCAGCAGCACCGCCGCCAGCTGAGCCACCACCGCCACCCCCAACGCCGCCCACGTCCAGTCCTTGCCATGCGCCAGCTGAGTCCAGACACCGAACGTCGCAACCACGATCGTCACCGGCAGGGCCAACCACCGGCCGAACCGGAGGGCGTCGTCGCGGATGTCGCCGGCGGTCTTCAGCGAGACGAACACCGACCCGTAGAACATGAACAATCCGGCGGTGGCCAGGCCGCCGAGCAGTGTGTACGGGTTCAGCACGTCACCGACCGACAAGTCGATGCGGCCGTCGGCGTCCACCGGAAGTCCGCGCACCAGGATCGCAAAGGCCGTGCCCCACAGGACCGCGGGAAGCCAGGAACCGGCGGCGATGGCGAAGTCGGCCCAGCCCCGCCACCTCGGGTCGTCGACCTTGCCGCGCCACTCGATGGCCACGACCCGCACGATCATGCCGAACAGGATGGCCAGCAGCGGCAGATACAGCGTGGAGAACACGGTGGCGTACCAGCCCGGGAAGGCGGCGAACATGGCCGCGCCGGCAGTGATCAGCCATACCTCGTTGGCGTCCCAAACCGGCCCGATGGTGTTCAGCGCGGCGCGTCGGTGCGCCTCGCGGTCGCCCTTGCCCACCCGGGCGAACGGCGCCATCAGCATGCCGACACCGAAGTCGAAACCCTCGAGCACGAAGAAGCCGAGGAACAGCGTCGCGATCAGGCCGAACCACAACTCTTGGAGATTCATCGTCAGCTCCTAGTAGGCGAACGACAGCGGCTTGACGTCGTCTTCCTCGGCAGCGTCCGGGGCGGCCGGTTCGGCGTCGTGCTCCTGGGGTCCCTCGGTGATGTAGCGCCTGAGCAGCCAGAACCAGACGACCGCCAGGACGGCGTAGGTCAGCGTGAAGGTCGTCAGGGAGGTGACGACCATGCCCGGAGCATGGTCGGAGACACCGGCGGCGACGGTGAGATGGACGTCCTGGTCGCCGGTCGGGTTCGGCGCGACGAGCCAGGGTTGGCGGCCCATCTCGGTGAACACCCAGCCGGCGCTGTTGGCCAGAAACGGCGTCGGAATGGTGAGTAACGCGAACCAGGCGAACCAGCATCGGTTCGGGATCCGGCCGCCGCGGGTCAGCCAGAGCGCCGCCAACGCGAACAGCACCGGGACCGCCAGCAAGCCGATCATCATGCGGAACGACCAGTAGGTGACGAACAGGTTCGGGCGGTAGTCGTTGGGGCCGAACCGCTGCTGGTAGTTCTGCTGGATGTCGCGCACGCCCTGCAGCTTGACGCCCTCGATCTTGCCCACAGCCAGGAACGGCAGCACGTAGGGCACCTCGATGACCCGGGTCAGCGCGTCGCAGTTGTTCTGCCGGCCGACGGTCAGGATGGAGAAGTCCGGGTCAGTCTGGGTGTCGCACAACGATTCCGCTGACGCCATCTTCATCGGCTGCTGCTGGAACATCAGCTTGCCCTGGAAGTCGCCGCTGAAGAACAGGCCCACGGTGGCGAGCAGCACGACCCAGCAACCCAGCACCGTCGCCGGGCGATACATCTCCCGGACACCCGGGTCGACCGGGCGGGTCTGCGACCGGACCAGCCACCACGCGCTCACGGCCGCCACGAAGGTTCCCGCCGTCAGAAACGCACCGGCCACCGTGTGGCCGAACGCGGTCAGCCCGGTGTTGTTGGTGAGCAGCGCGCCGATGTCGGTCAGCTCGGCGCGGTGGGTGCGCGGGTTGTAGTGCACACCCACCGGATGCTGCATGAAGGAGTTGGCCGTGATGATGAAGAACGCGGACACGTTGACCCCGATGGCCACGATCCAGATGCAGGCCAGGTGCACCAGCTTCGGCAACCGTTTCCAGCCGAAGATCCACAGTCCGATGAAGGTGGATTCGAAGAAGAAGGCGAACAGGCCCTCCATGGCCAGCGGCGCGCCGAATACGTCGCCGACGAAGCGCGAGTACTCGCTCCAGTTCATGCCGAACTGGAATTCCTGCACGATTCCGGTGGCCACCCCGATCGCGAAGTTGATCAGGAACAGCTTGCCGAAGAACTTGGTGAGCCGGTACCAGGCGACATTGTCGGTGACTACCCATGCCGTCTGCATGACGGCGAGCAACGGCGCCAGCCCGATCGTGAGTGGCACGAATATGAAGTGGTAGACGGTGGTGATACCGAACTGCCACCGCGATATGTCGACGACATTCATCTGCGATCTCCCGAGGGCTGCGGGGACAATCGAATAGCTACGACAGAGTGTAGTAGTCGGAGTGGGGTGGAGCTATTGTGCGAATGGTCACCTCGTGAGGGACTTCGAGGCCTTGCGGATGCCGAACGACGAGATGATCTCGAAGACGCCCAACACGATCAGCCAGATGCCGACCACGTAGGCCAGCGTGACGATCGAGGCGAACGGCGACGCCATCACCACGATCCCGGCCAGCAGGCTGATGATGCCGATGAAGATCGACCAGCCACGACCGGGCAAGTGGGGATCGCTGATCGCCGACACGGTGGTGGCGACACCGCGGAAGATGAACCCGACGCCCACCCAGATGGCCAGTAGCAGCACCGCGTCGCCGAAGTGCCGGAACGCCAGCACCGCCAGGATCAGCGCGGCGGCGCCGCTGATGAACAGCAGGATCCGGCTGCCGGCCGAGACATGCAGGCTGAACGCGAAAATCACCTGGGCCACACCGGTGACCAGCAAATAAGCACCGAAGAAGACGGCGGCCACGAGGACGGTTTGGCGGGGCCAGGCGCTCACGGCGACGCCGAGTGCGAGCGACAGAATGCCCGAGATCAGCGTGGACTTCCACAGATGCGGCAACAAACTCGGGGGAGACAGGGGTGCAGGGCTTGTTGCGGGACTTGTTTCCATAGGCACCAGTGTGGCGCATGTGGCGGTTCGGGTACAGAGGGGTCGAGGCCGTCAGACGTGCGCGGCGCGCGGGTCTTCGGCGTGCACATCCACCTGCTCATCGACCGTCTTGCGCGCGACCAGGTACCAGGTGCGCATCACACCTTTGCCTTTGACGTCGATGTAGCCGCGTTCACGCAGCACGAAATCGTCCTTCAGGCGTTCGTAGACGGCCTCGGGGACTTGGATCTGGCCGACCGAGTCGGTGGATTCCATCCGTGACGCGACGTTGACGGCGTCGCCCCACACGTCGTAGAAGAACCGGCGGGAACCGACGACCCCGGCGACGACCGGGCCGGTGGCCAGCCCGATCCGCAGCGGGACTGCGCGCCCGTGCGGATCCTTCAGCGCGGCCGCAACGTCGGCCATGTCCAGGGCGAAGTCGGCCAGCGCGTGGACATGATCGGGTCGGGGCCGAGGAACGCCGCTGACCACCATGTAGGAATCGCCGCTGACCTTGATCTTCTCCAGCTCGTACTTGTCCACCAAGGCGTCGAACGCGCTGTAGAGGCGGTCCAGGAATCGCACGAGATCGGCCGGCGCGGTGCTGCTCGCCCGCTCGGTGAAGCCGACGATGTCGGCGAAGAGGACCGAGGCCTCGTCGTACTTGTCGGCGATGACGCGGCGCTCGGGTTCCTTGAGCCGTTCGGCGATGCTGGCCGGCAACATGTTGGCCAGCAGTGCCTCGGATCGCTCGTACTGCTCCTCCATGGCGGATTCGGCGCGCACGGTGTCGCGCAAGGCGAACCACACCGTGACGACCACCATGACGCAGGCGGAGACGGTGGTGATCACGAAGCCCGTCGCCTGTGCCCATGGGGGTTGCAACCCGGTGTCACGCGGGATCGCGAACTCGGACAGGATCACCAATCCCGCGGCGATTGCGGCCAGGAAGCTGGCCAGCACGATGTGTTCGGAGCCGAGCAGCAGCACCACCAGGCAGGCACCGACGATGAAGAAGAGCTGCGCACCCGAGTCGGTGCCGACTTCCCAGCAGCTGGCAAGGACCGTCACGTAGGCCGCTCCGATGAACGCCAGCGGTGCCACCAGTTCGCCGAAGCGATGCAGCATCGGGATGAATCCGAAGACCATCGCCGCCGCGATGTTGACCCACATGACCTGCCACAGCCAGGAGCCGACAAATAGTTGGACCGCCACGAAGCTCGCGCTGACCACCACGGAGAGATAAGAAGCAATGTTCAGGATCCGAGCGCGGCGCGCGGCCTGGTCCGCATAGTGCTGCCGAATGTCGCGTGTCTGTGTGCGGACGGCGGCGACGCAGTCCGGTCGGCGTGCCGAACCGGTCTTGCCTGCTTTCCGGGCACCGCATTTCTTAGCGGTCACGGGTTAGAGCCTAACTGTTGACCTCGGTGAATGAGCGATCTTGGCGCGTGGGCATACCTGAGGTGTGCAACGTCGGCGTCGTGGTGCGTATTCCGCGGATGGTGCCCTCGGTGAGATTCGAACTCACACTGTACGGGTTTTGAAATGGTTCTCGCCGCAAACCCGCACGTCGTGGCTATTGGTGCCGATTGGTGAGCAATCGCAGGTAGGGGGGTGTTGTACCAGCTCAAGCAGTAATTTAAGGCTCTGCGATTCGTGGTGAATGGTGGGCGGTGGTTGGTGACGTGCGGACTGTCTGCGGACTGGGGTGGACCCGCTGCGAACCAGCCTGCCGCCAAATGTCGGAGTTTCATGCGAACATATTTGCGAATGCTTACCACGCCCTAGCCGCAAACCAGACCTGGTGCCAGATGACCGAGAACCGATTAACGCTAGCCCGCCTCGCGGGGGAGTACGGGCTGAAAACGCTCGACGCCGACATAGCGGCAAAGAAACTTGGCCTAGGGCTGAGACGCGGAGCCGCGTTGGTCCAGCCGTGGCAAGAGCGGAAGCTACGGCCCGAGCTCGAGCGGATCAAAGCGGACCGAGATTACCGAAAGTGGCGTCTGGCTCAAGCCGCTGAGCCGGAGCCGGAGGATTACGAAGTCAACGACACTGCACGTTTCGGGTTCTCGAACACGGAGATGGCGCGACAACTCAAGCCGCTACTCGACAAGTTGGAAGGCGGCGAGGCCGAACGGTCCGCTTGAAGACCGTACACGCCGTGTACCACTTTGGCTGAACTGCAACAACTTTCGCAGATTATGGCAGTATCCTTCCCCTAGCAGTCGAGCTGCTAGGAGGCGATTTGTTCACGACACGAGTTTCTGCCGACCCAAGTTCATGGGCTGAGGACATGTCCGTAAGCGCATACGAGGACGGCCTAATCACGGTGGGGCCGGTCCACCCTGATATGCCGCTAAGCATCCATGAAGCTCGGAGGCTGCGCGATGCCCTTACCGCTGCGATAGACGTAGCTACGGCAGCGTCCAACTGAAACGAGAACGGCCCCCGGTGTGTTCCTTGCACACCGAGGGCCGACCTCTAGAAAGGAGTGATCGAGAAGGGTTGAGCCTCAGCACGCGGGTAACTACTCCGCACTCAACCCGCCTCGTCTTGACACAGGTGTGTCAATTGCAAACGCAGCGTCGATAGTCGAAGGCGACAAGTGACGATTTGTTTACGACCGCCGAGACGGGTTGCCCCGGCGGGTGGCGATAACATCGCCCAGCCACGCAGTTCCTAAGCTGCGCAACAAAACTAGATATCCCGCAACAGCGGCTACAGAGCGCGCACGCGGTACCTGTTGAGGACCGCCAGCTCCGCCACTGACCAGCCATCAAAACCGGCCCTATACGTAACACTGAACGGCCCCATTGCGTTCTCAGAAACGATCTGAGACGTGTCAGCGATTAGCCGCGCCGACGCCGACAGGATCACCGCGCAAACGTCAGAGTTAGGTTCACCGTTGGTGAATCCCATGCCGCGCGTATACGCAGACGCTAGCGCCGTCACCACAGAGACGACGGCGCTAGCCTGGTCCGGGTCAAGCGTCTGCCCGGTGAATGCCGACAACTCGGTTGCTGTCGGTGCCGCCATGATTAAGGCGCGTCGTACAGACGGACCACACCGGCCGGGTTTGCGAACCCGAATCCGACTCGAGCCGTCGCCCGAACCTGCACCGCGTCATAGTCAAACGCCGCGTCCGTCGAGCTGGTCACGGTGGTGCCGGTGCGCTGAACGATTAGCACCTGCGAACCGTCCACGCCCCAGGCGTTGCCCGCCGCGACATCCGTGCTCACCAGGACCGGCACCCCGGCCAGGGTTATCCCGTCGCCAACGTTGTCCAGCAGTCCCATATTTGAGCCGCTGGCCTGCTTGGCCTTCGCCAGTGCCAACGCCACATCGGGAGCCAGAATGAACACCGACAGCGTTGCGCCGTCCGCCAGGGCGTCCGCCTTGGCCTGATGAAAGGGGTCAAGAGAAGTCAGCGTAAGCGTGCCGGTGTCGACCACGTTGACCCCGGACAGCGACAGTAAGCCGCTTGGGCCGTTGGTCACGGTGTTGCCGAAAAACGCCGCGTCGATCTTCTTGGCGACTGAGCGCCCTAGACTTTGGCCGACCTGCTCGGCAACGGCTGGATTCGAGTCGGCAGCCGCCTCGTTGCTGATCTGGGTAAGACCAGCCACTTTCTTTGGAGTCACGACAAGCTCGTTGGTCGTTGGGTCCGTCAGGCTGATTTGAGTGTTCTCGGCATACCAGCCCACGGCGGGATCGGCCGTCAGCATCGGGAATCGGATTGACTCATTGCCGGTCGCGATGACGGTTCCGGCGAGAAACGCAATGGACTTGGCGGCAATCACTAGGTCAATTGCCTTGCCGTAATCTTCCGGCGTCCACGCCGCCGCGAGATTTGAATTTAGTACTGCCATTATTCAGTTGTCTTTCTGTATTAAGTTGTGTTGATTAGTTGTGCCCTAATCTGCGGGGCGTAGTAGGTTCGCGAAGTCCGTCGGAGCTGCGTTGCGGTCGCCTCGCGGCCCCTGGCCGGCGTCCCCACTAACCTTGCGCTTAGCGAAATAAGGTCGCTCAGTGAGCAGGCTGTCGATAGCGGCGCTCAACTTGTCCGCGTCTTCGAGATGCTCAGCGTCGTAAGGTAAATCGTCGGGATTTTCTAAACGATCCGCAGCTCTGACCAGCTCGCGATGCAGTCGCTTAGCCAGCGTGTTACCTCTCTCGCGGTACGCGGCTGACTCCTTCCGCAGTTCCTCGACGTAGTGACGCGGAAAGAGGTCGGTGTCGGCGTTCGTTTGCGATTGTTCACCGCGTTCCGTTTCATCGGACCGCGCGTTTTCTGTTGTGTTCATGGCGGCATCGGGCCGCGTAACGTCACTCATTTGATTTTCCCTTTATCTTTGTCGTCGTTCAGCAACAATTGGGCGTACCTGCGATAAGCAACCGAGACCTCCGGATTAGCGCCAGCCTGCGCATCAAGTTCGGTGTCCTCGCGTTCCCGCTCAATTTGGTCGTCGCTGTATCCGAGTTTTCGTAGCGCTCCTGACTTCGACAAAATGCCAGCCTGCACCAGCTTCGTCACCGCGTCGGCGTCGGCCGCTGTCGAGCGCGACGCCGGGTCGCACCACTCAACATTTACCGTCACCGAATCAACCGGCACCCGATCACGGATCGCCACCATGAGCCGCGCCACCCGCTCCCAAGAGCGACCGAATACGGATTGCCGCGCTTCGGCGCGCGCTGTCAGTGACGACTCGCTAGCCCGTAGCGCCTCCGCGCTTGACGGATTCTCGGTTGTGATGCCAACGAAGTGAGCCGGTAGCGCGGATACGGCCATGATCTGGCCGAGCCAGATGTTCACGGCATTCTCGTAACCCTGCAAGTTGGCCCCGTCGAGCTGGCCGAATTTCGCTTGGTCGTTCTCAGCCAGCATCGCCCGGTTTCCCTCGGGAATCGGATTGACCGTCTCCAGGACCGGCTCGTCATTGTCGCCCAGCACCGGCTCGCCGTTCGCGTCGAGCTTCTGCCGTTCGACTAGCTCAATGCCGGTAGCCCAGCGGCGCGGCCGAGCCGTGTATTCCTGCGCGACCGCGAGACCAGCCAGCGTGGCGTTCAAACCGTCCACGAGCGGGATAAGGTCGTCAATCTCCGAATGCCCGCACCCCAAGATGCTTTGCTGATTGCAGAAATTGACCACCGGAACCACGCCCAGCGGGTTGTCCAGTGTGTCGACCAGTTTGAGCGCAGTCATTGCGGCTGCGGTGGTGTCTGCCCGCCAATGCTCAACGCGGTCAGGTAGGTAAACCATCGCCTCGGTCGTGGTGTTCGTCGTCCAGCGCTTCACCGCGCTCGTAATCTCGCGGGTGGCAGGGTCTTTGACCACCGCGACCTGACGCGCACTCTCCACCGTCACAAGCGGCGAGCCGTCAGGGCGTGCCCAACAGATCGCGAACGAATCGCCAAGGGTCAACGCCTCGCGGTGCAGCATCACGCTTGTTTGGTCAAGATCATTGCTGAGCCAATCAGCCCAAACGTCAGCGCCACGAAAGCCTGTGACGCGCAAGCGCTCTGCAAGTGATGTGACGGCGAGGCCGGGAATGTTGCTAACGATGCGGTTCAGGGCGGGCAGTGCGATGCGCGCCGCTGGACTCAAGTAGGAGAGCTTCTGACGCCCTGATGCGTACCTGTCGAGTTCGCCGTAGCGGTTCTGCGGTTCGTTGAGCGCCGTCAACAGCTCAACGAGTAGTTCGGAACTCATTATATTCAGTTGTCTTCCATATGATTTTAGGCGAACGACACGGTTCGCTTACGTGGTTTAACCTGTGCCGCAAGCCATGTCGCGCGGCTGTGCGCCATCATCAGCGCAGTACATAGGTCAATCTTTGGGGCGTGTTTACTTCGGCCGGCCTTCGCAATCCTGATGCCCTTATCGGTCTCTAGCACGGTGGCCGCGAGCACATGGCGACGCAAATCTTTGTCGCCTGAATGCGTCAGTTGCTCGTTGACCAAAGCATTACGCAGGTCGTTAGTCGCCGCCGTCTGTCGCACCGGGGACTGGCGAAACTCCACCATCGGTAGACCCTCGGCCGCGAGTATCTGAGCCGATCTTGTGAACAAGTAAGGGTCGTAGGCAATCTCGCGGACCTTCCAGCGCTTACACGCCTGCCGAATCGCATCCTCGACAGCAAGCACGTCGACCCGCCACGAATCGTCCCCCGGATTGCTCCAAACGGCGGCCTTGTCGAAATGCGGCATCTTCGCAACCGTTCCGACCGCGATAGCCGTGGTGTCGTCCCGCAGGCTCGCGTCAACCGCAAGTACAACGTCCGCACCGTCTGGTATAGCCGTGCCTGTGCTGAGGTTGTCCCACGCGCCAGCAGTGATGAGCGCGTTTTCCATCGGCCCGACGAACTGGCACAACCGCGCCCTCCGAAAGTGCGCCTCCGTCGACTTCGGTGGCAACAACGCCCGCAGCGCGTCCCGGTGCAGATAGTCACCCAAAGCCGGATTCGCCAGCTCCCAACAGTGTTCACAATCGGCCGGGTGGTCCTCGAATCCGGCCGCACTGTGCTCCTGGTAAACCTGCGAAACATCCTCAGGATGCTCAAGCGAGTAAGCCCTAAGCCGCGCTAAAACGTTGTCCTCGGACGGCCCCGGCGTGCCGATTCCAATGAGCGTCGAGCGTTCCCGCTTGCCCTGCGCGAGCGCAATTACCTCCCACGTTTCGAGCAATACGCGGCCGATTTCGTCAACGATTGCCAGCGTGTAGTCCAGACCTTCGAGCGCGGCCGGTGACGCCGGTAAGCAGATGAAAGACGCGCCTCGCGAGGGCACCACTAGCCGGTCCTTGAAGACCTGCACGCGGCTTGCCACCTCGTCGTTTAGCTCGACCATCCGTGCCGCGACACCGAACACGATGCCCGCCTGGCGCTCGTCAACCGCCGCGACAATGACCGTCGCGCCTTCGCCGCCCGTCATCAGCTCGTATAGGCCCAGCGCAGCGACCAGAGTCGATTTGCCCTGGCCGCGCGGTAGACACCAGCCCGCCACGCGCGGTTGAACCTCCGCGTCAAGCACTGAGCCAACTAGCTCACGTTGCCAGGTACGCAATTTCAGCGGACCACGGGCACCCGTGCCCTTTGGCACTCGGATGAACTTTTCGCAGAACGCGGCGAACCGCGCCGAGCCGCTTGACCGTGGCCGGAACGGCAACACACTGTCATCGACGGCCCTTTTCGGGCCAGCACGCAAGTTAGACTCCTAGTCAATATGTCATTAGGTTGGATTATCGGAGCAATACCGCCCGCAATAACGCTTACCGCGTTAGGTGTCGCGGTTCATCGCCTGCGAGATCCTGTACGCGCTGAACAACGCGACTTGCGCGTTCAGTTACGCGATAGGCTGCTGACCGTAAAATTAGACACGGACAATATGATCGCGGAAATAGATAAATACAGCATTGAACCCCCACCCCCTGAACCGGCATCAATTAAGCTGGCTCAGGAAAAGATCACTGAGCTCAAGCACAAGCTCGAATATCCCTCGTCGGCAACTCTTAGCGAGATAGATCTTGCGCTTACATTCTTGAACGGTGCGTGGTACCTGATGCGGAGCAAGATTTCAGATATTGAACGGAAAGACGATGATCCGACCGGCAGGAAGCGAGCCAATGCCGAGCAAGAGTTCAAGTCTTTAGCAGTTGCGACGTTGCCGTTGATTAATCATTTGATTACGGACATCCAGCAGCGCAACAACAGCAGGTGGCGGTGAGTAACCGTCCCTGCGCTGGCTGTCCGAGAGGAGCGCGTACCCGCCCGGGGTCCCGCCCCCGCCCGTTTCTTTGCAGGGTTGCCGTAAATCGGTGGCAACGCGGCGTCGTGGTCACGTAGCGTCGCGCCTATGGCTCTTGAAGGTGAACACTGGGGGACGTTGAGCGGGATTAACGTCACCTATGCGCAACGGTGGTGCTCGGCATGGGCGGACCTGCTCTTGACTGACATGGCTCTTTTGGAGCGCCACGGACTTGAACCGAACGCCGCGAACGTGTTCCACCGCCGAGTCCTGTGGGAGTCGGCAGTCATAAGTTACGGACGCCTTATCGTTAGTGACAAGAGGCGCAAGATTCCGTTTAGGGAATTTGTCGAAGATGTCACCGGGAACGATGGACTTGCCTTGCATGAGCGGATTATGGACTGGCGACAAGGCCATGCCGCGCATAGAACGCTTGCCGAGTTTGAGTCCGTCGAAACTGTACTGGCGTTTGAGGATGGATCGCACACGCCCGCGGGCCTCGACATAGTTGTAAGTGTCGCCTCCGGCCCGCTAGATGATAGCGATTTCGTTGACTCATTTCGAGAACACGTGAAGACCCTAAGAGACGCAATGTACGACAGCAAAATCAAGCCGCTGGGTATCGCTATCATCGACGACTTCAATACGGGCCGCATTCCGAATCGCTTAGTGCTTCGTGCCGCAGAGGATCAATCGAGCTGGGAGCGCTATGTCATCAAGCTCCGCGTACTTGAGCTAGGTCTTCCCGCTTCCGCTCCGGCTGACGCCTGAGCGGTTCGTCGTTCGTCGCGCGCTGATATCGCGGATAAGACGTGTTCCCGTTCGGCATCAGTGCAGCGGCTACCGCGCTCAGCGTTGTGCATCCTGCACAGCACGCGGAGGTTCAGCTCCTCATAAACCAGCTCGCCGCCTAATGGGTCGCTTAATGGGATCACGTGGTCAACCGTTAGGTCGCTCGTGGCGCCGCATTTTTCGCAGAAGCCGCTCCGACGCCGTAGCCGTTGGCGCAACTTGCGCCAGCGCCAGTCGGTCGCCGTGCGTCCCTTGCGTCCTGGCGTCGGCCGGCGTCTTGGTCGGCAGTCGTTGCAGCGCGAGCCACTGGCGATTAGGCATCCGCAGCCAGTACAGGGCCGCTGCATCAGCCTTCGTGCGCGTCGACCTGCTCGACGTACGCGTTAAGCGCCTGCGCGAGCTGGGCGCTCATCGCCCTGTTGAGCGGCAGCACGACGGTCCCGTGGTTAGGGTCGTGAAGCTCGACTTCGAGGATGTGGGCATCCCGGATTAGTACCGGGTTAAAGGTCACCGCTTCCGGGGTGAGCACCGTGTCGGTGCCGGTGTTGGTCATCATATTCATTGTTCCTGTCTTGTTGTTCAGCTAAATCAATAAGAGCGTTGACAACGCGGTATAGGTCGTCGCCCGCGTTGAAGGCGATGCCGTTGTAGCGGCCCGTTCGCTTGCTGTTGCGGCTAAGGATCACTTGCGCCTCGTTGCGCATGATCACGTAGTCGGGTCCGCCGTCACCGGCTGGAATACGGATCGGCACTAGGCCATGCGGTACCGGCGGATACGTGCCTTCGCAGGTGTCGCCGCGCCGCTTGGCTCGTAGTAGCTCAAGATGTCCGCCGCTGCGGCCTTCATCTGGTGCCATTCGTCCTCGGTGAGCAGTATGTGGCTGCTGCCTTGCTCGATGGATATCCCGCCGTTTGAGCGGGGGTTGACGCTGATAGTTGCGCCATTAGACTTGATCTTCACCTTTGGTGTTCCTTTCCTCTGTCCAGTCACGGAATCTGTGACTCACGGTCGAGGGCAAAAGCCCTGACCGGCGGTAATGCGTTCGGCCGGTCACAATTTTTGTGTCGCCAGTCATAAGATCTGTGACCGCGCAACGCTCTGAACTGCGGTTATCCGCGCGCCTCTAGATTCTTGTCAAAGAGGGGTACGCACTACATGCCACCTTGAACGGCTTGAGCAGGGACAACTAAGCAAAGCGAGTTTGACTCCTTCTCTACCCATCCCTCCGCCTTGGCCCTCTTGATCGCATTCGAGAGCTGTCTGACGTTGTTGACCCCCAACAGGTCGGCCATTTCACCCGGCTCGAATTGCGCGCGTCCGTTGGCCCGGTGCGCCCCTAACGCCAGCATCCCTACCCGCTGCCAGAGCGGATACGAGCTATTGAATGCGCGTTCTCGCCATGTCGCTTGCCGGTGCTTGGCCCACGGGTTTTTAAGCCACGGACTTTTCGAGAATCTGTCCCTCATTTAGTTGTTCCCCATCCGCCCGCGCAACGCGCGAACCATCCCTTTCGCCTGCGCATGTCAGGCAAATCCGATTCCCGTAGTTCCATATGCGCGTGTTCTCATCCGGCTCGCCCGTCGATGCTCAGTGGATGCCCTTTACGGCATTCCCTAGACGTTTTTAGCCGGCCCATGCGTGGTGCTGGGTTATCGAAGTAAAGGTTCGATATTGCCGTATTAGACACGTTGCCATCGACAAACCTAATCCGCCAGCCGGCCGGTGGAAGTCCGTAATGCGCCCATGCCTGCATTTGGTGCAGATACGCCGTTCTACCTTCCCCCTTCAACGCTGATCCGAACGAACTTATACCCGTGCTTATCGGTGTGCGTCTTTAGCTTTTTGCGCGGCCCGTAAACCTCGCTAGTCACGCCGTCGATCCTGTATCCCGGAATCGGCGGTATATCCCGCAGCTCTCCCATTCCTCGAAGCCCCTAGTTTCAGTTTAGCGGGGGCTACAAACAAAACTTGGACTCGAAGAATGCTTCGATATCCACTCGTTTCCACACGCGCCGCCGCCCGATCTTTGCGGATACGGGCAACTCGCCCATCTTCTCCCAATATCGCCAGGTGTCTTGACTGATGCCATACGTTTTCGCCACGCCTGCTGTGTCGATGAATGGACTGCCCTCGAACATCGTATGTGCTTTCTACATTTCGGCAGCGCAAAATAAACCCCTGCCGTTTGGGTTGTCGCGCGGTTCGCGCACTGGACGCGCTACTGGTAGCTACTGCTTGCTGATCGCGTCCACTAATCACACCCTATATGGACAGGGGTGACAAACCCGAAACATTTCCAGA
The DNA here is from genome assembly GCF_059812185.1 of Mycobacterium sp. NGS67. Classification (NCBI taxonomy): domain Bacteria; kingdom Bacillati; phylum Actinomycetota; class Actinomycetes; order Mycobacteriales; family Mycobacteriaceae; genus Mycobacterium; species Mycobacterium sp. NGS67. Next base: position 74,050 of record NZ_JCALCF010000018.1, read on the forward strand.
GACAGTCACAGATCTAGTCTCCGCTCCACAACACTCGAATGCACCTAAAGAGCCGACTGCTTTACTTCGTTGCCTTATCCATTGCCGCCGCGAGCCGGTCCCAGTCGCCTTCAAGCATGTGGCTGTACACATTCGCCGTCGTAGTCACGTTCCGGTGCCCGAGCAGCTTCGAAGCGGCCAGGACGCCGGTATCCGTAGGCGACTCACTGATCGCCAACGACCCCGCTGTATGCCGCAGCGTGTGCGGCGTGACGCCCTCTAGGCCGAGGTTGGCAACCGCTTTATCGAATCGGACACGAAACCAGCCGAGGGATAACGGACCGCAGTCCGATTTTGAGAACAGGAACTCCGAATCGTCGCGCCCCTTCGTCAGGCGCTTCAGCTCAGCGGCCAAAGTTGATGTCAGGATCGGCACCGAGCGTCGCTGGTGCGTCTTTGTGCCGCCTTCTAGGCGACCCTTGCCCCTGACGCTCGTGATGGACTTGTCGACCAAAACGCGCCGCTTCTCGTGGTCAACGTCGCCCACTCGCAGTGCTGCGCACTCGCCGAACCGCAACCCGGTGTAGGCCAGGAATTTGACGAGTGTCGATAGTTCCCCCGGAGATAAGTGGGCGGGGGCTGTGTCGCTGCGGTGCCGCACAGCGGCCTCCGCTTTAGCGGTCTCTTCGGCGAGCTGGCGGACCTGCTCGTGACTAAGCGCAAGTTCCTTGCTACGCGGTCTACTCGGCAACACAATCGCGTCGGCCGGGTTAATCGCCGCGTACTTCGACCGGATGGCATAGGTGAACACCTGGTGCATCACCTGGTGAATCTGGATCACTCGCGCGGGGGATAAGCCGGTATCCGCCTCTCGGGTCGACTTGCGCTGCCGCGCGCCCGCGTCGGTCGACAGCCACCTAATCCACTCCTGTAGCCGCTCGTGGTCGATGTCCTTAATCGGTTCGTCTCTCCACTTAGGCAAGATCACTACGTCAAGCAAGCCCCGGTAGCCCGCAATCGTCTTGGGCGCCCGTTTAGCGGACTCCTTAGTCTTTAGCCACGCCTCGGCCAGCACGCCGAATGGCACCGCCGAGCGGTTTGGATCGGTGTAAGTACCGGCCTCAAGCTCAGCCCTTTTCGTGTCGGCTTGCCTCTGTGCTTTGGCCTTGTTGTCGAAGGCTTCGGATGTTTCCTTGCCGTCTTGGTCGACCCACCGCGCGAGCCACCGCCGACCCGTCCCATGCCGCACCGTGCAGACCATCGTCCCCGGCACCTTGAAGTGCGTCCGATCAACGCACCACGTCGGCCCTGCGGACTGGTCCGCAGGCCAATAGACCTGCTCACCGCGCTTGGCCGGTCGGTGCCAGCGATCCTCAACGCGTGCGCCCGTGCTGCGCTTTTTCGTGGTCATGGTCCGCATTCTAATAGCTCTGCGGACTGTATGCGGACTGACGCGCTAGTCGGACTGTGACCTAGCTGTCAATACTGCGCCTGAGCTGGCGTTTCTGGTGCCCTCGGTGAGATTCGAACTCACACTGTACGGGTTTTGAATCCGTTTCCTCTGCCAGTTGGGATACGAGGGCTGGGCTCTGCTGCGATCCGGCTACCTACCTTAGAGGAACCCCCCGGATGAAGGATCACAGCCGTCACGACACAATATCCGTCATGACCGGCCCCACCACCGATGCCGCCGCCGCTTCCACGCGCCGGGTCCTGATCGCAGAAGACGAAGCCCTGATCCGCATGGACCTGGCAGAGATGCTGCGAGAGGAGGGGTACGACATCGTCGGGGAGGCCGGCGACGGTCAGGAGGCCGTCGAGTTGGCCGAAGAGCACAAACCCGACCTGGTGATCATGGATGTGAAGATGCCGCGTCGCGACGGGATCGACGCGGCTTCTGAGATCGCCAGTAAACGCATCGCGCCGATCGTGATACTGACCGCTTTCAGTCAGCGCGACCTGGTCGAACGCGCCCGCGATGCCGGCGCGATGGCGTACCTGGTGAAGCCGTTCACCGCCAGCGACCTGATCCCGGCGATCGAATTGGCGATGAGCCGGTTCAGCGAACTCACCGCGCTGGAACGAGAAGTGGCCACACTGTCGGACCGGTTGGAGACCCGCAAGCTGATCGAACGTGCCAAAGGGTTGCTGCAGGTCAAGCAGGGTATGACCGAGCCGGAAGCGTTCAAGTGGATTCAGCGTGCCGCGATGGACCGGCGGACATCGATGAAACGTGTCGCCGAAGTGGTGCTGGAAACCCTCGATACGCCCAAGGACGCCTGACCTGCTCCCGCGAGCGCGCTCAAGAGTACGCCGAAAGGCCGAAAAACTGGCATTTTGAGGCCGCTCGCGCCCAAAAGCCGACACAAGAGATCAGCGCGCGACGATCACCGACGACCCGTGCCCGAACAGCCCCTGGTTGGCAGTGACGCCGACCCGCGCACCTTCCACCTGCCGGCCGGTCGCCTGACCACGCAGCTGCCAGGTCAGCTCGCAGACCTGCGCGATCGCCTGCGCCGGAATCGCCTCACCGAAGCACGCCAGCCCGCCCGACGGATTGACCGGCACGCGACCACCCAAAGCGGTTGCGCCGGAACGCAACAGCCCCTCGGCCTCGCCCTTCGGGCACAACCCCAGGTGCTCGTACCAGTCGAGTTCGAGCGCAGTGGACAGGTCGTAGACCTCGGCCATGCTCACGTCTTCGGGTCCGATGCCGGCCTCGGCGTAGGCCGCGTCGAGGATCTGGTCCTTGAACACCCGCTCGGGTGCGGCCACCACCGCGGTGGAATCCGTTGCGATATCGGGAAGTTCGGGTAGATGCTGCGGGTACTGCGGCGTCACCGTGCTCACCGCACGCACCGACGGCACACCGTCCAACGAGCCGAGATGCTTGCGGGTGAACTCCGCGCTCGCCACGATCAGCGCGGCCGCGCCGTCGGAGGTGGCGCAGATGTCGAGTTGCCGCAGCGGGTCGCTGACCACCGGGCTGGCCAGCACGTCCTCCACCGAGGACTCCTTGCGGTAACGGGCATTCGGGTTCTGCAGACCGTGCTGAGAGTTCTTCACCTTGACCTGGGCGAAGTCCTCCGATGTCGCGCCGTAGAGGTCCATCCGGCGGCGCGCCAGCAGCGCGAAATACACCGGGTTCATCGCGCCGATCAGGTGGAAGCGCTGCCAGTCGGGATCGTTCTTGCGTTCCCCGCCGACCGGCGCGAAGGCTCCCTTCGGGGTGGTGTCGGCACCGATGACCAGCGCGACATCGCAGAACCCTGCCAGAATGTGGGCGCGGGCGCTCTGCAGCGCCTGCGAGCCACTGGCGCACGCGGCGTAGCTCGAGCTCACCGGCACGCCGTTCCAACCCAGTTTCTGCGCGAACGTCGACCCGGCAATGAAGCCCGGATAGCCGTTCCGGATCGTGTCGGCCCCGGCCACCAGCTGAATCTGTCGCCAGTCCAGTCCCGCTTCGGCCAGTGCCGCACGGGCGGCGACGACGCCGTATTCGGTGAAGTCGCGCCCCCACTTGCCCCACGGGTGCATGCCGGCGCCCAGGATGTAGAGCGGTTCCGGAGTCATGACCTTCGTCATTTGCGCCGCTCCTCGCCGCTGTCTCCGATCGCACTGCCCTGTCTATCGTCGCCGGCGCGCTTCCACGCGTGCACGGTCCGCTCGACGCCGTCGGCGTCGGTGAACAGCGTCATGACGGCCAGTTCCATCTCCATGCCGACCCTCAAGTCGGCGGCCAGGGTGCCTTCCACGACCTTGCCCAGCACGATCAGCCCCTCGTCGACCAGCTCGACCGCGGCGATCGCGAACGGCTCGAACGGTTCGGCGGCCGGGTAGGGCTTGGGCGGCGGGTACCGATTCTCCGTGTAGCTCCACAACTTCCCGCGCCGCGACAACGCGACGGACTCCAAGGTGTCGCTGTCGCAGGCCGGGTTCGGGCAGTTGTTCTCCCGCGGCGGGAAGACGTAAGTGCCGCACGCGGGGCACTTACTGCCGGTCAGATGCGGGGCGTCGGCATCGTCGGTGGCGAACCATCCGTCGATCGCCGGTTCTTGGCTAGTGACCTCGGGCACCCGGCAAGACTACCAAGCGCTTGTTTGGGAGCGCCAGGCGCGTCGGACCCGATGAATAGAGTGAAACCCGTGCCTGCGACCGAGGAACAACCCAAGCCCACCTTGATGCTGTTGGACGGCAACTCGTTGGCGTTCCGGGCCTTCTACGCGCTGCCGGCGGAGAACTTCAAGACCCGCGGCGGACTGACCACCAACGCCGTCTACGGCTTCACCGCCATGCTGATCAACCTGCTGCGCGACGAAGCGCCCACCCATATTGCGGCGGCGTTCGACGTGTCCCGGCAGACCTTCCGCTCGGAGCGCTACCCCGAATACAAGGCCAACCGGTCCTCGACGCCCGACGAGTTCCACGGTCAGATCGACATCACCAAGGAAGTGCTTGGCGCCCTTGGTATCACCGTGCTCGCCGAGGCCGGGTTCGAGGCCGACGACATCATCGCCACGCTGGCCATCCAAGCCGAACACGAGGGCTACCGGGTGCTGGTGGTCACCGGGGACCGGGACTCGTTGCAGCTGGTCAGCGACGACGTCACGGTCCTTTACCCGCGCAAAGGCGTCAGCGAACTGACCCGGTTCACCCCCGATGCCGTCGTCGAGAAATACGGCCTGACGCCCAAGCAATACCCGGACTTCGCCGCACTGCGGGGCGACCCCAGCGACAACCTGCCCGGCATCCCCGGCGTGGGGGAGAAGACCGCGTCGAAGTGGATCATCGAATACGGCTCGCTGCAGTCGCTGGTCGACAACGTCGAATCGGTGCGCGGCAAGGTCGGCGACGCACTGCGCGCGCACGTGGCCAACGTCGTGCTCAATCGGGACCTGACCGAACTGGTCAGGGACGTGCCGCTGGCGCAGACCCCGGATACGCTGCGGCTACAGCCCTGGGATCGCGACCAGATCCACCGGCTTTTCGACGACCTCGAGTTCCGCGTGCTGCGCGACCGGTTGTTCGACACGCTGGCCGCCGTCGAACCCGAGGTCGACGAGGGTTTCGACGTGCGCGGCGGAGCTTTGCAGCCGGGCACGGTCGCGCAGTGGCTGGCCGAGCACGCCAACGACGGCCGCCGGTCCGGCCTGGCGGTGGTGGGCACCCACCTGCCGCATGGCGGTGACGCGACCGCCCTGGCCGTCGCGGCCGCCGACGGGGACGGCGCCTACGTCGACACCGCCACCCTGACCGCCGAGGACGACGCCGCGCTGGCGACCTGGTTGGCCGATGCCGACCAGCCCAAGGCGCTGCACGAGGCGAAGCTCGCCATTCACGACTTGGTAGGTCGCGGCTGGACGCTGAACGGCGTCACTTCCGATACCGCGCTGGCCGCCTATCTGGTGCGGCCCGGGCAGCGCAGCTTCACCCTCGATGACCTCTCGCTGCGCTACCTGCGGCGTGAACTCCGTGCGGAAACCGCTGAGCAGCAACAGCTTTCGCTGCTGGATGACGACGACGGCGCGGACGGACAGGCCGCGCAGACGGCGATCCTGCGGGCCCGCGCCGTCGTCGACCTGGCCGACGCCCTGGACGCCGAGCTGGCCCGCATCGACTCCACCGCGCTGCTCGGTGAGATGGAGTTGCCGGTGCAGCAGGTGCTGGCCGGAATGGAGAACGTCGGCATCGCCGTCGACCTGGGCATGCTGACCGAACTGCAGAGCCAGTTCGGCGACCAGATCCGCGACGCCGCCGAACTCGCCTACGCCGTGATCGGCAAGCAGATCAACCTGGGCTCGCCCAAGCAGCTGCAGGTGGTGTTGTTCGACGAACTGGGCATGCCCAAGACCAAACGGACCAAGACCGGCTACACCACCGACGCGGACGCCCTGCAGTCCCTGTTCGACAAGACCGGGCACCCGTTCCTGCAGCATCTGCTGACCCATCGCGACGTCACCCGGCTCAAGGTCACCGTCGACGGGCTACTCAACTCGGTGGCCGGCGACGGCCGGATTCACACCACGTTCAATCAGACGATCGCCGCGACCGGACGGCTCTCGTCCACCGAACCGAACCTGCAGAACATCCCGATCCGCACCGACGCCGGCCGCCAGATCCGCGACGCCTTCATCGTCGGGTCGGGCTATGCCGAGCTGATGACCGCGGACTACAGCCAGATCGAGATGCGGATCATGGCGCATCTGTCGCGGGACGACGAGTTGATCGAAGCGTTCAACACCGGCGAAGACCTGCACTCGTTCGTCGCCTCCCGCGCGTTCGGCGTGCCCATCGACGAGGTGACTGGCGAGCTGCGGCGACGGGTCAAGGCGATGTCGTACGGGCTGGCCTACGGGTTGAGTGCCTACGGGTTGTCCACCCAACTCAAGATCTCCACCGAAGAGGCCAAAGAGCAGATGGACCAGTACTTCGCCCGGTTCGGCGGGGTGCGCGATTACCTGCTGGCCGTCGTCGACCAGGCCCGCAAGGACGGCTATACCTCCACTGTGCTGGGCCGCCGGCGGTATCTGCCCGAGCTGGACAGCAGTAACCGCCAGGTCCGCGAAGCCGCCGAACGTGCCGCGCTCAACGCGCCGATCCAGGGCAGCGCCGCCGACATCATCAAGGTGGCGATGATCGAGGTGGACAAGGCGATCAGGGAAGCCGGGCTGGCGTCACGGATGCTGCTGCAGGTGCACGACGAGTTGTTGCTCGAGATCGCGCCGGGGGAACGGGACCAGTTGGAGACGCTGGTGCGGGACAAGATGGGCGGGGCTTACCCGCTGGACGTGCCGCTCGAGGTGTCGGTCGGCTACGGCCGCAGCTGGGACGCGGCGGCGCACTAGGTTCGGCGCAGGTCGGACCCGGCCTCGCAAGTGCCGGCGACGTCATGCTGCTTCGCGATCAGACCCCGTTTGTCCAGGATGCACGCCGTCGAGTAGCCTCGACGGGTATCCGTTGTGCTCGATCGCGGGTCACACAAATAACTCAAGTCCCACGTCCCTACGATGAACCCTGTCCGGAGCAACCCAACAATATGCCGAGTCCCACCGTCACCTCGCCGCAAGTAGCCGTCAACGACATTGGCACCAGCGAGGATTTTCTTGCCGCAATAGACAAAACGATCAAGTACTTCAACGACGGCGACATCGTCGAAGGCACGATCGTCAAAGTGGACCGGGACGAGGTGCTCCTCGACATCGGCTACAAGACCGAAGGGGTCATCCCCGCCCGCGAACTCTCCATCAAGCACGACGTCGACCCCAACGAGGTCGTTTCCGTCGGCGATGAGGTCGAGGCCCTGGTTCTCACGAAAGAGGACAAAGAAGGCCGGCTCATCCTGTCCAAGAAGCGCGCCCAGTACGAGCGCGCCTGGGGCACCATCGAAGAGCTCAAGGAGAAGGACGAGGCCGTCAAGGGCACCGTCATCGAGGTGGTCAAGGGTGGCCTGATCCTCGACATCGGACTGCGTGGTTTCCTGCCCGCGTCCCTGGTCGAGATGCGCCGCGTCCGGGACCTGCAGCCCTACATCGGCAAAGAGATCGAAGCCAAGATCATCGAGCTGGACAAGAACCGCAACAACGTGGTGTTGTCCCGCCGCGCCTGGCTGGAGCAGACCCAGTCCGAGGTGCGCAGCGAATTCCTCAACCAGCTGCAGAAGGGCACCATCCGCAAGGGTGTGGTCTCCTCCATCGTCAACTTCGGCGCGTTCGTCGACCTCGGCGGTGTGGACGGTCTGGTGCACGTCTCCGAGCTGTCCTGGAAGCACATCGACCACCCGTCCGAGGTGGTCACGGTGGGCGACGAGGTCACCGTCGAGGTGCTCGACGTCGACATGGACCGCGAGCGGGTTTCGTTGTCGCTGAAGGCAACTCAGGAAGACCCGTGGCGCCACTTCGCCCGCACCCACGCCATCGGCCAGATCGTGCCCGGCAAGGTCACCAAGCTGGTGCCGTTCGGTGCGTTCGTGCGGGTCGAGGAGGGCATCGAGGGCCTGGTGCACATCTCCGAGCTGGCCGAGCGCCACGTGGAGGTGCCCGACCAGGTGGTCGCGGTCGGCGACGACGCGATGGTCAAGGTCATCGACATCGACCTGGAGCGTCGTCGAATCTCGTTGTCGCTCAAGCAGGCCAACGAGGACTACACCGAAGAGTTCGACCCCGCCAAGTACGGCATGGCCGACAGCTACGACGAGCAGGGCAACTACATCTTCCCCGAGGGCTTCGACTCCGAAACCAACGAATGGATCGAAGGTTTCGACGCCCAGCGCAACGAGTGGGAAGCGCGCTACGCCGAGGCCGAGCGCCGGCACAAGATGCACACCACCCAGATGGAGAAGTTCGCCGCTGCCGAAGCGGCCGACCACGGTGGCGGCGGTCAGTCGTCGTCCAGCAGCAGCTCCTCGGAGAAGTCCGCGGGCGGGTCGCTGGCCAGCGACGCGCAGTTGGCTGCGCTGCGCGAAAAGCTCGCCGGCAGCGCTTAACTCGCCGCCGGATGTTGCGCATCGGTCTGACCGGAGGGATCGGTGCCGGCAAGTCGGCGCTGTCCAAGACGTTCTCGGAGTGCGGTGGCATCATCGTCGACGGTGATGTCATCGCCCGGGAGGTAGTCGAGCCGGGCACCGAGGGATTGGCGTCACTGGTCGAAGCGTTCGGCGAGGACATCCTGCTTCCCGACGGTGCTCTGGATCGGCCGGCGTTGGCGGCCAAGGCTTTTGCCAACGAGGAGCAGCGTCAGAAGCTCAACGGCATCGTGCATCCGCTGGTGGGCAAGCGTCGTGCCGAGATCATCGCCGCGGTATCGCAGGACGCCGTTGTGGTGGAGGACATCCCACTGCTGGTGGAATCCGGGATGGCGCCGTTGTTTCCGCTGGTGATCATCGTGCATGCCGACGAAGAGGTGCGGATGCGTCGGTTGGTCGAGCTACGCGGCATGAGCGAGGACGACGCACGCGCACGGATCGCCGCCCAAGCCGACGACGCGCAGCGCCGTGAGGTCGCCGACATCTGGCTGGACAACTCGGGCAGTCCGGATGAGCTGGTCGAGCGGGCGCGGGATGTGTGGCACAACCGGATAGTCCCGTTCGCGCACAATCTGACTCGCCGTGAGCACGCCCGCGCGCAGGCGCGACTGGCACCGGCCGACCCGTCCTGGCCGGACCAGGCCCGGCGCGTCGTCAACCGGTTGCAGACCACCTGCGGGCACCGGGCTCTGCGAGTCGACCACATCGGCTCTACTGCGGTGCCCGGCCTGGATGCCAAGGACGTCATCGACATTCAGATCACCGTCGAATCGTTCGACGTGGCAGACGAACTCGTCGAACCGCTGCTGGCGGCGGGCTATCCGCGTCTTGAGCACATCACCCAGGACACCACCAGGTCCGACGCGCGCAGCACCGTGCCGGGCTTCGACCATTCCGATGATCCAGCGTTGTGGCACAAGCGGATTCACGCCTCAGCCGACCCCGGCCGGCCGACCAACGTGCACATCCGGGTCAACGGGCGGCCCAACCAGCAGTTCGCGCTGCTGTTCGTCGACTGGCTGAAAGCCAATGACGATGTGCGCGAAGAGTATTCAGCGGCCAAGCGCGCAGCCGAGGACGAGGGCGGCGGCGACATCGTCCGGTATACGACCGTCAAGGAACCGTGGTTCCGCGACGCCTACCGGCGGGCCTGGCAGTGGGCCGACAGCACCGGCTGGAAGCCCTAGTTCCATGCCATTCGTCACGGACATCCTCGGGCCGCGGCGGCCGGTTGGTGAGCGGGCGGCACCCTTGGTGGCCGGTCGGCGCCGGCGTACCAGCACCATCGACACCCATCCGGACGAGACGCGAGGATCGTTGGTCGACCTGCGGGCTCGCGATGCGGGCGGCGACAAGGTGCTGGGTGAGATCCGGATAGCGGCGCGCCTGATCGACCAGGTGATCGACGAGATCTCGTCGACGCCGGGAGATGGTCGCCTCGAAGCGCTGCGGGGACGTCGGGTAGGGCGCGGCTTCCGTTCGGTGGTCACCGAACTGTTCCCCGAGGACGTGCACGAGGCCAGCCTGCTTCATCTGCTGCTCGACGACTGGGTCGGTGCTGCCCTGGTGTCGGGATACGCCATCCAACACGCGGCGATCGTCTTGGGCATCGAGCAGAAGATGCCGCCTGGTGTCGCCGACCGGATGGCCGGGATCTGCGCGGGATTCGCGCCGAAGGCATCGTTGATCGGCTACGCCCGGCAACACGATGTCATCCCGACCGGACAGGGACCGGTGGCGCCGGTGCTGGACGGGCTGCACGATGTCGAACCGCTGCGAGCGCGGGGGATGCGCCGATTCCGTCGCCTCGACACCTGGCCGCTGGACGGCGGCCACGCCGGATTCGACGCCCACTTCCGGGACTCGCACATGGACGACGACCTCGTCGAGACGATCGTGCACGAGTACACCGTCGCCGGCACCGTCGACACCACAACGCGGACCATCGCGTCGGTGCGTGCCGAGGTGCGGGTTTTGCCCTGGCAGGAGTGCCCCGGCGCCATCGGCAGCGCGGCGCGCATCCAGGGCATGGCGCTAAAGGAGTTACGTGACCGCGTCCGTGTGGAATTCGTCGGCACCAGCACCTGCACACATCTGAACGACACTTTGCGGGCGATCGCGGACCTGGACGCCTTGTTGCCGGTTACGGGCCGCCGCGCCAGTGCTCGATCCGGTGATGATCCGGAGTGAAGCCGTGGTCCACGCCCCATAGCACCGCCTGGGTACGGCTGCCGACGCCGATCTTGCGATAGATCGTCCGGATGTAGGACTTGACCGTGTTGGGACTCAGATAGGTCAGCCGGGCGACGTCGGCGTTGCTCTTGCCCTGCGTGATCAGGGCCAGGATCTCAGCCTCGCGGTCGCTGAGTCCCTCGCCGCGCCCCGGCCAGTCGAGCCCGGGTGCGCTGCGCGCTCGGGCCGGGACATCGCTGACGACCACTTCGCCGGAGTGGACGGCCTCCAACGCGGCGACCAGCTCCCGGGCGGGCAGCGTCTTGGACAAGTAGCCGTGGGCGCCCTTGTGTCGGGCGCTCTCGACGAGGTCGGGGTGAAAGTTCCACGTGTACACCACAACTCGGCTTGCCCGCTTGTTGGCGACCAACACCTCGATCTCGTCGTGGTCGGATTCGGGCTGGGCGAATGAGTCGTACAAGACGATGTCGACCGCGTCCTTCACCGGCATGGTGGAGTCGAGTTCGGCGATGACGACGCGGTCGCGGTAGGGGTCGAGCATGTTGGCGACGCCTTTGACGACGACGTCGTAGTCGTCAACCAGCGCAATGGTGATCGGCGGTGGCATACCGCGCAAGATTACCTCCCTAGGGGTGTATTGCTACCCCCCTTAAGGGTGTTGGACTCATCAGCATCGGGACCTCAACCGTTCAACCGGCCATCGCCCGAAGGAGGGCTCATCGTGATCATTCTTGGCATCGTCCTGCTGGTCGTTGGATTCGTCTTCAAGATTTCCATCGTCTGGACACTCGGCATCATCCTGCTCGTCATCGGTGCGATCCTGGCCGTTCTCGGTTCGATGGGACGCGCCGTCGGCGGCCGCAGGCACTACTACTGACATCCGCCGGCCCCGGAGACGTTTGCTCCGGGCCCGCGGCGGTTATTCGACATGAGTACGAGAGGAGCAGAAAATGGCTCTCTGGCAATGGATTTTGATTGCGGTCCTCGTCGTTCTGGTGGTCGCCGCGGTCATTGTTTTAGCGAGTCTGGCGAGCAGTCGCAGGAAAACCGAGCGGCTCAAGCAGCACTATGGCAACGAGTACGAACGTCTGGTGTCCGAGACCGGCGACTCGAAGGCGGCCGAGCACGAACTCACCGCACGGGAACAGAATCGCAAGAAACTCGACATCGTTCCGCTGACGCCGTCGGCACTGTCGGACTTCAGTAACCGCTGGCACCAGGTGCAGACCGGGTTCGTCGACAACCCGGCGACCGCGGTCGGCGTCGCCGACCGGCTGGTGACCGACGTGATGCGCGAACGGGGTTATCCCGTAGACGATTTCGACCAGCGGGCAGCTGACATCTCCGTCGACCACCCGCAGATCGTCGAAAACTACCGCGCCGCTCACAACATCCACCTGGCCCAGCAGCGCGGTGATGTCGACACCGAGCAGCAGCGGGAAGCGTTCGTGCACTACCGCGCCCTGTTCGAGAAGTTGCTCGAAACCACAGATGCCTAAAGGAGGCAAGCGCATGACTACGCACGAGCAGCAAGCACGGGTCCCCGACGCCTACGGCGAGACCCAAAACCCCACGGCGACAGCGCCGGTGGCTGAACAGCCACCGGCGACGAACCCGCCGGTCGCCGGCGACGAGCAGATGGAGACACTGGCCGAGCCGCCTGCCGAGGCCCCGGTTCGTCACGAATCGGCAACGGAGGAAACGTTGTTCGCCGAGGACGACCTCACCGAACTGCGCGGCCGCTGGGCCGCGGTGCAGGCGGCATTCGTCGACGACCCCAAGGACTGCGTCCAAAAGGCCGACGTCCTGGTCTCCGACCTGGTCGATCAGCTGACATTCAGCTTCGCCCAAGCCCGTTCGCGACTGGAAGAGCAGTGGGCGCGCGGACAGGAAGCCTCCACCGAGGACCTGCGGCTGGCGCTGATGCACTACCGCGAGTTCTTCGAGCGGCTGCTGGCGGTCTGAAAAAGCGTGTCGTCGGCTATCTCCGCCGCCAGGTGAGTTCCATACCGGCGGCGGAGAGCCAGCGTGTCAGGTCATAGTCGTTGGCGGCCAGACCCGCGATGGCGGACGTCGCGCGGCGCACCGCCAACTCCGCCGCCTCGGCAGTCAGCAAGTTCTGCCGCACCGCGTCCAGCAACTCGTCGACGTCGGCCAACTCGACCCCGCGCCCGGTCCGGACCTCGATGTCGAGGTAGTGGTCTTCGGATCGCCAGACCGTCGGTCCCGGCGTGTACTCACCCACGTCCAGGTAGTAGTCGTGGTCGCGCTCGTGTCCGGGATTGAAATGAAACACGCTGGCGCGCAACCCCAATGACGGCAACAGCCACGATTCGAGGTAGTGGAACTGCTCCCGGCCCGGGGTGGGTCGGGCCAGATACAGCCCCCAGGGCAGCACCGTGTACTCGTCGACCGCCCGCACGATGCCTTTTGGGTCGATGTTGATGCGGTCGGCCAGGTCGAACGTCTCGTGCTTGGGCGGATGGATGGGGACCCCCTACCGGTGCTCTGAGGCCGGAGCCTCGAGGTAGCGGGTGAGCAACGCGACGATTTCGTCTTCGGCCGTTTGGAAATCGACGGGTTCGGCTGCCGTGATCAGGCGGTGCACCAGGGAATCGATGGTGGCGACCACGATCTGGGCGTGCAGTCCGCTCTGGGGATGGGAATGCTGATCGAGGACCCAACTGATCGTCTCGACACTGAGCCGTTCCAGTTCGTGCAACCGATCCAGGAATGCCGGTGCCCGCGGTGCCTCCTCGAACAGCACGCGGTGCAGCCGCGGATCGTCACGGTGGTTGTCGATGGCCGCGCGGACGAACAACCGCAGGGTGTCGTCCAGTCGCGGCGGCAGGCCGGCCGACAGCCGCTCGTTGAAGATGCGCATCCCGGCGTCGACGTGTGCGTCCATCAAGGCGCGTAAGATGGCGTCCTTGTTCGGAAAGTACTGGTACACCGAACCGATCGACACCCCGGCGCGCTCGGCGATGCGGTTGGTGGTCCCTGCGGAGTACCCGTGCTCGGCGAAAATGTGAGCCGCCGCGTCCAGGACCCGTTGCCGGGTCGCGGTGGCGCGGTCCTGTTTGGGCTGCTTGCGCTGCCGGAAGCGATCAGTCGGGGCGATCTGGCATCTCCTGGTCAAAGCGAGTAGTCATTCGGCGCGTTCACCAGCACAATCAGGACCAGCGATGAGGAGCCGATGATGCGCACTGTCCATATCGAAACATTGTTGCCCACCAACGCCGACCGGGTGTGGTCGGCGATGCTGTCCCCGGCCACGTTCCTGTACGTCTGCCGCGGTCTCTTCGGCTTTCCCGCGCTGACCGGACGCAGCGAACCCCTGCGGGAAGGGGAGCGCGGCACCGGATGGTTGGTCGCATTTCATCTGTTCCCGGCCTATCGGCACACCATCGACGTCGTCGAGGTGGACAAGGCCACCCGCACCATCCGCACCCGAGAACACGGTGGGCTGCTCAAGGCCTGGAACCACACGCTGCACGCCGAGCCGATCGACGAACACTCGTGCCGGTACAGCGACACCGTCGACATCGAAGCCGGCATCGCCACCGCCGTCGTGGCCAAAGTCGCGACCGGGATCTACCGCTACCGGCAGCGGCGTTGGCGCAAGTTGGTGCGCCGACACATGACCACCGAGCCGGACGCGGCTACCGCCTGAGCCGAATCTTCCACCGCACGAAGCATGCGTAGAACACCGACAACCCGGCCAACATGCCCATGTCCACCAGCCAGATCCGCGAAGTGTGCTGCCAGAACCGGTCCTGCGGAAGCAGCGAGCCCGGCACCAGCGACCTGACGTCGACCGTCGACGCCGCCGCGGCATAACCCCAGCGCGCCGGCACTGCCGTGGAAACCTGTTGCAGCACAATCCGATTCGTCACCGGTACCATCCCACCGCAAAGCACCAGCTGCGCCATGATCGACACCACGAACAGCGGCATGATCTGCTCGGTGGAACGCACCAGCGCCGAGATCGCCAAGCCCAGGAGGGCCGACGTGACGCAGGTGCCGGCGACCGCCAGGAACAACTCGACGGTCGCCGCCGAGTTGCCGTGACCCAGCACCAGGCCGCCGCGCGTCGGTCCGCCCTTGCCGAGGATCACGATGGTCGTGGCGATCGCGGCCTGCAGCACGGCGAACGCACAGAAGACCGCGGTCTTGGCCAGCAGATAGGCGGTCGTCGACAGTCCCACCGCCTGTTCACGCTGGAAGATCGCCCGCTCGCCGACCAGGTCGCGGATCGTCAACGCGGCGCCCATGAAGGCCGCGGCCAGCAGCAGCAGGTTGAGGATCTGCGCGGATTCGTCGGGTGTCCCACCGTGCTCACCGACCGCGCGGAACCCGTTGGAGCCGGGGACGGTCAGCGACAACGCGCCCAAAGCAAACGGGAGCAGCGCCAGGAACACGAAATAGGCGCGGTCGGCAAAGACCAGCCGGATCTGGCGGCGCGCGACGGTCGAGATCTGACGCCGCACACTGGTCTGCACCGGTTTGCCCAGGTCGGCCGGTACGGATTCGGTTCCGGACCGGTCCTGGGGTTGGTTCTGGGCCAGGAACCGCCGATTCGCTTCGGTGGGGTCGGCGCCCACCTGGCTGAAGATCTTGGCCCAGTTGGTGGTGCCCATCGCACCGCCGATCTGGTCTGGCGGCCCGCAGTAGGCCGTCTTTCCGCCGGGCGCCACCAGCAGCAGCTGGTCACAGATATCCAGGTAGGACAGCATGTGCGTCACGACGATCACCACCCGGCCCGCGTCGGCCAGCTGCCGCAGCATCGTCATGACCTGGTGATCGAGCGCGGGATCCAGACCCGACGTGGGCTCGTCCAGGATCAATAGGGAGGGGCCGGTCAGCAGTTCGAGTGCCACCGAGGCCCGCTTGCGCTGGCCGCCGGACAGCTTGTCCACCCGGGTGTCGGCGTGCTTGGTCAGGTCGAGTTCGTCCAGTACCTGGGCGACGATCCGGGCGCGGTCGGATTTGCTGGTGTCCGGCGGTAGCCGCAGCTCCGCGGCGTAGCCCAACGCCTGATGCACGGTGAGCTGGCGGTGCACGACGTCGTCCTGCGGCACCATGCCGATCCGGCTGCGCAACGACGCGTATTCGGCGTGAATGTCGTGTCCCTCGAAGCTGACCGAACCCTTGCTGGGCCGGACGTAGCCGGCGATCAGCCTGGCCAGCGTGCTCTTGCCGGCACCCGACCCGCCGATCACCGCGGTCAGCGTGCCCGGCCGCGCGGTGAGCGAGATGGCGTCGAGCAATTGTTTGCCGCCGTCGACGGTGTAGTCCACCCCGCGCACCTCGAGTCCGCCGGTGCGAGACTCGGTTTCGCTGCGCGGCACCAGGGTGTCCTCGTGCCACACCAGGTCGACGTTGCCGATCGTGACGACGTCGCCCTCGGACAGGATCGCCGAGCCGACCCGGGTGCCGTTGACGAACGTGCCGTTGATGCTGCGGTCCTCGATCTCGGCGCCCAACGGGGTGGGCCGCAGCGTCGCGTGCCTGCGGGAGGCCAGGACGTCGGAGACGACGATGTCGTTGTCGCTGGCGCGGCCGATTGTCTTGACAGGGGCTGGTTTAGAGGCCGGTCTCGGGGTCGGCGACGAGCGAGGCGCGAGGACCCTGACCATCCTGGTCGCCAGGTTCGACATATCCGCTGACCTGGCGTCGATCACGGTGAGTTCGGCCGGCGGGGGTGGCGCGATGTCGACGCTGGTGGCCTCCTCTTGAGGCCACGCCGGCAGCGGACGCCCGTTTGACCGAGGGTGTGCCGGTCGCGGCGGGATGGTCGACCAGGCCAGGGTCGGGGGACCGCTGTCGTGGCTTGCCCTGGAGTTGCTGAACGCGCTGCGCGGACGCGGGGGAAGGCCTGCCTGCCGACCGATCTCGAAGGTGAGTCGTGGTCCGGCGGGATTGCCGACATTGACGCTCTGGCCGTCATGCAGGTCCACTACCGGCATCCGATAGCCATTGACATAGGTGCCGTTGAGCGAGCCGTTGTCGATGGCCAGCCAACGGCCGCGGTCGAAACGCACGATCAGGTGCGCGCGGGAGATCCGTGGGTCCGGGATGCGCAGGTCGGCCTGCAGATCACGACCCACGACAACCTCGTAGCCTGCGGCGAAGGAACATTGGGAACCGTCATGCCGAATGGTCAACGCCGGCGGTGCTGGTCGATTCACGACCACCAGTATCGGGGCCGTTGGATGTTGCTGGTTGTGACTCAGCTGTGACGTTGCTATGTCTCGCACCGAGCCATACATAGCTGTTTCACAGCTTGCAACCGCCCCTGCGCCAACACCTTTCGTGCATCATGCCTTGGAGGGGAGGCGACGACGGATGGACCATCGATCAGGCGCGGCCCGGCGTTTCGACGCCGGGCGGCGCGTCTTGACGACGCCTATCGGGCGCCTCCGGCAACGCATCACGCCGGTGCCGCCGCCGGCCGAGCGTTCGGAATTGACCCGGGGTGCGTCCTTCGCCGGTTACACGATCCTGCGCCAGTTGGGCGTCGGCGGAATGGCCGAGGTCTATCTCGCGTTGCATCCGCGGCTACCGCGCCGCGACGTGATCAAAGTCCTCGCCCAGACCATCACCTCGAACAGCGAGTTCCGCGAAAGATTCGACAGGGAAGCCGATCTCGCAGCGACACTGTGGCATCCCCACATCGTCGGAGTGCACGACCGAGGCGAGTTCGACGGCCAGCTCTGGATATCGATGGACTACGTGGAGGGCACCGACGCCGCCCGCCTGGTCAAAGAGTCACACCCGCAGGGGATGCCGACGGGCGACGTCTGCGCCATCCTGGCTGCCGTCGCCGGAGCACTCGATTACGCCCACGATCGGGGACTGCTGCACCGTGACGTCAAGCCCGCCAACATCCTGCTCACCCATCCCGACGGGGATGAACGCCGGATTCTGTTGGCGGACTTCGGCGTTGCCCGCCATCTGGCGGATATCAGTGGGATCACCCAGACCAACGCCGCGGTGGGAACGGTGGCCTACGCGGCTCCCGAGCAGCTGGCGGGTGCCAACATCGACCGCCGTGCAGACCAATATGCGTTGGCCACCACGGCATTTCACCTACTCACCGGTGCGCCGCCGTTCCGGCACGCCAACCCGGTCGCGGTCATCAGCCAACACCTGCACGACGATCCGCCCCGGGTCAGTGACTACCGGCCGGACCTGGCGTGCCTGGACGACATCTTCGCGCAGGCACTGGCCAAGAAACCGGAGGCTCGTTTCGACCGGTGCCGGAACTTTGCCGACGCCGTCTCGGCGGCGGTGCAGGACGGGTCGGCTGAGGTCAAACCTGTTGTGGGGCAGACGGACTCGACACGACGAGTATCGCCGCGGATCCGAATGGCGGCGGCAGTCGTGAGTGCGGTGCTGATCGCGGTCGCGGCGACCTGGTCGACCCTCTACAGTTTCCAGCCGGAAAACGCCCCGCCCACCCCGGCGCTGGCGGCACGGCCTGCCGCTGCACCATCCGTCGCTGCTGCGCCGGCAGTCCCGGTCGCGGTGACCCCGGCGAAGGTTCTCGACGGCACCTACCGCTTGGATTTCGACCGCACCAAGCGTACGACGAACGGCACATCCATCCGGCACGACAGCGTCAGCACCGTCTGGTGGGCGTTCCACAGCGTGTGCACCACCAACGGATGCGCGGCCAGCGGCGTGGCACTCGATGAGGCCACCCACCAGCTGGCCGACACCGCCGAGGGCGGCCAGAGCGACACATTGCGGTTCGTCGCCGGGTATTGGCAGGGTTCGCCCGAACAGCAGCGGGTCGGCTGTCGCCAGGCCAGTGGGCCGGCGCCGGCCGCGCAGCAGGAAACGGTGGCGTTGTCCCTGGCGCCGCAGCCTGACGGAACCCTGCGCGGTGTGCAGACCGAAACCGTCCGCAGCGGCGAATGCGGTGCGCAGGGCGCGGTGCTCCGGGTGCCGGTGGTCGCGACCCGGGTCGGTGACGTGCCGGCCGGGGTGACGCTGACCGATCCCGCGCAGGCGATCCGCGCTGCGACCGCGCCCGGCACCCGTCCGTCGCCACCGGTCCTGGGCGGGATGTGCTCGGACGTCGACAAGCTCGGCTATGACCAGACCAGCAACGAACAGGTGGTGTGCGAAGGCAACACCTGGGGTAGAGCGCCGATCACCGCCGGCGTGCACGCCGCCGGCACGTCCTGCGACAAGCCGGACATCCCGGTGTTCGCGATGTCGGCCTCCAACGACGGGTACCTGATCGAATGCGATCCGGTGAGCCGGATGTGGAGCCGGCACAAGTAGCACCCTGTTCGCCCCGGCCGGGCGCGAGCGCGCGGGACCAGCGGGAACAAAGCCTGTCGGTGCCTGGTTTTACCCTGGTGCTATGGCTTTCGCCACCGAATACCCAGTAGTCGCCCACTCGGAATACCGCGCCGTCGACGAGATCGTCCGCACCGGCGCCCGCTTCGACGTGGTCAGCCCCCACCAGCCCGCCGGCGACCAGCCGGCCGCCATCGACGAGCTCGAGCGGCGTATCAAAGCCGGCGAGCATGACGTGGTGCTGCTCGGTGCGACCGGCACCGGCAAGTCGGCCACCACCGCCTGGCTGATCGAACGTCTGCAACGCCCCACCCTGGTGATGGCGCCGAACAAGACGCTGGCCGCACAGCTGGCCAACGAGCTGCGGGAAATGTTGCCGCACAACGCCGTCGAGTATTTCGTCTCCTACTACGACTACTACCAACCCGAGGCGTACATCGCGCAGACCGACACCTACATCGAGAAGGACAGCTCGATCAACGACGACGTGGAGCGGCTACGGCACTCCGCGACGTCGTCGCTGTTGTCCCGGCGGGACGTGGTGGTAGTGGCCTCGGTGTCCTGCATCTACGGTCTGGGCACACCGCAGTCCTACCTGGACCGGTCCGTCGAACTGCAGGTCGGCAACGAGGTACCCCGGGACGGATTGCTGCGGCTGCTGGTGGACGTGCAGTACACCCGCAACGACCTGTCCTTCACCCGGGGCTCCTTCCGGGTGCGCGGCGACACCGTGGAGATCATTCCGTCCTACGAAGAGCTGGCGGTCCGCATCGAGTTCTTCGGCGACGAGATCGAGGCGCTGTACTACCTGCATCCGCTGACCGGCGAGGTGATCCGGCAGGTCAACTCCCTGCGGATCTTCCCGGCTACCCACTACGTCGCGGGTCCGGAACGCATGGCGCAGGCGATCTCCACCATCGAGCAGGAGCTGGCCGACCGGTTGTCCGAGCTGGAGGGTCAGGGCAAGCTGCTGGAAGCGCAGCGGCTGCGGATGCGCACCAACTACGACATCGAGATGATGCGGCAGGTCGGATTCTGCTCGGGCATCGAGAACTACTCGCGTCACATCGACGGGAGGCCGGCCGGATCGGCTCCGGCGACGTTGCTGGACTACTTCCCGGAAGATTTCCTGCTGGTCATCGACGAGTCGCACGTCACGGTGCCGCAGATCGGCGGCATGTACGAGGGCGACATGTCACGCAAGCGCAACCTCGTCGAGTACGGCTTCCGGCTGCCGTCGGCGGTCGACAACCGACCGCTGACCTGGGAGGAGTTCGCCGACCGCATCGGTCAGACGGTGTACCTGTCGGCCACCCCCGGGCCGTACGAGCTGAGCCAGACCGGCGGGGAGTTCGTCGAACAGGTGATCCGCCCGACCGGCCTGGTGGACCCGAAGGTCGTGGTCAAGCCGACCAAGGGGCAGATCGACGACCTGATCGGCGAGATCCGCAAACGCACCGACGCCGACGAGCGGGTGCTGGTGACGACGCTGACCAAGAAGATGGCCGAAGACCTCACCGATTACCTGCTGGAGATGGGCATCAGGGTCCGTTACCTGCACTCGGAGGTCGACACGCTACGCCGCGTGGAGTTGCTGCGGCAGCTGCGGCTCGGCGAGTACGACGTACTGGTCGGCATCAACCTGCTGCGGGAGGGATTGGACCTCCCGGAGGTGTCGCTGGTGGCCATCCTCGACGCCGACAAAGAGGGCTTCCTGCGGTCCACCCGCAGCCTCATCCAGACCATCGGCCGCGCCGCCCGCAACGTGTCCGGTGAAGTGCACATGTACGCCGACAAGATCACCGACTCGATGAAAGAAGCCATCGACGAGACCGAGCGGCGCCGGGCCAAGCAGGTGGCCTACAACGAGGCCCACGGGATCGACCCGCAGCCGCTGCGCAAGAAGATCGCCGACATCCTCGACCAGGTGTACCGGGAAGCTGACGACACCGACGTCGGGATCGGCGGCTCCGGCCGCAACGCCTCCCGCGGTCGACGGGCGCCGGGGGAGCCCGGCCGTGCGGTCAGTGCCGGTGTGATCGAGGGCCGCGACACCGCGAACATGCCACGCGCCGAGCTGGCCGACCTGATCAAGGACCTCACCGCGCAGATGATGGCGGCCGCACGTGACCTGCAGTTCGAGTTGGCGGCCCGGTTCCGCGACGAGATCGCCGACCTCAAGAAGGAATTGCGGGGGATGGACGCCGCCGGTCTGAAGTGACCTCGACGACGGGCCGGACCGGCAGTTGGCGGGAACTGCTCACCCGGCACCTGGGCACGTCCACGGTGCTGGCCGGCGGCGTGGGGCTGTACGCCACCAACGAGTTCCTGACCGTCAGCCTGCTGCCCAGCGCCATCACCGAGATCGGCGGTGCTCGCCTGTACGCGTGGGTGGTCACGCTTTACCTGGTCGGCTCGGTGATCTCGGCGACCACCGTCAACACCGTGCTGCTGCGCTTCGGCGCGCGGACATCATTTCTGGCGGGACTCGGGGTGTTCGGTGTCGCCAGTGTGGTGTGTGCGGTGGCGCCGAACATGCAGATCCTCATCGCCGGACGCGCCCTGCAGGGGGTGGCCGGTGGTCTGCTGGCGGGTCTGGGTTACGCGCTGATCAACTCCACCCTGCCCAAATCGCTGTGGACACGCGCCTCGGCACTGGTGTCGGCGATGTGGGGCGTCGCGACCGTGATCGGCCCGGCGGCCGGGGGACTGTTCGCGCAGTTCGGGTTGTGGCGGTGGGCGTTCGGCGCCATGGCGATCCTGCCGGCATTGCTGGCGATCCTGGTGCCCGTCGCGCTGCCCGCCTCGGACCCGCGCGACGAGACGGCCCAGGATGCCCGAGTCCGGGTGCCGATCTGGTCGCTGGTGCTGATGGGTGCCGCCGCGCTGGCCATCAGCGTCGCGCAGCTTCCGCGTCACATCGCCGCCACCGCCGGTCTGCTGGTAGCGGCGGTGTTGCTGGTCGGCGTGTTCGTCGCGGTGGACCGGCGCAGCGGCGGCGTCTTGCCGCCCAGCGTTTTCGGCGCCGGGCCGCTGCGCTGGATCTACCTGACCATGGCCGTGCAGATGATGGCGGTGCTGGTCGATACCTACGTGCCGTTGTTCGGTCAACGGTTGGGACATCTGTCTCCCGTCGTCGCCGGGTTCCTGGGTGCCGCGCTCGCTGTCGGCTGGACGGTCAGCGAGATCGTCAGCGCGTCGGTGCAGCAGCCGCGCCGGGTCGGATACGTCGTCGCGGTCGCACCGCTGGTGATGGCGGCGGGTCTGGCCCTGGCGGCGGTCACTCAGCGCGCCGACGCCCCGACCGGTGTGGTGGTGGTCTGGGCGCTGGCCTTGCTGATCGCAGGTACCGGCATCGGGATGGCCTGGCCGCACCTGTCCGTGCGCGCGATGGAGTCCGTCGACGATCCGTCCGAGGGACGCGCCGCTGCCGCGGCGATCAACACCGTGCAGGTGATCTCGGCGGCCATGGGCGCCGGTATCGCCGGCGTCGTGGTCAACAACGCCCCCGGCGGCGAACTTGCCGCGGCCCGCTGGCTCTACGCGGTGTTCACCGTGCTGGCCGCCGCCGGGTTCATCGCGTCGATGAAGGCCAGCCGGCCCGACCGGTCAGCGAGTTGACTTGACTACCTGCGAATAGTGGAATTGCCACCGCTCGACGATGTGGAAGCCCAGATAGCCGGGGAACTGGTAGACCGGGGCGCGCCCGAACGCTTTGCCCGGCGAAAGTGACTGTCCCGCTTCGTGATCCGGGAACGAACTGTCGCGGTTGGTGATCGTCCACAAGGTGGTGCATTTGTTGATCTTGGCGGTCGTCAGCCACACGGCGACGTGACCGTCCCACAACGCACCGACCTTGGGTCCATAGAACCCCCGCTCGACGTCGATCAGGGACCGGAACGCTGCCGGGCGAGTGGCCAGCAGCGCCCGGATCGGACCGGGCCGCCAGGGCACCGTGTTGTCCACCAGCAGGCAGTCGCCCGGCGCGGCGTGCGCGCTGATGACGTCCGCCACCTGGCTGTAGTCCCACCCCTCCTTGGCGTACGGGCCCCGCTGTTTGAAGTAGTAGTTCGGGAATGCGGCGACAGCGAATGCCACGACGAGACCGACGACGAGCCATCGCTTGCGGGCGACCGTGAGGATGCAGACCGCCAGCAGGATGGCCGCGGCGGGTGTGGTGTAGATGAGGTAGCGCGGATAGTAGATCGCCTCGATGGTCGCCGAGTAGATCAGTACCGCGGCCGTCGGAATGGCCACCCACGCGACGCAGGCGAGCACCAGCTGCCGGGTGCCGGCAGGCCCGTAGCCGTTGCGCAGGTGAACGGCGATGGCGACCAGGATGGTGACACCCGACAGGACGGCGAACGGGACGCTGTAGTCGAAGTACTGCCGGTGCACTACATCGAGGAAGAGATTTCGGGTCAGCCCGGCGATCCACCCGACCTGAAATATCTGGCCGTGCGCGAACATCGCGAACGGCGTCATCGCGCCGAGTGCGACCAGCGAGCTGATGGCCAGCCAGATGGCTGGAGAACGGCGAGATCCCTTCGGCACCAACAGCGGAAGCAGCGCGGCGTAGACCGTGATCAACAGACCCAAATTGATGCTGATCAGGATGGACAGCATGAACGTCAGCGCGTAGGCGATCCACCGGCCGGGGCTGTTCCGGCGCAGCGCGGTGACCAGCAGCACCGTCAGCCAGACCGCGGCGGTCACCGACAGCGCCGAGGAGCGAGCCTCGATGCCCGCCCAGGTCACCCGGGGCAGGATGGCGAAGATGACGCCCGCGCACAGCGCCAGGGTCCGGCCCGACCCCACCGCAGCCGGCGGTGCCAACTGCTTGGTGAAGACCACCACCCCGGCGGCGGCGGCTCCCACGGCCAGCGCGCTGGGGACGCGGGACCAGAATTCGGTCGGCGGGAAGATCGCAAACCAGCCGTGCATGAGCAGGTAGTACAGCCCGTGGACGGCGTCGATATGACCCAGCAACTTCCACAACTCGGGCAGGGTGCGGCTGGCAGACGCCGAGATCGTCGCACCCTCGTCGAACCACAGCGACGGTCGCGCGGCCCAAGCGCCGCTGACGAGCGTCGCCAGCGCGGCGATCGCCCACGGGTCGAGAAAGCGGCCCCGCGAATGTGCAGACGGCGCCGGATCTGCGCCGTCTGCCAGGGGATTCTCCACGATCGTCACAGACATGTCGGTGTTCAACTTTAGGTGCCGTGCCGCGCGTCAGTGCGCGGGCATGAGGGTCTGAGATCGTGCGGACGTGATCTGTGCGGCATTCGCGACGGCAGGGTGAGGGCTGCCACGCCGCAAATCTCTCCCATCTACGTCCAGCAACGCGATACTGTCTTGGGTTGGCGGAAACCGACACCTGGGAGGGTAAATGAGCGCCTATCAAACCGTGGTCGTAGGGACCGACGGCTCGGATTCGTCGCTGCGCGCGGTAGAGAGGGCGGCCAAAATCGCCGGAGCGGACGCCAAACTGATCATCGCGTCGGCCTACCTGCCCCAGCACGACGATGCCCGCGCCGTCGACGCATTAAAGGAAGAGAGCTACAAGGTGACGGGCACTGCCCCGATCTACGACATCCTGCAGACCGCCAAGGAACGGGCGCACAACGCGGGCGCGAAGAACGTCGACGAGCGCGCCATCGAGGGTGCGCCGGTGGACGCCCTGGTGCACCTCGCCGAATCGGAGAAAGCCGATCTGCTGGTGGTCGGCAACGTCGGCTTGAGCACGATCGCGGGACGACTGCTGGGCTCGGTGCCCGCCAACGTGTCACGCAAGGCCAAGGTCGACGTGCTGATCGTGCACACCACCTAGAAAGCGGACCTCACCAGCCGCGCTCGCGCCATTCGGCCAGGTGCGGGCGCTCGGTACCCAGCACCGTGTCGTCGCCGTGACCGGGATAGATGACGGTGGTGTCGTCGTAGACATCGAAAACCCGGGTGGAGACGTCGTCGAGCAACTGCTCGAAGTCGCCCGGCTGCCATGTTTTTCCGACGCCACCGGGAAACAGGCAATCGCCGGTGAACAGTTGTGTGACCCCGCCGGTCGCGGGTCCGTCCAGGGCCAGCGCCACGGATCCCGGTGTGTGCCCGCGCAGGTGGATGACGTCGAACGTCAGCTCGCCGATCTGCACCGTGTCGCCATTGGCCAACAAACGGTCCGGCTTGACCGGCAGCGGGTCGGCGTCGATCTCGTGCGCGGCCGTCGGCGCACCGGTTTCTGAGGCCACCGCTTCGAGGGCTTGCCAGTGGTCGAAGTGCTGGTGGCTGGTCACGATCAGCGACACCTTCGGCGCGTATTCTCGGATCAGATCAAGCAGCGTTTGGGCGTCGTTCGCGGCATCGATCAGCAACGTTTCCCCGGTCGCGGAACACGTCACCAGGTAGGCGTTGTTGTCCATAGGGCCGACCGAGGCTTTGAGGATCGTCGCACCGGGCAGCGAGCGCCTGGCCGCGGTACCGGGCTCGACGTGGCCGGTGTAGTTGTCGCTAGGGGCTGTCATACCCGGTCACGCTACTGGCCCGGTGGCTTGTCGGGGCAGACACCTAGCATGGAATACGGCCTGCGCCATGACCGAACCGTCATGGCAGGGCAGCACACGATTTTGCTGAAAGGGGCAGCGTGGCCGACCGCCTCGTCGTCAAAGGTGCGCGCGAACACAACCTGCGCAGCGTCGACCTCGACCTACCTCGGGACGCGCTGATCGTGTTCACCGGCCTGTCCGGGTCGGGCAAGTCCTCACTGGCGTTCGACACGATCTTCGCCGAAGGGCAGCGTCGCTACGTGGAGTCGCTGTCCGCCTACGCCCGCCAGTTCCTGGGGCAGATGGACAAGCCGGACGTCGACTTCATCGAGGGCCTGTCGCCGGCGGTGTCCATCGACCAGAAGTCGACCAACCGCAACCCGCGGTCCACCGTCGGGACCATCACCGAGGTGTACGACTACCTGCGCCTGTTGTATGCCCGCGCCGGCACCCCGCACTGCCCGGTCTGCGGTGAGCGGATCGCGCGCCAGACACCCCAGCAAATCGTCGACCAGGTGCTGGCGATGGACGAGGGCACCCGTTTCCTGGTGCTGGCCCCGGTGGTACGCACCCGCAAGGGGGAGTTCGCCGACCTGTTCGACAAGCTGAACGCCCAGGGCTACAGCCGGGTGCGGGTGGACGGCGTGGTGCACCCGTTGACCGACCCGCCCAAGCTGAAGAAGCAGGAAAAGCACGACATCGAGGTGGTGGTCGATCGGCTCACCGTCAAGGCGACCGCCAAGCAGCGGCTGACCGACTCGGTGGAGACCGCGCTGAACCTGGCCGACGGCATCGTCGTCCTGGAATTCCCCGACGATCGCGACGAACACGACCGGCCCCGCGAACAGCGGTTCTCCGAAAAACTCGCCTGCCCCAACGGGCATTCCCTGGCCGTGGACGACCTGGAGCCCCGGTCGTTCTCGTTCAACTCGCCCTACGGCGCCTGCCCCGAATGCGTGGGATTGGGCATCCGCAAAGAGGTCGACCCCGACCTGGTGGTTCCCGACCCGGAGCTCACGCTGGCCGAGGGCGCGGTGGCGCCGTGGTCGACGGGACACACCGCGGAGTACTTCACCCGGATGCTGGCCGGGCTGGGCGACGCCATGGGCTTCAACGTCAACACCCCATGGCGCAAGCTGCCCGCCAAGGCGCGCAAGGCGATCCTGGAGGGCTGCGACGAGCAGGTGCACGTGCGGTACCGCAACCGCTACGGACGAACCCGCTCCTACTACGCCGACTTCGAGGGCGTGCTGGCGTTCCTGCAACGCAAGATGGCTCAGACCGAGTCCGAGCAGATGAAGGAGCGTTACGAGGGCTTCATGCGGGACATCCCGTGTCCGGTCTGCGAGGGCACCCGGCTCAAACCGGAGATCCTGGCGGTCTCACTGGCGGCGGGGGAGTTGGGACCGAAGTCCATCGCCGAGGTCTGCGAACTGTCCATCGCCGACTGCGCGGACTTCCTGAACGCGCTCACGCTGGGCACCCGCGAGCAGGCGATCGCCGGGCAGGTGCTCAAGGAAATCCAGTCGCGGCTGGGCTTTCTGCTCGACGTCGGCCTGGAATACCTGTCGCTGTCGCGGGCGGCAGCCACGCTGTCCGGCGGTGAGGCACAACGCATCCGCCTGGCCACTCAGATCGGCTCCGGACTGGTGGGCGTGCTCTACGTGCTGGACGAACCGTCCATCGGCCTGCACCAGCGCGACAATCGGCGACTCATCGAAACGCTCACCCGGTTGAAGAATCTGGGTAACACGCTGATCGTCGTCGAGCACGACGAGGACACCATCGAGCACGCTGACTGGATCGTCGACATCGGCCCCCGCGCCGGCGAGCACGGTGGTCGCATCGTGCACAGCGGACCGTATCCAGAGCTGTTGCGCAACAAAGAATCTCTCACCGGCGCTTACCTTTCCGGCCGGGAGAGCATCGAGTTGCCGGCCGTGCGACGACCGGTCGATGCGAAACGTCAGCTCACCGTCGTCGGCGCGCGAGAGCACAATCTGCGGGGCATCGACGTGTCGTTCCCGCTCGGGGTGTTGACCTCGGTGACCGGGGTGTCCGGTTCGGGCAAGTCCACGCTGGTCAACGACATCCTGGCGGCGGTGCTGGCCAACAAACTCAATGGTGCCCGTCAAGTGCCCGGCCGGCACACCCGCGTCACCGGACTCGACCACCTGGACAAGCTGGTCCGGGTCGACCAGTCGCCGATCGGCCGCACGCCGCGGTCCAACCCGGCCACCTACACCGGGGTGTTCGACAAGATCCGCACCCTGTTCGCGGCCACCACCGAGGCCAAGGTCCGCGGCTATCAGCCCGGGCGGTTCTCCTTCAACGTCAAGGGTGGTCGCTGCGAGGCGTGCACCGGCGACGGCACCATCAAGATCGAGATGAACTTCCTGCCCGATGTGTACGTGCCGTGCGAGGTGTGCCAGGGTGCCCGCTACAACCGGGAAACCCTCGAGGTGCACTACAAGGGCAAGACCATCGCCGAGGTGCTGGACATGTCCATCGAGGAGGCGGCGGAGTTCTTCGAGCCGATCTCGGGCATCCATCGCTATCTGCGCACCCTGGTCGACGTGGGGCTGGGGTACGTGCGGCTCGGCCAGCCCGCGCCGACGCTGTCCGGCGGCGAGGCGCAGCGGGTGAAGCTGGCCTCGGAGTTGCAGAAGCGGTCGACCGGGCGCACCGTGTACATCCTGGACGAGCCGACCACGGGTCTGCATTTCGACGACATCCGCAAACTGCTGAAGGTCATCAGCGGTCTTGTCGACAAGGGCAACACGGTGATCGTCATCGAGCACAACCTGGACGTGATCAAGACATCGGACTGGATCGTCGACATGGGTCCCGAGGGCGGTGCCGGCGGCGGAACCGTTGTCGCGCAAGGCACTCCGGAGGACGTCGCGGCAGTGCCGGAAAGCTACACCGGCAAGTTCCTGGCCGAGGTGATCACCTCCGCGCCCATCGCCCCGCGGCGGGGCGCCAAGCGCCGCAAGGTCAGCGCCTGAGCGGCTGGGAAGCTGCCCGTTCGGTCTGAGCGCCCTCGCCGCGGCCCAGCGCGATCGTGGCCGCCAGCATCGCCGCCACCGCGGCCGGCAGTGCGACGAACCCGACACCGTGCACAGTCAGCACCTCGCCCAGCACGACAACGCCGAGCAGCACCGCGACAACCGGTTCGCCGACCAACATGATCGGGACGGACGCCTGCAACGCCCCGGCCTTGAACGCCCACTGCTGCAGCACGGTCACCAGGACCGCCAGTGCGACAAGCAGATACGGCGCCGGGACGGTCAGCAGAGCATGCCAGCCGCCCAGCCCGAACCGGTGGGTGCAGATCTTGGTCAGCACGGCGATCAAACCCAGGCCCACCGCCACCGCGACCCCCAGCGATGCGGCGCGGGTTCTGTCCACGGTGCGGCGCGCCACCAGCACACAGATCACGAAGACCGGCACCACCACGGCCAGCGCCATCGTCCACGCCGGCACGGGTGGCCGGTAGTGCCCTTCCCGGGGTTGGCCCTCCAGCACGAAAATCGCCAGCGCCGCGGTCAGCAGCGTCGCCCACCCCCACTCGGCGCCGGTCACCCGATCTCCGGATCGCCGGGCACTGAGCGGCAGCACGAACAGCAGCGAAGACACCAGCAGCGGCTGCACCAACAGTAGGGACCCGTTCGCCAGCGCCACGGCCTGAAACGCATATCCAGCGACGGCCGCCGCCGTCCCCGCCCACCACAATCGGTCGCGAAGCACGGTCGCAGCGGTAGACGCGTCCTGCCCGGACCGTTGCAGTGCGGCCTGCCGGACGACAATGCCCAGTGCCGCCATCAACGACGCCAGCAACGCCGAACCGATGGCCGCTGCATGCGAAACCAGCCAATCCATGCGCGGCACATACCCCGTGCCGGGGCAACTGACTCAGTGCGCCTTCGACAGCGGCGACGGGAAGCGGGGGCTGACGCGTACGCCGTCCAGCCAAGCGGTGAGTTCGTCGGCGCGCCGCTGCAGTGCGCGCCGGGCGTCGCCCCCGGGATCTTCCAGCAGCTGCAGATGCACGCGCGCGTTCCCGTCCTGACACCAGCCGCCAACGATCCGTCCGTTCCACCACGCGGTCGGGCCGGCGTTGCCGTTGCGGTCGAAAACCTGGTCACGATGTTCGCCCAGGTACCAGTCCCGGTCCGACCACCCCATGGTGGTGGGGTCCAGACCCGGCAACAGCGCGGCCCACGGCGGCGTCTGTTCGGTGCCGAGGTCGTCGGCCAGCGCGTAACCAGGATTGCCGTGCAGATCTACCTCGACCGCACCGATGGCGGCCAGAGCCACCCGGGTCGCCGTCGACGTGGCGCCGAACCACCATTTGAGGTCGGTCATGGTGGCGGGTCCGAACGTGCGCAGCCAGCGTCGGGTCAATTCAGCGCGCGCCACACCTTCGGGGACGGGGTCGCCGGCCTCGACGAACCAATCCTCGGCCCTAGTCCACCGCGGTCGCGACACGGTCCACCCTCCGTCGTTGGGGCCGCGAACGACGTGGCCGTGCGCCGAGAGCACCGTCAGTACCCGGGGGGCCAGCGGAACCGAACCACCCCAACGCTTTCCGGGTGCCGGGTCGTAGCTACCGGCCAATTCGGGCAACGCGGCCCGCAATTCGCTGCTGCTGCACGGACCATGCTCGGCCAACTGACCGAGCACGGCCGCACAGGCCCGGTCCAGCCACGCGTTGCCGTCGGTGGTCACCCCGGCTTTGTGCAGATCGGCGACCAGGCGGCGTCGCTCGTTGGCCGCTACCGCGGCGCTGGCCGCCGATTGCACCAGTGGCAGGTCGTCGGCGTTGACCAACCACAACGTCCGACGCATGGCCAATTGCTTGACCGCAGAACGTCGTTGGTACAGCGACCGATCGAGGTCGGCGGTGACGAAATCCGGACAACGTGCCCACAGCGACAGGTACGGCGTCGCCGGGTCGGTGGCATGCAATCCGACCAGACCGGCGGTGACCCGCGTCGCCGAACCGGGCGTGGCGACGAAATGCCTGCGCGCCAACCGGTTCCGTCGTTCCGCGACGCTGAATTTGCGCATGGTCAGCAGGGTTGGTTCATTTTGGCAATCTGGTGGCCATCTGATTGGCGATCAGCCTGGCCTGGTTGACCGTGTCGGGTGCGCAGACGTTGACGTCGAAGACCACATTGGACACCGCACTGAGCACGTGCTGGCACACCACCGTGCTTGCCGCCAAGTTGCGCTGCAACGCGATATTGGGGGGATTGCCGCTGAGTTCGCGGAACGTCCACTCGGATGGCTTGCCCTCGCTGACCTGAATCACCGTTTTTCCGGCGCAGTATCGCCACGACTCGGCTTGCTCCGTCACGAAATTCAGCGCCTGCTCGGCGGAGGCGAAAATGACACCGCCCTGGACCACCACGTAACCCGGGTTGCTGTTCGGCTTCTTCAGGAGTTGGGCAAGCATCCCGGTGTAGCCGCTGCTCTTGTAGGTGCGGGTCTGGTAGCCGATGAGCGGCCCCAGGCACCGCTCGTCCGACAGCGCATTGTCCGGGCCCGGATCCTTCATCTCGGTCACGTTGTGGTCGACGACCACCCCTGTCGTGCGTACCAGGGCGTCGATCTCCTCGGGCGCCAGCAGCAATGAATCGAGTTGTGCTGCAGTCACTTTCGTCGCGGTAGAGGTGGTGGTGGCGGCGGTGCTGGAGGTGCGCGCGGTGGTGGTGTCGCTGCTGACGGATTGTCCGCCGCCGCTATTGCTCACCGCGACCCAGATGCCGGTGCCGATCAGGATGAGGACCACGAGCAGCGCCGCGGCGGGCAAGAGCCATCGATTGCGGCGAGGTGGGGGAGCCGGGATCCACGCCGGGTGCGGTGGGGCCGCCGGCGCTGTCAGCGGGGCTGTCGGCGGGGCCAATGGCGGCGGCGGGCCGGCCCAGTGCGGGCGCTGCACCGGACCGCTGGGCGGCGGGGCGTGTTGCTGGCTGTGCGCGATCATGGTGGCCGCACGGTCCTGGTCGGGCGCGCTGAGCGCGTGGGCGGCGGCTCGGGCGAATTCTCCGGCGGTCGGATAGCGCTCGGCGGGTTCTTTGGCCATGCCGCGGGCGATGACGTCGTCGAAGGCCCGCGGGACGTTCGGACGTGCCTCGCTGGGTCGTGGTATCGGCTGCATCAGATGCGCCGCCATCAGGGCGCTGAGATTCTGAGTCTGGTAAGGCGGTACGCCGGTCAGGCACTCGTACAGCACGCACGCCAGACCGTAGATGTCGGAGCGGTAGGTGGTCTCGTCGTCGGCGAACCGCTCCGGCGCCATGTAGCGCCAGCTGCCGACCGCCGTCCCAGTCTTGGTGAGCTGCTGATCCGTTGCCGCGGCGGCGATCCCGAAGTCGACCAGGTAGGCGAAGTCGTCGCCGGTGATCAGGATGTTCTCGGGCTTGATGTCGCGATGGATGACGCTGCCGCGATGGGCGGCGTCGAGCGCGGCGGCCACCTGAGTGATGATTGCCACCGCGCGCGGTGGCGGCAGCGCGCCGGTGTGTTCGAGCAGCGAGCCGAGATTCTCGCCCTCGATGAAGCGCATGTCGATGTAGAGCTGGCCGTCGATTTCCCCGTAATCGTGGATGGGCACGATGTGGGGTTCCTGCAACCGCCCGGCGGTGTGGGCTTCGCGTTGCATGCGCCGGCGAAACACCGTGTCGGAGCTGAGTTCCTGGGACATCAGTTTGAGCGCGACGGTGCGGTCTTTGACCGTGTCGTGCGCCTCGTAGACCTCACCCATCCCGCCGCGCCCCAACAGCCGTACGAGCCGGTAGGGCCCGAACTGCAGGCCCGACCGCGAGGTCGGCATGGTGTCACTCATCGGTGCGCATCGACTCCCGGATCTGCGCCAGGCGCTCGGCGGCTGCACGCTGACGGGCCTCGTACTGGTCCTCGACCGAGCGTCCCTCCGCCGTCTCGGCGGCGAGCTCCTCGGCGCCCAATGCGGTTCCGTAACGCGATTCGATCTTCTCGCGCACCGAGTCGAACGTCGGGACACCGGAGCTGTCATAACCGGAATCCGGCGGGGGCGATGCGTCGGCAGCAGGCGGGTGCTCGGGCATGTCCGACACGTTACTTGGGCGCGTCCTGACGATCGAAATACCGCACCATCAGCTGCCAGTAGCGACGGGCCGGGAAACGGTGAGCACTGCGCTCAGTGCGGCTTGGCCAGCGGGAACGGCAGCGTCTCACGGATGCTGCGCCCGGTGATCAACATGACCACCCGGTCCACCCCCATGCCCAGGCCGCCGGTGGGCGGCATGGCGTATTCCATCGCCTGCAGGAAGTCCTCGTCGAGCTCCATCGCCTCGGGGTCGCCGCCTGCGGCGAGCAGCGACTGCTCTTCCAGACGCCGGCGCTGCTCGACCGGATCGGTCAGCTCGCTGTAGGCGGTACCCAGCTCGACCCCCCACGCCACCAGGTCCCAACGCTCGGCGACACCGCGCTTGCTGCGGTGCGGCCGGGTCAGCGGGGACACCGAGGTGGGGAAGTCGATGTAGAACGTGGGCTTTTCGGTGCGTGCCTCGACCAGGTGTTCGTAGAGTTCGAGCACCACCGCGCCGGCATCCCAATAGTTCCGGTAGGGGATCCGGGCGGCGTCGGACAACTTGCGCAGGGTCCGCAGGTCGGTGGCGGCGTCGACGTGCTCGCCGAGCGCTTCGGAGACCGCGTCGTGGACGGTCTTGACCGCCCACTCACCGGAGATGTCGACCGGCTCCAGTCGAGAGCCGTCGTTGATCGAATCGTCCTGAGTTCTGGGCCGCATGGCTGTCTGGGCGCCGTTGGCGGCCTCGGCGGCATTCTGGATGAGTTCACGGCAGCCGTCGACCCAGACCAGGTAGTCGGCGTGTGCCTGGTAGGCCTCGAGCAAGGTGAACTCGGGGTTGTGACTGAAGTCGACGCCCTCGTTCCGGAACGCTCGGCCGAGTTCGAACACCCGCTCCACGCCGCCTACACAGAGGCGCTTCAAGTACAGCTCCGGTGCGATGCGCAGGAACAGGTCCATGCTGTAGCTGTTGATGTGGGTGATGAAGGGCCGCGCGGTCGCGCCGCCGTGCACCTGCTGCAGGATCGGCGTCTCGACTTCGATGAATCCCTTGGCGAACAGCGTCTCGCGGAGCGAGCGCAACACGCTGCCTCGGGCGGTGATCAGCTCACGTGACTCGGGGTTGACTGCCAGGTCAACATAGCGCGTCCGGACCCGGGCCTCGGGGTCGGTCAGGCCTTTCCATTTGTTTGGCAGCGGTCGCAGGCACTTGCCGATCAGTCGCCAGCGGGTGACGATCAACGAGCGGGTGCCTTTGTCGCTGTAACCCATGTGTCCGGTCATCTCCACCAGGTCACCCAGGTCGATCGCCGCGTTGAAGTCGGCCGCACGTCCCTGCGTCAAACGCGAATTGTCCAGCAGCACTTGGATTTCGCCCGACCAGTCGCGCAGATGGGCGAACAGCACCCCGCCGTAGTTGCGCACGCGCAGGATGCGACCGGACACCGAGACGTCGATATCGTCGTCGGCGGCCACGGCTTCGGCGACGGTGTGACTGGGCGGCTGGCCCACCGGATAGGCATCAATCCCGTTGGCGCGCAGCTTCTTCAGCTTCGCCAGCCGGACCCGTACCTGCTCGGGGTCACGCCGTCGCGCATCGTCGGCTTCGGGTAGGTCGTCCACTTGCAGGCCGCTGACGTCGGGCGCCGTGCCGTCGGGATGCAACAGCCCGGTGTCCACCAGCGGCTGCGGCACCGCTGGGTGATGGCCGGTGTGGGCCTTGTCGCGCCGACTGAACGGCAACACCAAAAAGCCCTCGGCGATCACCGACGCGACGCCGACCCGCGGCATCATCCGCGCGTCTTCGTAGCAGGCGTACCGCGGAACCCATTCGGGTTGGTACTTGTCGTTGGAGCGGTACAGCGTCTCGAGCTGCCACCACCGCGAGAAGAACACCAGCAAAGCCCGCCACAACCGCGCCACCGGACCGGCGCCCAGTTGTTCGCCTTGCTCGAACGCCGACCGGAAAACCGCGAAGTTCAGCGAGATCCGGCTCAGACCCAGGTTCTCGGCATGCAGGGTCAGCTCGCTGACCATCAGTTCGATGGTGCCGTTCGGGGATTCCCGGGAACGACGCATCAGGTCCAGCGAGACACCGGTGGTGCCCCACGGCACCAGGGACAGCATCGCCACCACTTCGCCGGCGGGATCCAGCGCCTCCACCAGCAGGCAATCGCCGTCAGCGGGATCCCCCAGCCGTCCCAGCGCCATGGAGAAGCCACGTTCGGATTCGGTGTCGCGCCAGGCGTCGGCCCGTTCGACGGCGCGGGCCATCTCCTCCGCGGAGATGTCGCGGTGCCGCCGGATGCGCACGGTCAGACCGGCCCGGCGGGCGCGCGTCACGGCCTGACGTACCCCACGCATCTCGGGCCCGGACAGCTTGAATTCGCTGGGCCGCAGAATGGCCTCGTCGCCCAGTTCCAGCGCATTGAGGCCCGCCTCTCGATACACCTGCGCGCCTTGCGAACTGGCTCCCATCACCCCGGGTGCCCAGCCGTAGGTCTGGCACAGCTGCAGCCAGGCGTCGACGGCCTGCCGCCAGGCTTTCGGGTCGCCGACGGGGTCGCCGCTGGCCAGGCAGACACCGACCTCGACACGGTAGGTCAGGGCGGCGCGACCGCTGGGGGCGAAGATGACCGACTTGTCGCGGCGGGTGGCGAAGTAGGCCAGCGAGTCGTTCTTGCCCCACAACTCGACCAGCCCGCGGATCGCGGACTCGTCCTCGCCGGTCAGCGCGTTGTCGGCGCGCTGGGACAAAAACAGCACAATGGTGCCTGCGATCAGCGCGAACGCGCCGAACAGCCCGAAGATCGCATTGAGAAAGACCTGCGGACGCCCGGTGAACAGTTCCGGATCTGCCACCCCGAAACCGATCACCCGATTGACGACGTAGGGCAACCGCTCAGATGGCGCGAGGGTACCGGGGAACATTTCCACCAGTCCCCACGACAACAGGATTCCGATGATGCCGCCGGCCAGCAGCACTGCCGTCGCCCGGAACAGAGCCCCGCGACGCACCTTGGCCCAGAATTCCCGATAGCCCAGCACCAGCAGCACGATCGTCACGACGTGGAAGGCGAAGCCGAGGTTCTCGCCGAATGCCTCGGCTGGCGTGTTACCGCCCGCCGCGATGTCCGCGGCGTTCACCACCGCATGGACCACCATGTTGCCGAGCAGCACCAACCAGGCGATGCGTTTGCGCGCGGTCAGCGCCGCGGCCAGCAGCGCAAGGACGAACGACCACGCGAAGCTGGTGTCGGGGAAGTTGAACAAATAGCTGTTGATGAAGACCCGCGGTCCGTGGATGAGCCATCGGATCATCGGCGACAGGCTGGCGAGCAGCGACACGGTTGCGATGACGCCTACGGTCCAACCGGCCGCGGCGGGCAGCCAGTGATACCGCGAAGACGACCGCAGTGGCGCCCGCGGCTTGATGAGTGTCACAAACCGCGAGGATATTCGTTCAAACGGCGAAACTCTTGCCTGCATGGGTTCGAGCCGCCCGCAATTACCGGCCGGGTTGCCCAGGTGGCGCATTGCTGCTGCTAGACTAACCGCGCGACCATCCCGGCCAAGGCCAGGGAAAGTTAAGTGGAGTCCCACTCCCACCGGTAGCCACGAGCAGGCGTCTGTAGCGCCGTCAAGGTTATCTGGTCCGGTCACAGGCATTTTCCGGATGCCTGTTCCGCGCATGGCGCGGGCGACTCGAGTGATTTCGAGCTGCGATCGGTCGGCATTGGGCCCTGCTTCTGCAGGGCTTTCTTGCTGATGGCTGGTGTCCCCGCTACTGTTTCCGGCCGGTCCAGGCATGGACCGCACTGAAATAGAAGCCAACGAGGGAGGCCCCATCAGCACTGAGACCCGCGTCAACGAGCGCATTCGCGTGCCTGAAGTTCGGTTGATCGGCCCTGGCGGAGAGCAGGTAGGCATCGTGCGTATCGAAGACGCACTCCGCGTGGCCGCGGACGCCGATCTCGACCTTGTCGAAGTTGCTCCCAATGCCAGACCACCGGTCTGCAAGATCATGGACTACGGCAAGTACAAGTACGAGGCGGCGCAGAAGGCGCGCGAATCCCGCAGGAACCAGCAGCAGACCGTCGTCAAGGAACAGAAGCTGCGACCCAAGATCGACGACCACGACTACGAGACGAAGAAGGGCCACGTGGTCCGCTTCCTCGAAGCGGGATCGAAGGTCAAGGTGACCATCATGTTCCGCGGACGCGAGCAGTCCAGGCCCGAGTTGGGCTACCGGCTGCTGCAGCGTCTGGGCGCCGACGTCGCCGAATACGGATTCGTCGAAACGTCGGCCAAACAGGACGGCCGCAACATGACGATGGTGCTGGCACCGCACCGCGGCGCGAAGACCCGGGCCAAGGCGCAGCGCGAAGGCGAGCCGGGGGCCGCGCCGGCGGACGACGGCAAGCCGTCGGCCTAGTAACTGCCAGTAAGAACCTGAACCAATCAGAGAGAACCGAGGAAACATGCCCAAGGCCAAGACTCACAGCGGGGCCTCGAAGCGATTCCGGCGCACCGGCACCGGGAAGATCGTCCGGCAGAAAGCCAACCGCCGGCACTTGTTGGAGCACAAGCCGAGCAAGCGCACCAGGCGGCTCGACGGTCGCACCACCGTCTCCGCCAACGACACCAAGCGGGTCAACTCGCTGCTGAACGGCTGACGGCGCCGTACTCCACCCACCACCCATACACCTCGGGCCGGCGCCAGCCCCCGACCGATTTGTTTGAACGAGAGTAGGAACACCCATGGCACGCGTGAAGCGGGCGGTCAACGCCCACAAGAAGCGGCGCAGCGTCCTGAAGGCATCGAAGGGCTACCGCGGTCAGCGATCCCGCCTCTACCGCAAGGCCAAAGAGCAGCAACTGCATTCGCTGAACTACGCCTACCGTGACCGTCGCGCCCGCAAGGGCGAGTTCCGCAAGTTGTGGATCTCGCGGATCAACGCCGCCGCACGTGCCAACGACATCACCTACAACCGCCTGATCCAGGGCCTGAAGGCCGCCGGCGTCGAAGTGGACCGCAAGAACCTCGCCGACATCGCGGTCACCGATCCGGCGGCGTTCACCGCGCTCGTCGAGGTCGCCCGCGCGGCGCTGCCCGAGGACGTCAACGCCCCGTCGGGAGAAGCTGCCTGACCGGCGGCCCGTGCTCACCGAGCGTTCGGCCCGGGTGGTCGCGGCGGTCAAGTTGCATCGTCACGTCGCTCGGCGTCGTGCCGGACGGTTCCTCGCCGAAGGACCCAACCTGGTTGCCGCCGCTGTGCAGCGCGGACTGGTCCGGGAAGTCTTCGTCACCGAGGACGCGGCGAGTCGCCATCAGGCTCTGCTGACGGACTTGCCGACCCATCGGGTGACCGATCGGGCCGCAAAAGCGTTGTCGGACACGGTGACTCCGACGGGGTTGATCGCCGTATGCGAGATCCCTGCCGTTGGTGTGGACGACGTGCTGGCCGGTACGCCGCGGTTGGTCGCCGTCGCCGTGGACATCGGCGAGCCGGGCAACGCCGGCACGTTGATCCGCATCGCCGACGCCATGGGCGCCGCCGCGGTGGTGCTGGCCGGGCACAGCGTCGACCCCTACAACGGCAAGTGCTTGCGCGCGTCTGCCGGCAGCATCTTCGCGATCCCGGTCGTGGTTGCCCCGGACGCTCGCGCCGTCCTGGACCGGCTCAGATCGGCTGGCCTGCGGCTGCTGGCCGCCACCGTCGACGGCGAGACGGCCCTGGACGAGGCCGATCCGCTGCTCACTGGGCCGGCGGCATGGCTGTTCGGGCCCGAAGCCCATGGTTTGCCGACGGACATCGCCGACCAAGCGGAGCATCGTGTCCGCATCCCGATGGCCGGGGGAGCGGAGAGTCTCAACGTTGCCGCGTCGGCGGCAATCTGTCTGTACCAGAGTGCCCGCGTGTTACGCGGCGCGAGTGCGTCCCCGCGCGGGCCGCAGGCCGGCAATTGACAGCGTGTTGTGCACCAGCGAACCCGCGCGTTCCATCAGCGCGCGAGCCGGGTCCAGCGGAGATTTGGGGCGCGGCGGGAAGTAGTGCATGGGCAGGCCGCGACGGTCGCGCGGCGGTGCCATGAAGGCCGGCGCCTCGACCAGCGGCGCGTCGCTGCGGATCCGTCCCTCCGAGCGACGGTAGGCGGCCAACGCGCGCGGATGAAGGCGAATCTCGTCGGGCACCGCCAGAAACGCGAGTTCGACGAGTTTGCCGAACAGGCGCAGCAGGATCTCGTCGCCGGGCGTCCAGCGCATCCCTGCCTTTTCCCGCACCGCGGGCTCGAACAGTCCGGCAGCGATCCAGCGCTGACCTGCGACCAGCGGCTTGAAAATCTGGTCCCAGACCGGGGTGGGCATCAGCACGAACTTCGGCTTGGGGATCCGGATGTTGAAGATGTCCAACACCGCCTGGTTGATCTCGAGTTCGTCGCGACCGACCCGCTCCCAGTACTCCTGGAACTCCTCCCACGAACTGGGCACCGGTCGCATACTCATCCCGTACATCCGGTACCACTGCACGTGTTCGTCGAAGAGCTGACGCTTCTCGGCTTCGGTCAGTCCGCCGCAGAAGTACTCGGCCACCTTGACGACCAGCATGAAGAACGTCGCGTGTGCCCAATAGAAGGTCTCGGGATTTAGCGCGTGGTAGCGCCGGCCTTCGCCGTCGACTCCCTTGATGGTCGCGTGGTAGCTCTTGATCTGTTTGCCGGTCTGGGACGCGCGGTCGCCGTCGTAGACCACTCCCATGATCGGGTACACCGACCGGGCCACCCGCTGCAGGGGTTCGCGCAGCAGGATCGAATGCTCCTCGACGCCCGCACCCAGCTCCGGATACATGTTCTGGATGGCGCCGATCCACACGCCCATCATCCCGGTGCGCAGGTCTCCGAAATACTTCCAGGTCAGCGAGTCGGGCCCGAGGGGGTCAGCCGCTGTCGTCGTTATGGCAGTCATCACGGCCTCCAAAGCAGCTTCCCAAGCAGCTGGTGTGCGCTCACGATAAACGGTGACAACACGCGTTGTCCAGAACATCCAGATGTGTGTCCGGCCTGTGTTATGCACTCTCCACAGCACCGCCGCAGCGGCGTGATCAGCAGGTTTGCCGACGTTTTCGACACGTGTGGCACAGACCTCGTTGCCGGGGTCAGCCGCGACCGCCTAACCTGGCCGGGTGGAGGACGGGCCAGACGAACCGCAGCCCGGGGGGTCCGGCGCCACCGCGACCGCGCTGCAGGACGCCCCACGGCGACGGTCTCCGGCCAAGTGGCTCAGCAGCACCAACCACAGTCCCGGCGTGATCGGCTTCGTCAAGCGCGCACGACGGCTGCTGCCCGGCGACCCTGAGTTCGGCGACCCGCTGTCCACCGCCGGTGAGGGTGGGCCGCGCGCAGCCGCCCGGGCCGCGGATCGGTTGTTGGGGGACCGCGAGGCGGCGTCGCGCGAGGTCAGTCTCGGCGTGCTGCAGGTGTGGCAGGCGATGACCGAAGCCGTCTCGCGCAAGCCTGCCAACCCCGAGGTGACGCTGGTGTTCACCGACCTGGTGGGGTACTCGGCATGGTCGTTGGAGGCCGGGGACGACGCGGCGCTGGCCCTGCTGCGCCAGGTGGCCCGCGCGGTCGAATCCCCGATGCTGGACGCCGGCGGGCACATCGTCAAGCGCATGGGTGACGGGATCATGGCCGTCTTCCGCCGTCCCGGCATTGCGGTGAAGGCCGTCTGCGCCGCCGAAGAGGCCATCAAATCCGTTGAGGTGGACGGATATACGCCGCGGATGCGGGTCGGGATCCACACCGGGCGCCCGCAGCGGCTGGGTTCGGACTGGCTGGGCGTCGACGTCAACATCGCGGCACGTGTGATGGAGCGCGCGACCAAGGGCGGCGTCATGATCTCCAGCCCGACCCTGGACCTGATTCCGCAGAGCGAGCTCGACGAGTTGGGCATCACCGCCAGACGGGCCCGCCGGCCGATGTTCTCCAGCAAACTCACTGGCATCCCGCCGGACCTGGCCATCTACCGCCTCAAACCCGGTAGGGATATGTCGGGCGGGGATGGGACGGACAAGAAAGACGCCCACTGAGAGCCACCATCCCGCGGCGGGTCGACGATCGGCGTGGGTGGCGCGCTGGTAGGTGTCGATAGCGCCTCGCCAAGCGGGGAGACCGTTCGCGAGTTTTCGACCGGTCCCCGACAGGGGCGGCACCGCAGCGGTGACTAGGATCGACAGTTGCGTCGTCGCCGTGCCCTGAGCCCACCTGGCGACGATGCGGGCCGAGCCCATCGCGCGGGGTAGCCGGGCAGCCCGACCAGCCCCCGTCAACAAGGAGAGTGCCGCCGCGTGGGTGATCAACCCGTCGATCTGTCGCCGGAAGCGTTGACCCAAGCGGTCGAGGCCGCCCGGCAGGCCATCGCACGCGCCGACAGTCTGGAAGCGCTCGCGCACACCAAGACCGAGTACCTCGGTGACCGGTCGCCCCTGGCGCTGGCCCGGCAAGCACTCGGCGCTTTGCCCAAGGACGAGCGCGCTGACGCGGGCAAGCGGGTCAACGTTGCCCGCGGCGAGGCTCAGCGCTGCTACGACGAACGCCTCGCGGTGTTGCGTGCCGAGCGCGACGCGGCGGTGCTGGTCGCCGAACGCATCGACGTCACCCTGCCGTCAACCCGGCAACCGACCGGCGCGCGGCATCCGATCACGATCCTGGCCGAGCGCATCGCCGACACGTTCGTCGCGATGGGTTGGGAACTTGCCGAGGGCCCGGAGGTCGAGACCGAACAGTTCAATTTCGACGCGCTGAACTTCCCGCCGGACCACCCCGCGCGCAGCGAGCAGGACACCTTCTACATCGCGCCGGAAGGCTCCCGGCAGTTGCTGCGCACCCACACCTCGCCGGTGCAGGTGCGGACGCTGCTGGAACGCGAGTTGCCGGTCTACATCATCTCGATCGGGCGCACCTTCCGTACCGACGAACTCGACGCCACCCACACCCCGGTCTTCCACCAGGTGGAGGGACTCGCGGTGGACCGCGGGCTGACCATGGCGCATCTGCGCGGCACCCTGGACGCGTTCGCGCGCGCGGAGTTCGGTGCGCTGGCCCGGACCCGGATGCGCCCGCACTTCTTTCCGTTCACCGAACCCTCCGCCGAGGTCGACGTGTGGTTTGCCAACAAAAAGGGCGGCGCGGACTGGGTGGAGTGGGGCGGCTGCGGCATGGTGCACCCGAATGTATTGCGCGCAGCGGGAATCGACCCGCAGGTGTACTCCGGTTTCGCGTTCGGGATGGGACTGGAGCGAACCCTGCAGTTCCGCAACGGAATTCCGGACATGCGTGACATGGTCGAGGGCGACGTGCGGTTCTCCCTGCCGTTCGGGGTGGGCGCCTGATGCGCGTCCCGTACAGCTGGCTGCGCGAGGTGGTCCGCGCCGGTGCCCCGGACTGGGATGCCAGCCCCGACGACCTCGGGCAGGCGCTGGTGCGGGTAGGGCACGAGGTCGAAGAGGTGCTCGCGTTGGGTCCGGTCGAGGGGCCGCTGCGGGTGGGCCGAGTGTCCGAGATCGAAGAACTCACCGGGTTCAAGAAGCCCATCCGCGCGTGCCTGGTCGACGTCGGTGGCGACGATGATCAGGAAATCGTCTGTGGTGCAACAAATTTCGCGGTAGGCGACCTGGTCATCGTGGCGCTTCCCGGGGCCACCCTGCCCGGGAACTTCACCATTGCCGCCCGTAAAACCTACGGGCGCAACTCCAACGGCATGATCTGCTCGGCAGCCGAACTCGGCTTGGGCACAGACCATTCCGGAATTCTGGTGCTGCCACCGGGAACCGCCGAGCCCGGGGCCGAGGGTGCCGCAGTGCTCGGCCTGGACGACGTGGTCCTTCACTTGGCCATCACGCCGGACCGCGGCTATGCCATGTCGGTGCGCGGCCTGGCCCGCGAGATCGCCTGCGCGTACGACCTCGAATTCGTCGACCCGGCTTCGGTTTCGCCGTTGCCGGCCGACGGCGAGGCCTGGCCACTGGTGGTGGACCCCGACACCGGTGTGCGCCGTTTCGCGCTGCGTCCGGTCACCGGGATCGACCCCGCCGCGGTGTCGCCGTGGTGGCTGCAGCGACGACTGCTGTTGTGCGGAATCCGCGCTACCGCACCGGCCGTCGACGTCACCAACTACGTCATGCTCGAGCTCGGTCAC
The DNA here is from genome assembly GCF_059812185.1 of Mycobacterium sp. NGS67. Taxonomy (NCBI): domain Bacteria; kingdom Bacillati; phylum Actinomycetota; class Actinomycetes; order Mycobacteriales; family Mycobacteriaceae; genus Mycobacterium; species Mycobacterium sp. NGS67. Next base: position 116,871 of record NZ_JCALCF010000018.1, read on the forward strand.
CCGATGCACGCTCACGACCGGGCGCGCATCACCGGGGGCTTCGCGGTGCGCTTCGCCCGTCCCGGCGAGACCGTCGTCACCCTCGACGACATCGAGCGCAAGCTCGAACCCGTCGATGTCCTCATCGTCGACGAGGTCGCGACGACGGCGATCGGCGGCGTCATGGGCGCGGCCAGCACCGAGGTGCGCGCCGACTCCACCGACGTCCTGTTGGAAGCGGCGGTGTGGAACCCGGCCGCGATCTCGCGCACCCAGCGCCGACTCCATCTGCCCAGCGAGGCCGCCCGCCGTTACGAACGCGCCGTCGACCCCGCCATCTCGGTGGCCGTGCTGGATCGCTGCGCGCGGTTGCTGGTCGACATCGCCGGGGGAACCGCCGAACCCACCTTGACCGACTGGCGCGGCGACCCCCCGGTCGGCACCTCGGTCTCGGATTGGGCCGGCTCGCCGATCCGGATTCCCGCCGACCTGCCGGACCGCTTCGCCGGCGTGTCCTACCCCGCGGGCACCACGGCCCGGCGACTGGCCCAGATCGGTGCGCAGGTGGAGTCGGACGAAGCCACTCTGACCGTCACGCCGCCGAGTTGGCGCCCGGATCTGGTGCAGCCCGCCGACCTGGTCGAGGAGGTGCTGCGGCTCGAGGGTCTCGAAGTCATCCCGTCGGTGCTGCCGGCAGCGCCGGCGGGTCGCGGACTCACGCCCCAGCAGCGGCGTCGCCGCGCGGTCGGCAAATCGCTGGCGCTGTCCGGCTACGTCGAGATCCTGCCGACGCCGTTCCTGCCGGCGGGGGTGTTCGACGTCTGGGGCCTGCCCGCCGACGATCCTCGCCGCAATACCACCAACGTGGTCAATCCGCTGGAAGCCGACCGTCCGCAGCTGGCCACCACACTGTTGCCGGCCCTGCTGGAAGCGCTGGGGCGCAACGTATCCCGCGGTTTAGGCGATGCCGCGCTGTTCGCGATTGCGCAGGTGGTCCAGCCGACCGAACAGACCCGCGGCGTCGAGTTGATCCCGGTCGACCGCCGACCCACCGACGCCGAGATCGCCACACTGGACGCGTCCTTGCCGCGCCAACCGCAACATCTGGCCGCGGTGCTGGCCGGACTGCGCGAGCCGCGCGGTCCGTGGGGGGCGGGCCGCCCCGTGGAGGCCGCCGATGCGTTCGAGGCGGTGCGGGTCGTCGCGCGCGCCAGCGGCGTCGAGGTCGTCTTCCGGGCGACGCAGTACCTGCCGTGGCATCCGGGCCGGTGCGCCGAGGTACTGATCGCCGACACGTTGATCGGGCACGCCGGGCAATTGCATCCGGCTGTGATCGAGCGCGCCGGCCTGCCGAAAGGCACCTGCGCCATCGAGTTGAACCTGGACGCGCTACCGATAGCGGGAGTGCTGCCGGCACCGCGGGTGTCCCCGTTCCCGGCGGTGTTCCAGGACGTAAGCCTGGTGGTGCCCGATGACGTGCCCGCCCAAGCGGTCGAGGACGCCGTCCGCGAAGGGGCCGGGGAGTTGCTCGAACACATCCAACTGTTCGACGTGTACGCCGGAGCCCAGATAGGCGAGGACCGCAAGTCGCTGACGTTCGCGCTGCGGTTTCGCGCCCCCGACCGGACACTGACCGAAGACGACGCCAGCGCGGCCCGCGACGCCGCGGTTCGCTTCGCCGCCGAGCGGGTCGGCGCGGTACTGCGTAGCTGAAAACGTCCTGCCGGCTCACTCGGCCTGCCGCTGGCACCGGCGTTTCAGGCAGCAGGGTGATAAGGCCGGTCCAGTTATCTGTAATGGTGCCAATCGCGGCAAATCGGCCCCGCGTTTGTGGGACTTGGACTTAGGCTGCGTTCACCCTGACCTGATTCAGGTGCACTTTGCCAGAAGCGAGGGAAGCTGAAAATGTCGTTCTTAGCTACCACACCGGATCTGGTCACGGTCGCCGCTGACAATTTGGCCGTACTTCGTAATGCACTCGGTGCCGCTGCCGCCGCTGCGGCGGGTCCGACGACCGGATTGGCCGCCGCTGCGGCAGACGAGGTGTCGACCGCAATTTCGCAATTGTTCGGCAGTTATGGCCAACAATTCCAGACGCTGAGTGCACAGGCGACGGCGTTTCACGCCCAGTTCGTGCAGACGTTGAACGCGGGCGCTGCCTCCTATGCGGCCGCCGAGGCTGCGAATGCCACCCAGGCGTTGGCCGCCGCGGTGAACGCACCCGCCGAGGCTCTGCTCGGGCGCCCGCTGATCGGCAACGGCGCCGACGGGGCCGCCGGGGTTTTGGCCGGACGCGGCGGAGACGGCGCGCCCGGCGGCATCTTGTACGGCAACGGTGGCACAGGCGGTGCCGGGGGACCGAATGGCGGAACCGGCGGCAACGGTGGAGCCGCGGGGCTGTTCGGCAACGGCGGCGCCGGCGGGGCCGGAGGCGGCGCAGCTGGTGCCGGGGGTATCGGTGGCCGGGGTGGGTTGTTCTACGGCAACGGCGGCATCGGCGGGGCAAGCGGCGGCGCAGGCGCTGCCGGAGCCGGCGGCAATGCCGTGTTCTTCGGCAACGGCGGAGACGGCGGCGCAGGGCCGAGCGGTGGCGCTGCCGGCCGCGCCGGACTGTTCTACGGCAACGGCGGCGCCGGTGGCGTCGGAACAGGTGCAGCCGGCGCGGACGGTGGGTTCATCGGCAACGGTGGCGCCGGTGGTTCCAGCACGACCGGTGCCGGCGGTGTCGGCGGCAATGCGTTCTTCGGCGAAGGCGGTGGTGGCGGGTCGAGCAGCGCGGGCGCGGGCGGAGCGGGCGGGAATACCTTCGTCGGCCGCGGCGGCGACGGCGGATCGGCCGGCGGCACCAACAGCGCGGCGGGCGGTGCGGGCGGCAACGTCGGACTGTTGGGCTTCGGCGGTGAGGGCGGGGTCGGTGGCACCGGCTCGACGTCGCTGCTGGCCAGCCAAACCGGCGGGGTCGGCGGGGCCGGCGGCAATGCCGGCCTGCTGTTCGGCGCCGGTGGTGCTGGGGGTGCCGGTGGCGCGGGCGCCAACAACACGGCGGCAACGGGTGCGGGTGCCGGCGGCGCCGGCGGTGCGGGCGGCAACGCCAGCCTGTTCGGCGACGGGGGGGCCGGCGGCGCCGGCGGGACAGGTGGGAACAACACCAACTCCAGCACTCTTACCGGGGGTTCCGGCGGGCGCGGCGGAGCCGGCGGCCACGGCGGCGCGGGCGGGCTGTTCGCCGGCAGCGGCGGCGACGGCGGAACCGGCGGCACCGGTGGAACTACGGCTAGGAACAGTGCCTCGACTCCTGGTGGGGCCGGCGGGGTGGGTGGTGCTGGTGGCAATGCTTTCGGTTTCGGTAGTGCAGGCGACGGCGGCGCCGGCGGCACAGGCGGGGCGCACACCAACGGCGGCACAGGTGGCGCCGGCGGGACGGGCGGCAACGGCGGCAACGCGGTGCTCGTCGGCGGCGACGGCGGAGCAGGGGGCGGCGGTGGAGCCGGCGCTACACCGGGGGCTACGGGGAGTGCCGGTAACCCCGGCCAAACCTTGTTCGGCCTGCCCGGTGGGGCCGCGGCGGCCGCCGCCGTCAGCGGCAGCATCCCCATCTTCGAGCCCTACCAGGACCTGATCAACAACACGGTGACCAACCTGGAAAGCATCAGCAACAACTGGTTGGCCAACCCGGCACCCTTCCTGCAGCAATTCCTCACCAACCAATACGGCTACAGCGAGCTGACCCTGACATCGCTCACCAACGCGGCCAGGGACTTCTCGATCGGGTTAGCCGGGATACCGCCGAGTCTGCCGGTCGCCTTCCAAGAACTACTGGCGGGCAACCCGAGTGGCGCGGTGCGCACAGTCGGCGGGGCGTTGCTCGGTACTCTAATCACCGGTCTTGACACGTCTGATCTCACGAACATCAAGCCGGTCGGCACACTGGGCGACCTGTTGCCGATCTTGAGCATTCCCGGAGATTTCGCGCAGAACACGACCAACGTGATCCAGAGCCTTACCGACACAACCATCGCGGCCTCGATCACCGTCTCGCCGATACCGGGCGGGAGTATGACCTTCGGTTTGCCGTTGGTGATGGCGATCAACGCTCTCGGTTCACCGGTCACCACGCTGATGGCGGCGGCCGACAGCACGACGACGTTTTTCAGTGCGGTGCAGGCCGGGAATGCGTCGGCCGCGTTCGCGGCGTTTGTCGGGGCCCCGGCCAACATCGCCGACGGTTTCCTCAACGGCGAGGCGACGCTGCCGTTGACGCTATCGCTGCCGGGCTTGCCGCCTGCGACGGCCGGCATCCCGCTCGGCGGAATTCTCTCCCCGCTGCGCCCGTTCACCGCGACGGTCTCAGTGCTGGGTGTGCCCGTCACCATTGTCCTGACCGGCACTCCTGCCGGCGGTCTCATTCCCGCCCTATTGAGCTACGCGCCGACTCAACTCGCGGCGGTCATCGCGTAAGTGTCAATGAATTCAAAATGGCAGCGCCATTAGTTCATTAGCTCGTCAAAAAACAATGCCGCACTGGCGTTTCACCGTCACCGTATTCGGGTACATGCCCGGCGTAAATCAGGCGTCGACGGGAGATGGCTGTGTCGTTTGTGATCACCGATCCGGAATGGATTACGGCGGCAACCGGACAGCTGGAAGGCATCGGCTCCTCGTTAGGTGAGGTTGCAGCGGCATTCTCGGCCCCGACCACGCGCATTGCTGTCGCCGCCTCGGACGAGATCTCGGCTGCGATATCTCAGCTGTTCGGCAGATTCGGCGAAGAATTCCAAGCCGTCAACACGCAAGCTGCGGCGTTTCACGCCGAGTTCGTCCGTGCGTTGAGCAGCGGCGCGGCGGCGTACGTCGGCGCCGAGATCGCCAACGCGGAAAGGCAGCTACTGAACGGCTCGGCGGCCGCCGCCGACCCGCTCGGCGGGATCCTAGGGCCCATCCTGGGCGGCGGCACCAGCACGGGAGGCGGCGGCCTCGGTGGGCTGCTCGGCGGCAGCGGCGGATTGCTGGGCCCGATTCTGTTCGGCGGCACCGGCGGTTTGCTGGGACCGCTCGTCGGCGGCAACGGCATCCTGACCTCCTTGGTCGGCGGCGGACCGCTCGGCCCGGTCTTCAACGCCGCCGGCCAGCAGTTCGGCGCCGGGATATCGGCGCTGCTCGGCGGCACCGGCGCCCAGTTCCTCACGGGCCAGCTGCAAGGGCTGGGCTCTGTGCTGCTCCCCGGACTGTTCCCGACCACCGGCGGGGTCGTCACCGGCCCCCCGATTGGCGGTGCCTGGCAGCAACTCTTCGTCAACACCGGCAACAATCTGGCTGCGCTCAGCAATGCTTTTGCCGCCGACCCGTTCCCGTTGCTGCGGCAGATCGTTGCCAACCAGCAGGGTTACGGGGCCCAGATCGGCGCCGAACTCGCCTACGCGGCGCAGAATCCCGGTCTCGTCGCGCAGACCGGTCTGGAGTACTTCGCCTCCGGTAACGCGGCGACCGACTTCCAAGCGGCTGCCAGCGGCATCGTCAGCGGTACGGTCGGAAACTTCCAGACCCTCAACACGTCCTTCTCGGCTTTCAGCCGCGACCTGTCGGCGAACCTGGCGAACTTCCCGGCCGACTGGGCCAAGGTCAGCCAAGACATCGCGACGGGCCAGTACAACCTCGCGGTAACCGACGGCACCTCGGCTGTGCTCAACATCTTCTTGAGCGGATTCGACACCAGCAACCTGGCGGACATCAAGCTCGTCGGCCCGATCGGCGACCTGTTCCCGGTCCTGTCTTTACCCGGCCAGAATCTCAGCGGATTCAGCACCCTGCTGCCGGCCAATTCCGTACCCGCCCAGATTGCCAACAACTTCGGCCGGTTCTTCACCGCGCTCGCCGATACCAGTGTTTCGACCACGATCAGCGGAACCGTGATTCCCCCGGCGCTGATACTCGGTGCGAACTTCGGCTTACCGCTATCGCTTCTCTTCGGCGTGGCAGGCGCACCAGTCGCGGCGCTCGACGGGTTGGCAACTGCCGGGACGGTCATCGGGGGCGGCATAGCGACCGGCAATGCGATCCAGGTGGCTGGCGGCGTGATCGACGCGCCTGCATACATCTTGAACGGTCTGCTCAACGGTGAAGCCATCGTGGATCTACCACTGCCGGTGACGTTCACTGTGCCTGTGCTCGGTGATCTCAATATTCCGGTCGTCGCCCATCTGCCCTTCAGCGGGCTGCTGGTGCCGCCGCATGCCATCACGGCGACGGTGCCTTTGGAGCTGTTTGGCATAAACATCCCGATCAACCTGACTTTGGGTGGCACCAGGTTTGGCGGCCTTTTCCAGCTGCTGGCGAACACCGGCTTTAGGACACTCGCCGACTCGATCGCCAACTAGTCGAGATAGAGCCAACGGGGCCAACGCATTTGACGGCTCATGCCGAATCGAACTGCTCGACGAGGACGCAGAGCCCGCTGCGGCGTGCCGGACTAGCGTTTGTCGCACGGCAGCCTCCGGTAATGAATCACTGTGGGAGGCAGCGGATTTGATTGCACGGCGGCCGAGTCGGGGGTGTGCGAGCGGAATCGGTTGCGGCGCTTGATGACTCTTCGCGCGGGCACGCAACGTCTGGACGCCGCCTTGTCGCCTGCCAATGCGCCGCAACCTATAAAGGGACGCGGCACCGGCGAAATGGCCGGTGCCGCGTCATCAGGATCAGTGACTACTAGCCCACCTGGAAGCCGAAGCTGGCGTTGAGGGCTGCTTGCAGAGCCAGCTGCAGGTTCTGCAATGCGGCGTTGCCCGCTAGAGCGAAGTTGAGAGCAATGTCGTCCAGCGATCCCAGGAATGCGCCGCCGGTCTGCGAGAGTCCGGCCAGTGCACCCGAGAAAGTGGACGCCAAGGTTCCACCAGTTTGACCGAAGCTTGCGAGTCCGGCTCCGAAGCTGGCGCCCAGAGCACCGCCGAGGACATCGGTGATCTCGTTCGCGGCGTTGACCCAGATGTTGGCTATTGCCATACCCGTTTGACCGGATCCGCCAAGGGCGGAGACCAGGTTGGCAGCCACGTTCGCGCCGGTCCGCGTCAAGCCGTTCAATCCGGCTCCGAGGCTGGCCGACAAGCTTTCGCCAGCGTCGACCAGGGCGTTGAGTCCACCGTTCAGCGACCCCGACAGGGCTGCACCCAGTTGGCTCGCGATCCCGGCGTTGAGGGTAAGGCTCAGCGCCGCACTC
>NZ_JCALCF010000019.1:0-120860 GCF_059812185.1 Mycobacterium sp. NGS67
ACGGGGCCTCTGGCGGCTCGCTCACGGGTCAGGGTGGGGCTGGTGGGGCTGGTGGCAACACCGGATTCGGCGGCGCGGGCGGCACGGGCGGCAGTGGTAGCAGTGTGGGCAATGATGGCGTGGCCGGGGCCACCCCGACCGGGGTGATGGGTAACGGTGGCGCCGGCGGGGCGGGTGCTCATGCCGCCGCGGCCGGCGCTAGTGGCGGTGACGGTGGCGCGGGCGGTGCCGGCGGCAACCGCGGCAATGGCGGCGCCGGTGGTGCGGGCGGTGATGGTGCGACCGGCGCGGCCGGGGTGGATGGGGTCAACCCTGACGACCCGGGCGGGGTCGGCGGGGTGGGCGGTAGGGGTGGTGCCGGCGGGACCGGCGGTCTGGGTGGTGCACTGAGCGGTGACGGCGGGAACGGCGGCCGGGGCGGGACCGGTGGAGTCGGTGGCACCGGCGGGGCCGGTGTCGATGGGGCGGACGCGGTCACGGCCGGCGGAATCGGGTTTGACGGTGGTGACGGCGGTGCCGGTGGTACCGGCGGGCTGGGTGGTGCCGGCGGCGTCGGCGGCGGGCATCAGGCTGCCGGATACAGCGACGGGGCCCACGGGGTCGGCGGTACCGGCGGTGCGGGCGGCACTGCCGGCGCCGGCGGCGACGGCGGTACCGGCGGTGCCGGGATCGACGCGGCCACTGGTGGTGCGGGTGGTGCCGGCGGCAATGGTGGCGACGCGGGCGCGGTGGGCCAGGGCGGTGCCGGTGGCGACAGCGGCGGTGGCGCCACTGGTGCCAAGGGCGCGGCTGGTCAGCTGCCGACCGGGACCTCGGGCAATGGTGGCGCCGGCGGTAAGGGTGGCAGTGCGACCGTCCCGGCGCCGGGTGATCTGCCCGGCACGGGTGGGCAAGGCGGGTCGGGCGGCAACGGCGGCAACCTGGGCACCGGTGGCACCGGTGGCGCCGGTGGCAATGGCGCCACAGGCGCGGTCGGTGCAGCCGGGGTCAATTCCGGCGATCCGGGTGCCAATGGTGGTGCCGGTGGTGCCGGTGGTGCCGGTGGTGCTGGCGGCTTAGGTGGGTCGTTGCGCGGTGACGGCGGGACCGGCGGGCTCGGCGGGACCGGTGGCGGCGGCGGGGCTGGTGGGGACGGTGTGGATGGTGCGGCGGCCGACACTGCGGGCGCAGCAGGACAGAACGGCGGTGCTGGTGGCGACGGCGGGGTCGGTGGTGTCGGCGGCGCCGGGGGTAATGCCGGCGGCGTCGCTGCGGGTGGGTCGGGCAGCGCGGGTATCAACGGCACCGGCGGCAACGGCGGTACCGGCGGCGCGGCGGGTAAAGCCGGCGACGGTGGCTCGGGTGGCTCCGGCGCTAGTGGTGTTCCCGACGGCGGGCGTGGTGGTGATGGCGGTAATCCCGGTGCTGTCGGTGCCGGCGGTGACGGCGGATTGGTTGGCAGCGGCGGTACGGGTGGCAGCGACGGCGCCACTGGCAGTGCGGGTGCGGCGGCGACCAGCGGTGGCAACGGCGGCCAAGGCGGCCACGGCGCTCACGGCGTCCAGGGCGTCCTCGGTGGGCAAGGCGGCAATGGCGGGGCCGGCGGTAACGGCGGGTCGGTGGGCAACGGTGGGCAGGGCGGTGTCGGAGGCAACGGCGCTTCCGGTACTGCCGGCACCTCCGGCGGCGTCGGGACCGGCACCGCGGGCGGCGCCGGCACCATAGGCGGCAGCGCCGGCAACGGCGGGGCCGGCGGTCTGGGTGGCGCGATCTCCGGTAACGGAGGCAACGGCGGGGCCGGCGGTAACGGCGGTAGTGGCGGAACCGGTGGCAATGGTGGTTCCGGCGATTCGGGTGGCCTTTTCAGCTCCGGTGACCCGGGCGGAGTTGGCGGTGCCGGCGGCGACGGCGGCAACGCTGGTGCTGGGGGCGCTGGCGGCACCGCGCTGGGGTCGGGCAACGGCGGTGCCGGCGGTGCCGGCGGTGCCGCCGGCCAGGGCGGACTTGGCGGCGGCGGCGGGAACGGCGGCAACAACGGCGTATTCGCCGAGGGCTCCTCGGGCGGGTCCGGCGCTGCCGGTGGTGGTGGCGGTAACGCCGGGGCCGGCGGGGCTGGCGGTGCCGGCGGGGCGGCCAACGGGTCCGGTGTCGGCGGGGTCGGCGGTGCCGGCGGTACGGGGTCGGCCGGCGGTGACGGCGGTTTCGGTGGGACCGGTGGGAGCGACCAAAGTGGCACCGGCGACGGCGGCAACGGCGGTGCCGGCGGCGATTCCGGAATGGGAGGCAGCGGTGGTGCCGGTGGCCGCGGCGGTGACTCCGCTGGCGGGGCCGCCGGGGACGGTGCTGATGGCGGCCACGCCGGCGCCAGCGGGTCTGGCGGCCAAGGCGGGTCTGGCGGCACGGGTGGTGTGGTGTCGGGTAGCGACGGTGCCAAAGGGGCCGTGGGTACGTCCGCTGCCGGGGGCGCTGGAGGCGCGGGCGGCGACGGCGGCAACGGTGCCGCAACGGCCGGCCCGTCCGGTAACGGTGGTAACGGCGGCGGCGGCGGTGTCGGACTCGGTGCCGGTGACGGCGGTGACGGCGGGACCGGCGGTGACGGCGGGTCGGTCGGTAACGGTGGCCGCGGCGGTAACGGCGGTAACAGCGGCGCCACCGGCGGCGTCGGCGGCGGCGGCGGCAATGGCGGCGGCGGCGGTGTGATCTCCGGAAACGGTGGTGACGGTGGTGCCGGCGGGAGTGGCGTCGCCGGTGGTGGATACGGCGGGCTAGGAGGTGACGTCGCGTCGGTCGGCAACGGCGGTGCAGGCGGAGTCGGCGGCTACTCAGCTGGTGGTACCGGCGGCGGCGGCGGCAACGGTGGCGCGGGCGGCGCGATCTCCGGTAACGGCGGTCACGGTGGCTCCGGCGGTGGCAGCGGTGGCAACGGCGGTAACGGCGGCAATGGTGGAGCCGGTGGAAACGCTGGGTCGGTCGGCAACGGCGGCAACGGCGGTAACGGCGGCGGTGGCGGTACCGGCGGCACTGGCGCACACGGCGTCAACGGTGCGGGCACCGCCGGCGGTGCCGGCACCACGGGCGGCAACGGCGGTAACGGCGGTGCCGGCGGCTTGGGCGGAGCGATCTCTGGCAACAGCGGCAACGGCGGCAACGGTGGCAGCGGCGGTGACGGCGGTGCCGGCGGTGGCGGCGGCACCGGCGAAAATAACTCCACCGATACCGGTGGCACCGGGGGTGGCGGCGGGACCGGCGGCAACGGCGGAGTCGGCGGTATTGGCGGCGCTGGCGGCGCGGGCCAAGGGACACGCAACGGCGGGGCTGGCGGTCTCGGCGGGTCGGCTGGCGCAGGCGGGGTCGGCGGGCTCGGCGGCGACGGCGGGACCTCCGTTTTCGGCCCCGGTGGTACAGCGGGCACCGGCGGCACCGGCGGGGCGGGCGGTACCGGCGGCCTCGGCGGAGCCGGCGGCGCGGCCCTCGGATCAGGCACCGGCGGTGCTGGCGGCAACGGTGGCAGCGCGGGCGGAGCCGGTGTAGGCGGCAAGGGCGGTAACGGTGGGCATTCCGACCTTTCAGCTAACGGGGCCGGCGGTGTCGGCGGTACTGGTGGTGCCGGAGGTCTCGGCGGCCGGGGCGGGAACGGCGGCGACTCCGCCTCCGGCCTCGCCGGTAACGGCGGCACCGGCGCCGACGGCACTGCAGGTGCTATCGGCGGCGTCGGCGGCGTGGGTGGCGAAGCCAACAATCCCATTCAAGCGGCCACGGGTGCCGATGGTGCCGGGGGTGGCGGCGGTGCCGGCGGTAACGGCGGCGATGGTGCGCCGGCGGCCGGCCCGTCCGGTAACGGCGGCAACGGTGGTGCTGGTAGTGACGGTGGTGGTGGCGGCGCCGGCAACGGCGGTGCGGGTGGTAACGGCGGGGTGGTCGGCAACGGTGGCGATGGCGGTGCAGGCGGTAACGGCAAGGCCGGCAGGTCCGGCTCACTAGGCACCACCGGTAGTGATGGAGACCCCGGCGGCCGCGGCGGGGACGGCTCCAACGGCTTTGCCGGCGGCAATGGCGGTGCGGGCGGTGCTGGCGGTGCCATCTCGGGTAATGGCGGCAGCGGCGGCGACGGCGGCACCGGAGGCGATGGCGGCGTCGGCGGCAACGGCGGCACCAGCTTCGGCCTCACCATCGGCGCCGACCCCCATACCGGCGTCGGCGGTGACGGTGGGGTCGGCGGCAAGGGTGGTGCCGGCGGCATCGGCGGCACCGGCGGCCAGGCACTGGGGTCAGGCGACGGAGGGGACGGCGGTCGTGGCGGCAATGCCGGCGACGCCGGCAAGGGTGGCAACGGTGGCCACGGCGGCAACTCTCCCTCGCAGTACGCCGAAGACGGCGCGCGCGGTGGCAACGGCGGAGTCGGCGGCACCGGTGGCACCGGCGGTCGCGGCGGGTCCGGCGGCGCGGCCAATGGGACCGGCACTGGCGGTGAGGGCGGGTCGGGCGGCATTGCCGGCAGTGGTGGCTACGGCGGCTTCGGCGGCGATGGTGGCAACGGTATCGCGGGAGATCCCCGTAGCCATGGCGCTGACGGCGGCACTGGTGGTAACGGCGGCACCGGCGGACGCGGGGGCGGTGGCGGTGATGGCGGTGACAGCCTGTCAGGCTTCGGCGGTGCTGGCGGTAGCGGCACGGATGGCGCCGATGGAGCGTGGTACGGCGAGGGCGGCCTGGCCGGCACCGGCGCAGGTGGCAACGGGAGCAACGGGGCGGACGGTCAAAAAGGCGCCGGTGGCGCCGGCGGCTCCGGTTCCGTCGGTGGCTCTGGAAACCCCCCCGGCCCCCCCGGCGCCCCCGGCAACGACGGCACGTAGGAGATACTCTGACGGTCGATGGCTGAGGACATCAATTACAGGTACGCGTTCGGGACCTACGAGGACGCGCTGAAGATGGTGGGTTTTCGCACCGAGGCCAGGATGGCGGGAACTGCGGTCAGCGGGGCGCGGATCCAGCACTTCGCCGCGCTCGTGCGCGACAGCAATCCGGCGTACTGGGACCCGGACTTCGCGACCCGGACGTGGGGCGGGCTGGTCGGTCCGCCCGCATTGTTGATGGGCTGGCTGATTCCGCAGCCGTGGTCCGCTGACGGTGAGCGGCCGGCGGCTGGACTGGTGATCCGGGTTCCCTTGCCGGGCAAGACCTTTGTCAACGCGTCCAACGAAGCCGAGTTCCTGATCCCGGTGGTCGAAGGCGATCGACTCTCGATCGTAGAGGAGGTGGTGTCGGTGTCGGCGGAGAAAACCACCAAACTCGGTGTCGGACATTTCGTTCAGACGCTGGACACTTTCCGACGCGACGACGGGGCCGTGGTCGCGCTGAACCGCAATACTCTGTTCCGCTTCAACCCGCGGGAGGTGACGGATGGCTGATGGACCGCACGAGCGCCGGTTCGACTGGCATGGGTTGATCGTCCCCGTCGAACTGCCTGCTGTCGTGGACGAGATCAGCTACGAACGCGTGGTGATGAATGCGGGCGCGACCTGGGACTATTTCCCCGGGCACTTCGATCCGGAATATGCTGAGCTTCAAGGTCATCCGACGATCTTCGTCAACACGATGCATATCGCCGGCTTCGTCGACCGGGTAGGCACGGACTGGGCGGGTCCCTATAGCCGAGTCCTGCGACGCAAGATGTCGCTGTTGGGCTCGATCTATGCCGGCGACACGATGATCGGCCGCGGAAACGTTATCGCCAAGCGCTGCAACACCTCTGGTGATGATTCACAATTTCTCATCGACCTGAAGGTCGGCGTCTATAACCAACGCGGAGAGCTCTGCTGTCCCGCCGAGGTCACTCTCGAGGTGCTGGCGGCATAGCATAGCTGGGTAGCGGAGGTAGCTTTCCGTTGCACGCGATCGACTGCAACTCCACATATTCGTGCAGCCCCTCGGGGCCGAACTCGCGCCCGAGCCCCGAATGTTTGAAACCCCCGAACGGGGTGCTGATGTCGAGCATGTACATGTTGATGCCGTAGGTGCCGGTACGCACCCGCCCCGCGATCTCGAGACCGTGCGCGGTGTCGGCCGTCCACACCGAGCCGGCCAATCCGTAGTCACTGTCGTTGGCGATCCGGACTGCGTCGTCCTCGTCGGTGTAGGTGAGCACCGTCAGGACCGGGCCGAAGATCTCTTCGCGGGCGATGCGCATGTCGTTGGACGCGTCGGTGAACAGCGTGGGCCGCACGTACCAGCCACGCGGTTCGGGGTTGTTGTCGCCGCCGACCACCAGTCGCGCGCCCTGTTGTTGCCCGGACCGGATGAAGTCCTGCACCCGTTGTTGTTGTCGTTGTGCGACAAGGGGTCCGATGTCGGTCTTCTCGTCGGCGGGATCGCCGACGGTCAGCGTCGTCATCATGTCGGCCAGCGCCTCGACGAGTTCGTCGTGGCGGCGTTCACTGACCAGGATGCGGGTCTGCGCGACGCAGGCCTGGCCGTTGTTCATCAGGCCGGCGGTCTTCAGTCCGGCGACGGTCTTGCCGATGTCGGCGTCGTCCAGCACGATCGCCGCCGACTTGCCGCCGAGCTCCAGGCTCACCCGCTTGAGCTGCTCACCACACAGCGCGGCGATGCGGCGACCGGTGGCGCTGGACCCGGTGAAGGCGATCTTGTCCACGCCGGGATGCCGCACCAACGCCTCGCCGATCTCCGGGCCGCCGGTGATGACCGACACCACCCCCTCGGGCAGATCGATCTGTTCGATCATCTCGGCCAACCACAAGGCGTCCAAAGGGGTTTCGGGCGCCGGCTTGATGATCACCGTGCAGCCCGCAAGCAGCGCGGGGATCAGCTTGGGCATGATCAGGCATTGCGGCACGTTCCACGGGACGATCGCGCCGACCACGCCCACCGGGGCGCGCCGCAGGTGCGCCTCGCCGAGCACGCCGCGGCGTCGCTCCACCCACGGGAAATCGCGTGCGGTCGCCAGCGCCAGATGGATCATCGAGGCGGCCCCCGCCGCCTGGCCCAGCCTGCTGAAGCTGCGCGGTGAGCCCATTTGCGCGGTGATCAGATCAGCCATTTCGTCGATGTGACGGCCGTAGACGCCGGCCAGTTCCTCGACCTTGCGCATTCGCTCCTGCGGAGACAGTCGCGGCCACGGGCCGTGGTCGAAGGCCCGGCGGGCGGCCGCGACAGCAGCCTCCACATCGTCGGGTCCGGCGGCGGGGACCTGAGCGATCGGTTCCTCGGTATGCGGGGATATCACCGAAAGACGTTCGGATGCAGCCGGTTTGCGCCAGTGGCCACCGATGAACAACTCGTCGTACGAGCGGGGGTTCGCCGTCATCGGGGCACCACCTCAGGGCAAACAGACGGTCATTTTCGCTATTGATGTTAACATTGCCAAAAAAGCGGGATTGAGGCGTGGAACGTGACGACTGATTGGCGCAGCTATCCGTTCCGGCTCGTACCTGGTGACGAGCAACTCGATTTCCCGGCCGCCGAGGGTCAGCATCCCGGCCAGGAGTCCGACACCTGGTTCATCGCCGGTGAACTGAGTGCCGATACCGGTCGGTCGTTTGCGTTCCTGACCATTTTCAACAGGAACCGCCCCGGCGGATCGATCGTCGCCGATTTTTACACCCTGGCACTGTTCGACCTGGACACCGGGGAGTACGGCACCTTCACCGATTACGACATGCCGCCGGCCAGCATGGAACCGGGCGCCAAGCCCAAACTGTCCAGCGCGGTCGGGTATCTGGGGCTGGAGTATGACACCGGCTCGGGCACCGCCACTTGGACGGCATCACGCGATGCCGACGGAAAGTTGCGGCCCTACACCTACGACGTCAGCCTGCTGGGCACTGACCAGCACGGGCAGCCCATGCGGCTGGACCTACACGTCACCCCGACCCGGTCGCCGACCCCGCTGGGTGCCTCGGTCTACAACGGCAAGATCGCCTGCTTCGGCCAGGACGACACCTACTCTTACTTCCAAACCGGCATGGCGATGACCGGGACGCTGCGCTGGGGCGAACGCGACGAACGAGTCGAGGGCACCAGCGGACATGTCGACCGGCAGTGGTTCCCCAAATACGCCGGCGGAGGCACCGGCGAGCCGCCGCGCACCAGATCCCACGAATGGCGCACCATCAACTTCGACAACGGCGTCGACATGAGCATCTGGCGGCAGTTCCTGCGCACCGAAGGCAATGCGCTGCAGCCGTTTACCGGGATCACGACCAGCTATCCCGACGGGACTCCGCCACAGTGCATCGAAGACTTCGACGTCGTCGTCGACAGCTACGTCCGGTGGCCGGAGTCGATCCGGTCGCTGATTCGCCCGCCCGCCAAGGCCCGGTACCTGCCCGACCACCACAGGATCACCTGCGCCGCACTGCAATTGGACATCGTCGGCGAGCCGCTGGTGCCGGCCCCGGCGCACGGCCTGCCGATCGAGTACATGGAGGGCCCGTACCGATACCGCGGAATCTTGGCCGGTGAGCAAGTGACCGCCTTCGCCTTCAACGAACGTTCGCTGGCGCTGTACCGGGATTGGGAACTGCTGCAGGTACTGGAAACCGAAGTGGACGATCCGAGACTGCGGGCCGCGGTGGATGAGATCTCTGTGCTGGTGGCCGCCGGCCGACGCGATGAGGCCGTGGCGTCGGCGGACAAACTGCGCAGCGCTCAACAAGACACGCTGGCAACGATTCTCGACGATCTGATCACCGCACTGTCAACGGGCTGACAGCGCCTGTTCCCAAGCGATGTGACGGTGCTGCAACCCCGGCTCGTTGCGGCCGAACAGAAGGTGTTCTCGCGCACCGGATTCGAGGTTGGCCTGCAACGCTTCCACCAACTTGTAGTCCTCGTCGCGGACGGTGGCGTGCGCGTACTCGAAGACAGCGTGCGCGCCGGCTGCCACGGATTCGTCGGAGATGTCCAGGGGAGTGGAGTTCTGATGCACGGTGATCGACCGGCCGGGCCGGTCGCCGGGATACACCCGGAACAACTCGCCGTTGGCCATCGTCACCGAGATGACGATGTTGGGGAAGATCGCGTAGATGACGACCAGGTTGTTGAACGGAACCCACTTGTCCTCGGGGACGTTCTCCAGGTCCAGAATCGTGTTGAGCGGGAAGATCAGTCGGTGATGCGGCCCGTAGGCGTCGAACACCGTGCAGTTGCTGCGGGCGATCGTCGCGAAGGTGTTCTCGTGCACGGTGGCGAAGTGATAATTCTCCGCGAAGGTGTCCACCGCCAGCTTCCAGTTGATCGGGGTGTCGAGCACCTTCTCGCCCAGAGGAGACCAGCGTCCGATGCCCCACGAGTCGAGTTCGTCGGCCAGCGGTCCCAGGTGCGCCGCCACATCCAGCGTCGCGCCGGGATCCAGTGCCACCCAGAGAAATCCGGCGAATTCGGTGGCCGGTAGCTCGGTCAGCCCGTCGGACTTCGGCGTGGTGTCGGGGAACCCCTCGCGGCCCGGCACCGCGACCAGACGGCCGGTGTTGTCGTACGTCCAGGCGTGGTAGGGACAGGTGAACCGCTTGGCGACCCCGCATCCGGAGGCGACCTGGGACTGCCGGTGCAGGCAGACGTTGTCGAAGGCCTTGACCGAACCGTCTCCCGTGCGGGTCAGCAGGATCGACCGGCCCAGCACGGTCTTCGTGCAGTAGGCGCCCGGCCGTGGCAGTTCGGAGACATAGCCGACCAGTTGCGGGCTGTTGAGCACCATTGCCCGGTCACAGTCATGCCGCTCGCGGGAGGTGTACTCGGCCGCGGCGACGCGGTGTGTGGTCGGCGCGAGATCGGTTGTCTTGTCGCGCGCCAGTTTCAGCGCACGGCGGGCGAGGTCGATCAGCTGGTCGTGATCCATCGGAGCCCCTGTTCGCGCATGCCCGAAGCTAACTTTACTAACTTTATAGTGACAGGCGCGTCGCAGCACGCCTTCGCGGCGTTGAGTCTGCGCTGAGGGTGGGGGTTACTCGCACTTTGGCGCCCTGTGCGCAGAGTCAACTTGGAGGTGCCCGGCAGCCAGGCGTGCTGTGTCGCCTTCGCCGGCGTTGAGTCTGCGCTGAGGGTGGGGTTACTCGCACTTTGGCGCCCTGTGCGCAGAGTCAACTGGAGGTGCCCGGCAGCCAGGCGTGCTGTGTCGGCGCGGGCGTTGAGTCTGCGCTGAGGGTGCGGGTTACTCGCACTTTGGCGCCCTGTGCGCAGAGTCAATCAAATGCGCAGTGACTGGTGTGGCCGCCGTGTCTTGTGATGTTTGTGTCGTACCCTCTGGCCTATGCCGGTCTCTCGTCGCGACGTGCTCAGGATCGCGGCCACGGCTCCCGGCCTGCTGGCCCTGGGCGCAGCGGCGTCGGTGGCCGCGCCTACAGCTTCTGGCTCGCTCGGCACGCTGCTGGACTACGCGGCAGGCGTCATCCCCGCCAGCGAGATCAGGGCGGCCGGCGCGATCGGGGCAATCCGGTACGTTTCGGACCGCAGGCCCGGCGGCGCGTGGATGCTCGGCAAGCCCATCCAGCTGGCCGAGGCGCGCGACCTGCACGGCAGCGGCCTCAAGATCGTGTCCTGCTATCAATTCGGCAAGGGCAGCACCTCGGATTGGCTGGGCGGTGCGGCCGCCGGCGTGCAACACGCCAAACGTGGGATGGAGTTGCACGCGGCTGCCGGAGGTCCCTCCAATGCTCCTATTTACGCCTCGATCGACGACAACCCGTCATACGAGCAGTACAAGAACCAGATCGTGCCGTATCTGCGGTCCTGGGAGTCGGTCGTGGGACATCAGCGCACCGGGGTGTACGCCAACTCGAAAACCATCGACTGGGCGGTCAACGACGGACTGGGCACCTTCTTCTGGCAGCACAACTGGGGATCCCCCCAG
Organism: Mycobacterium sp. NGS67; assembly: GCF_059812185.1. Taxonomy (NCBI): domain Bacteria; kingdom Bacillati; phylum Actinomycetota; class Actinomycetes; order Mycobacteriales; family Mycobacteriaceae; genus Mycobacterium; species Mycobacterium sp. NGS67. Next base: position 10,847 of record NZ_JCALCF010000019.1, read on the forward strand.
GGCTACACCCACCCCGCGGCGCATCTGCACCAGGTCGAAATAGACAAGCGCACAGTCGGCGGGGTGGGCGTCGACATCAACGAGATCCTCAAGCCCCAGTTCGGCCAGTGGGCGTGACCCGGACCACTTATTAAGACTGCTGAGAGTTTTTAGCAGGCATTCCAGCAAACACTCGTTCGCTCAGCTCGCGGACGGACGGATGCGCAGCCGGCCGGCGGGCGCGGAAATACGCGACGGCCGAGGGCGAAATTTTTGAGATAACGATTTGGTAACAATACTGCCTTGAACAGCGACGTTATAGCTACTCAACCGTAACCACCTGCATGCAGGACGTTTGTCGGCAACGTCAGCATCGGTGGCCAAACGTGGTGTTACCCACGACACGGTTACCCGCGCGTAGAACTCGCCAGTAACCAATCACCTCCAAGAATTCGTAGAGATTCACATGACACCCTTATTAGGACCGCGTGCAGCGCATGGCCCCGCTCGACGACGTGCCGCCGCCCATACGCAGCACCGGTCAGACGACTACGGCTGTGATTCGACGCGGAATCGCCCGAAGTTGCCAGGCACTCGGCGGGGGACGGGTCCCGGAACCGGTCGACGCAGCCAGACGCAGAGACGCATGTAGGGAGACAAAAGGTGACGATCCACGAGCACGACAGGGTTTCCGCTGACCGTGACGGCAGCGGCCCACACAACACCCATGCTCTGGTTGATCGTCTGACAGCGGGTGAGCCGTACGCCGTCGCGTTCGGGGGTCAGGGCAGTGCCTGGCTGGAGACTCTGGAAGAGCTGGTCTCCGGGGCCGGCATCGAATCCGAGTTGGCGACACTGGCCGGTGAGGTCGAGCTGCTGCTCGAGCCGGTCGCAAGAGAACTGGTCGTGGTACGTCCCATCGGCTTCGAACCGCTGCAGTGGGTCCGCGCGCTGGCGGCCGAAGATGCCGTCCCGTCGGAAAAGCACCTGACGTCGGCGGCTGTGTCCGTGCCGGGCGTGCTGCTCACCCAGGTCGCGGCCATTCGCGCGCTGGGCCGGCAAGGCATGGACCTGGTCGAAACCCCGCCGGTTGCCGTTGCCGGACATTCCCAAGGTGTGCTGGCCGTCGAGGCGCTCAAGGCAGGCGGCGCCCGCGATGTCGAGCTGTTCGCCATCGCCCAACTCGTCGGTGCCGCCGGAACGCTCGTCGCCCGCCGACGGGGGATCTCGGTACTCGGCGACCGCCCGCCGATGGTCTCGGTCACCAACGCCGACCCGGAACGCATCGGACGGCTGCTCGACGAGTTCGCCCAGGACGTACGCACCGTGCTGCCGCCGGTGCTGTCCATCCGCAACGGACGCCGCTCCGTCGTCATCACCGGAACTCCCGAGCAGCTGTCCCGCTTCGAGCTGTACTGCAACCAGATTTCGGAGAAGGAAGAAGCCGAGCGCAAGAACAAGCTGCGCGGCGGCGACGTCTTCGCGCCGGTCTTCGAGCCGGTCAAGGTCGAGGTCGGTTTCCACACCCCGCGGCTGGCCGACGGCATCGAGATCGTCGGTCGCTGGGCTGAGAAGGTGGGTCTGGACGTCGCGCTGGCCCGGGAGATGGCCGAAGCCATCCTGGTCCGCAAGGTGGACTGGGTCGACGAGATCACCCAGGTACACGACGCCGGAGCACGCTGGATTCTCGACCTGGGACCGGGGGACATCCTGACCCGGCTGACCGCCCCGGTGATCCGCGGCCTGGGCATCGGCATCGTGCCCGCGGCAACCCGCGGCGGCCAGCGCAACCTGTTCACTGTCGGAGCCACGCCGGAGGTGGCCCGAGCCTGGTCGAGCTACGCGCCGACCGTGGTGCGGCTGCCCGACGGCCGCGTCAAGCTGTCCACCAAGTTCACCCGGCTGACCGGCCGCTCGCCGATCCTGCTGGCCGGCATGACCCCGACCACCGTCGACGCCAACATCGTCGCCGCCGCGGCCAACGCCGGGCACTGGGCCGAGTTGGCCGGGGGCGGTCAGGTCACCGAGGAGATTTTCGCCGACCGCGTCCAGCAGCTGTCCGGGTTGCTCGAGCCGGGCCGCACCTACCAGTTCAACGCGCTGTTCTTGGATCCCTACCTGTGGAAGCTGCAGTTGGGTGGCAAGCGACTGGTGCAGAAGGCCCGCCAGTCCGGTGCGGCGATCGACGGCGTGGTGGTCAGTGCCGGTATCCCCGAACTCGAGGAAGCCGTCGACCTGATCGGAGAACTCAACGACATCGGCATCAGCCACGTGGTGTTCAAGCCCGGGACCGTCGAGCAGATCCGCTCGGTGATCCGCATCGCCACCGAGGTGCCCACCAAGCCGGTGATCATGCACGTCGAGGGCGGCCGCGCCGGCGGTCACCACTCGTGGGAAGACCTCGACGACCTGCTGCTGGCGACCTACTCGGAGCTGCGTTCGCGCGCCAACATCACCGTCTGCGTCGGCGGCGGCATCGGCACCCCGGAGCGGGCCGCGGAGTACCTGTCCGGTCGGTGGGCGAAGGCCTACGGCTTCCCGTCGATGCCGATCGACGGCATCCTGGTCGGCACCGCGGCGATGGCGACGCTGGAGTCCACCACCTCACCCTCGGTGAAGCAGATGCTCGTCGACATCCAGGGCACCGACCAGTGGATCAGCGCCGGAAAAGCCCAGGGCGGCATGGCTTCCAGCCGCAGTCAGCTCGGCGCCGACATCCACGAGATCGACAACAGCGCGTCCCGGTGCGGGCAGCTGCTCGACGAGGTGGCCGGTGACGCGGACGCGGTCGCGGAACGCCGCGACGAGATCATCGCCGCGATGGCCAAGACCGCCAAGCCGTATTTCGGCGATGTCGCGGACATGACGTACCTGCAGTGGTTGCGCCGCTACGTGGAACTTGCCATCGGAGAAGGCAATTCGACCGCCGACACCGCCGCACCCGGCAGCCCGTGGCTGGCCGACACTTGGCGCGACCGGTTCGAGGAGATGCTCAAGCGCACCGAAGCGCGGTTGCACGCCAAGGAATCCGGCCCGATCGAGACGCTCTTCTCCGACACCGCCCTGCTGGAGAACCCCGAGCAGGCCATCACCGCGCTGGTTGCGCACTACCCGGACGCCGAGACGGTGCAACTGCATCCCGCCGACGTGCCGTTCTTCGTCACCCTGTGCAAGACGCTGGGGAAGCCGGTCAACTTCGTCCCGGTCATCGACAAGGACGTGCGGCGCTGGTGGCGCAGTGACTCCCTGTGGCAGGCGCACGACGCGCGCTACGACGCCGACCAGGTGTGCATCATCCCCGGCCCCGCCGCGGTGTCGGGCATCACCCGGGTCGACGAACCCGTCGGTGAGTTGCTGGACCGTTTCGAGCAGGCCGCGATCGACGACGTGTTGGCCACCGGCATGGAGCCCACCGACGTGACCTCGCGACGGCTGGGCCGCCTCGATGTCCGCGGACCGCTGGCCGCCGTGCTCGACGCGCCCGACGTGGTGTGGGCCGGCCGCACCACCACCAACCCGGTGCACCGGATCGCCGCGCCCGGCGACTGGCAGGTGCACGAAAACCGCACCGCCACACACACATCCACAGGAGCCAGGCTCGCGGTGAAGTCCGAGGGCGACGGGGTCGTGCTCAGTGTGCCGGTGTCTGGCACCTGGATCGAAATCCCGTTCACGTTGCCGCCCAACACCGTTGACGGTGGCATCCTGGTGGTGTCCACCGAGGACGCCAGCGCGGCCATGCGTTGCGTGCTGGCCATCGCGGCCGGCGTGGACGGCCCTGCGTCGCTGCCGGCAGTGCAGGACGGTTCGGCCACGCTCACCGTGGCCTGGGACCCCGAACGGGTCGCCGACCACACCGGCGTCACGGCCACCTTCGGTGAGCCGTTGGCGCCCAGCCTGACCACCGTGCCCGACGCGCTCGTCGGGCACTGCTGGCCGGCGGTCTTCGCCGCGATCGGTGCCGCGCTAACCGAGACCGGGGTGCCGGTGGTGGAGGGCCTGCTCAGCCTGGTGCACTTGGACCACGCCGTTCGCCTGTCCACCCAGTTGCCCACTGTCGACGCCGAATTGACCGTCGTCGCAACGGCTGCCGAGGCTACCGACACCGACATGGGGCGTGTGGTGCCGGTGTCGGTCACCGTGACCGGGAGCGACGGCGCGATCATCGCCACCCTCGAGGAGCGCTTCGCGATCCTGGGCCGCACCGGCACCGCCGAACTCGCCGACCCGACCCGGGCCGGTGGCGCGGTCTCGGAGAACGCCACCGACACCCCGCGCCGGCGCCGCCGCGACGTCACCGTCGGCGCCCCGGTCGACATGCGCCCGTTCGCCGTGGTGTCCGGGGACCACAACCCGATCCACACCGACAAGCCCGCGGCGCTGCTCGCCGGGCTGGGTTCGCCGATCGTGCACGGCATGTGGCTGTCGGCCGCCGCGCAGCACGCGGTGACCGCGACCGACGGGCAGGCGCGCCCGCCGGCGCGGCTGGTCGGCTGGACCGCTCGGTTCCTGGGCATGGTGCTGCCCGGTGACGAGGTGGACTTCCGCGTCGAGCGGGTCGGAATCGATTTGGGCGCAGAGGTTCTGGAGGTCACCGCCAAGGTCGGCTCGGAGCTGGTCATGTCGGCCAGTGCGCGGCTGGCCTCGCCCAAGACGGTCTATGCGTTCCCCGGCCAGGGCATCCAGCACAAAGGCATGGGCATGGACGTACGGGCGCGCTCCAAAGCGGCCCGCAAGGTGTGGGACGAGGCGGACAAGTTCACCCGCGACACGTTGGGCTTCTCGGTGCTGCACGTGGTGCGGGACAACCCGACCAGCATCATCGCCAGCGGCGTGCACTACCACCACCCCGACGGGGTGCTGTTCCTGACGCAGTTCACCCAGGTGGCGATGGCGACGGTGGCCGCCGCGCAGGTCGCCGAGATGCGTGAGCAAGGTGCGTTCGTCGACGGTGCGATCACCTGCGGCCACTCGGTCGGGGAGTACACCGCGCTGGCCTGTGTCAGCGGCGTCTTCGAACTGGATGCGTTGCTGGAGGCGGTGTTCCACCGCGGTTCGAAGATGCACGACATCGTGCCCCGCGACGAGTTGGGCCGGTCCAACTACCGGCTGGCCGCCATCCGGCCGTCCCAGATCGACCTGCCGGACGAAGAGGTGACGGAATTCGTCGCCGGGATCGCCGAACGTACCGGTGAATTCCTGGAGATCGTCAACTTCAACCTGCGCGGCTCGCAGTACGCGATCGCCGGCACGGTGCGCGGATTGAAGGAGCTGGAGGCTGAAGTAGAGCGGCGACGCGAAATCACCGGCGGCAAGCGCTCTTTCATTCTGGTGCCGGGTGTCGACGTGCCGTTCCACTCCCGGGTGCTGCGCGTCGGTGTGGACGAATTCCGGCGGTCACTGGAGCGGTTGATGCCGCGCGACAAGGATCCCGAGGTGATCATCGGGCGCTACATCCCCAACCTGGTGCCGCGGCCGTTCACACTGGACCGCGACTTCATCCAGGAGATCCGGGATCTGGTCCCCGCCGAACCGCTCGACGAGATCCTGGAGAACTACGATGCCTGGCGTGAGCGACCGCGCGATCTGGCGCGCGTCGTCCTGATCGAGTTGCTGGCCTGGCAGTTCGCCAGTCCGGTGCGCTGGATCGAGACGCAGGATCTGCTGTTCACCGAGGAAGCCGCCGGCGGCCTGGGTGTGGAGCGCTTCGTCGAGATCGGTGTGAAGACCGCACCGACGGTGGCGGGGCTGGCCACCAACACCTTGAAGCTGCCCGAATACGCCCACAGCACAATCGAAGTGCTCAACGCCGAGCGTGACGCTGCGGTGCTGTTTGCCACCGACACCGACCCGGAGCCGGACGACGAGCCGGTGAGTGAGTCGGCTCCCGAGCCCGAGGCGGCCGCTCCCGTCGAGGCCGCGCCGGCACCGGCGCCTGCCGCCGCTCCGTCCGGGGGCCCACGCCCCGAGGACATCGGTTTCGACGCCGCAGACGCCACCGTCGCGCTGATCGCGATCTCGGCCAAGATGCGCATCGACCAGATCGAGCCGTTGGACTCCATCGAATCGATCACCGACGGTGCGTCGTCACGACGCAACCAGCTGCTGGTGGACCTGGGCTCCGAGCTGAACCTGGGCGCCATCGACGGGGCCGCGGAGGCCGACCTGGCCGGGCTGCGTGCGCAGGTCACCAAGCTGGCCCGCACCTACAAGCCATACGGCCCAGTGCTTTCCGATGCGATCAACGACCAGCTGCGTACGGCGTTCGGACCCTCGGGCAAGCGGCCCGGTGCGATCGCCGAACGAGTCACCAAGACCTGGGAATTGGGCGAGGGTTGGGCCAAGCACGTCACCGTCGAGGTCGCCCTCGGTACCCGCGAGGGGACCAGTGTGCGTGGTGGGGCGATGGGGCACCTGCACGAGGGTGCGCTGGCCGACGCGCCCGCGGTGGACAAGGTCATCGACGCGGCGGTGGCCGCCGTCGCCGCGCGCCGTGGTGTGTCGGTTTCGCTGCCCTCGGCAGGCGGTGGCGGCGGTGCAGCGGTCGACTCGGCCGCGCTGAACGAATTCGCCGACCAGATCACCGGCCGTGACGGCGTGCTGGCTTCGGCCGCCCGATTGGTGCTGGGTCAGCTCGGCCTGGACGACCCGGTGAGCGCAGCACCGACGGCCACCGACGCCGAGCTCATCGACTTGGTGACCGCCGAATTGGGCGCGGATTGGCCACGTTTGGTGGCACCGGTGTTCGACGCGAAGAAGGCGATCGTCTTCGACGACCGCTGGGCCAGTGCCCGTGAGGATTTGGTGAAGCTGTGGCTCACCGACGAGGGTGACATCGACGCCGACTGGGTGCGTCTGTCCGAGCGGTTCGAAGGTGCCGGACACGTCGTGGCGACCCAGGCCACCTGGTGGCAGGGTAAGTCCCTGGCCGCGGGCCGGCAGGTGCACGCCTCGCTGTACGGGCGGATCGCCGCCGGCGCCGAGAACCCCGACGCCGGGCCGTACAGCGGCGAAATCGCCGTCGTGACAGGCGCTTCCAAGGGTTCGATCGCTGCATCGGTGGCCGCGCGGTTACTCGACGGCGGTGCCACCGTGGTCGCCACCACCTCGAAGTTGAACGACGAGCGACTGGCGTTCTACCGCAACCTCTACCGCGACCATGCCCGCTACGGTGCGGCGCTGTGGGTGGTGCCGGCCAACATGGCGTCCTACTCCGACATCGACGCGCTGGTCGAGTGGGTCGGCACGGAGCAGGTCGAAAGCCTTGGGCCGCAATCGATCCACATCAAGGACGCCCAAACCCCGACGTTGTTGTTCCCGTTCGCCGCACCGCGCGTCGTCGGGGATCTGTCCGAGGTCGGTGCCCGCGCCGAGATGGAGATGAAGGTGCTGCTGTGGGCCGCGCAACGGCTGATCAGCGGACTGTCCAAGATCGGCGCCGAACGCGACATCGCCTCACGTTTGCACGTGGTGCTGCCCGGGTCGCCCAACCGTGGAATGTTCGGTGGCGACGGAGCTTACGGTGAAGCCAAGTCGGCGCTGGATGCGGTGGTGACTCGCTGGCACGCCGAAACCTCGTGGGCCGAACGGGTCAGCCTGGCGCACGCGCTGATCGGCTGGACCCGCGGTACCGGACTGATGGGTCACAACGACACCATCGTCACCGCCGTCGAAGAGGCTGGCGTCACAACGTATTCCACCGACGAGATGGCGGCGATGCTGCTCGGACTGTGCGACGTGGAATCCAAGGTCGCCGCGTCGAGTGCGCCGATCAAGGCCGACTTCACCGGCGGGCTGGCCGAAGTCGAGCTGGACATGGCAGAGCTGGCCGCCAAGGCGCGTGAGGAGATGTCCGCCGAGGCGACCTCCACTGAGGACGGTCCGGCCGAAGGCACCATCGCGGCCCTGCCGTCGCCGCCGCGCGGCTACACCTCGGTGCCGCCCCCGCAGTGGGACGACCTCGCCGTCGACCCCGCCGACCTGGTGGTGATCGTCGGCGGTGCGGAACTCGGTCCGTACGGCTCGTCACGCACCCGTTTCGAGATGGAGGTCGAGAACGAACTGTCCGCGGCCGGCGTGCTGGAACTGGCCTGGACCACCGGGCTGATCCGCTGGGAGGATGACCCCCAACCGGGTTGGTACGACACACAATCCGGCGATCTGGTCGACGAGTCCGAGTTGGTCGAGCGCTACCACGACACCGTCGTCGAGCGCTGCGGCATCCGCGAGTTCGTCGACGACGGCGCGATCGACCCCGACCACGCGTCGCCGTTGCTGGTCTCGGTGTTCCTGGACAAGGACTTCAGCTTCGTGGTGTCCTCGGAAGCCGAGGCGCGGTCCTTCGCCGAGTTCGACCCCGAGCACACGGTGATCAAGCCGGCGCCCGACTCCAGCGACTGGCAGGTCACCCGTCGGGCCGGCACCGAGATCCGGGTGCCGCGTAAGACCAAGCTGTCCCGCGTCGTCGGCGCGCAGATACCCACCGGATTCGACCCGACCGTCTGGGGCATCAGCCCGGACATGGCCACGTCGATCGACCGGGTGGCGCTGTGGAACATCGTCACCACCGTCGACGCGTTCCTGTCCGCGGGATTCAGCCCGGCCGAGGTGATGCGCTACGTGCACCCGAGCCTGGTGGCCAGCACCCAGGGCACCGGCATGGGTGGCATGACCTCGATGCAGACCATGTATCACGGCAACCTGCTCGGCCGTAACAAGCCGAACGACATCCTGCAGGAAGTGCTGCCGAATGTCGTTGCCGCGCATGTGATTCAGTCCTACGTCGGTAGCTACGGCTCGATGATCCACCCGGTCGCGGCGTGTGCGACGGCGGCGGTGTCGGTCGAGGAGGGCGTGGACAAGATCCGGTTGGGCAAGGCCGAACTCGTGGTCGCGGGCGGGGTGGACGACCTGACGCTGGAAGCCATCATCGGCTTCGGCGACATGGCCGCCACCGCCGACACCTCGATGATGCGTGGCCGCGGCATCGACGACTCGAAGTTCTCCCGGCCCAACGACCGGCGCCGGCTGGGCTTCGTCGAGGCGCAGGGCGGCGGCACCATCCTGCTCGCGCGCGGCGACCTGGCGCTGCGGATGGGACTGCCGGTGCTCGCGGTGGTGGCCTACGCGCAGTCGTTTGCTGACGGTGTGCACACCTCGATCCCGGCCCCGGGCCTGGGCGCGTTGGGTGCGGGCCGCGGTGGCAAGGACTCGCAGTTGGCGCGGGCGCTGGCCAAGCTCGGCGTGACCGCCGATGACATCGCGGTGGTTTCCAAGCACGACACGTCGACGCTGGCCAACGACCCCAACGAGACCGAACTGCACGAGCGGCTCGCCGACTCGTTGGGGCGCTCGGAAGGCGCGCCGTTGTTCGTGGTGTCGCAGAAGAGCCTGACCGGTCACGCCAAGGGCGGCGCGGCGGTGTTCCAGACGATGGGGCTGTGCCAGATGCTGCGCGACGGGGTCATTCCACCCAACCGCAGCCTGGATTGCGTCGACGACGAACTGGCCGGCTCGGCGCACTTCGTCTGGTTGCGCGACACGCTGCGCCTCGGGGACAGATTCCCGCTCAAGGCCGGGCTGCTGACCAGCCTCGGCTTCGGCCACGTGTCGGGTCTGGTGGCACTGGTGCACCCGCAGGCGTTCATCGCCTCATTGGAGCCCGCGGAACGTGCGGATTACCAGAAGCGTGCGGACAGTCGCCTGTTGGCCGGTCAGCGCCGGCTGGCCTCGGCGATCGCCGGCGGTGAGCCGATGTACCAGCGGCCGCCGGACCGGCGCTTCGATCACGACGGCCCGGAGAAGCCGCAGGAGGCGTCGATGTTGCTGAGCGCGGCCGCCCGGTTGGGTGAGGGCGGGGCCTACCAGGTGTCTGCGGAATAAGCCGGCACATCCGTTAACCTCACCACCCATGGGCATCGTCGGAATCGGGATCGACCTTGTGTCCATTCCCGATTTCGCCGAGCAGGTCGACCAACCGGGAACGGTGTTCGCCGAGACCTTCACGCCGGGTGAGCGTCGCGACGCGTCCGACAAGAGCTCGTCGGCGGCGCGTCACCTGGCCGCGCGCTGGGCGGCCAAGGAAGCCGTGATCAAGGCGTGGTCGGGTTCGCGGTTCGCGCAGCGGCCGGTGTTGCCCGAGGACATCCACCGTGACATCGAGGTGGTCACCGACATGTGGGGTAGGCCGCGGGTGCGGCTGAGCGGGGAGATCGCCAAGCATCTCGCCGACGTGACGATCCACGTGTCGCTCACCCATGAGGCCGACACCGCAGCCGCCGTCGCCATCCTGGAGACCAATCCCTAGCCCCTCTCGCGAGCAGACACAGAATCGCGCTGAGCGAGCGCAATTCGTGCGATTCTGCGTCTGCTCGCGAACCTATTTACTCCCGCGGCCTCAAGTACTACAGTTTGTGGTACTACGCATTGTAGTAATGAGGGGATGGTCGCCGTGGACCTCGAAGAGATCGACACCCGGTATCACCCGTCTGCCGCACTGCGCCGTCAGCTCAACAAGGTCTTTCCCACGCACTGGTCGTTCCTGCTGGGTGAAATCGCCTTGTACAGCTTCATCGTCCTGTTGATCACGGGCATCTATCTGACGCTGTTCTTCGACCCGTCGATGACCGAAGTCACCTACGACGGCGTGTATCAGCCGCTGCGGGGCGTGGAAATGTCCCGGGCCTACGAGTCGACGCTGAACATCTCGTTCGAAGTGCGCGGCGGGCTGTTCGTGCGTCAGGTCCATCACTGGGCCGCGCTGCTCTTCGCCGCGTCGATCATGGTGCACCTGGCCCGAGTCTTCTTCACCGGCGCGTTCCGGCGGCCGCGCGAGGCCAACTGGGTGATCGGGTCACTGCTGCTGATCCTGGCCATGTTCGAGGGATACTTCGGCTATTCGCTGCCCGACGACCTGCTGTCCGGCATCGGCCTGCGCGCTGCGTTGTCGTCGATCACGTTGGGATTGCCGGTGATTGGGACGTGGCTGCATTGGGCACTGTTCGGCGGTGACTTCCCGGGCACCATCCTGATCCCGCGGTTGTACGCGTTGCACGTGCTGTTGCTGCCCGGGATCATCCTGGCGCTGATCGGGGTGCACGTGGCGCTGGTGTGGTTCCAGAAGCACACCCAATTCCCGGGACCGCGGCGCACCGAGCACAACGTGGTCGGCGTGCGGGTGATGCCGACGTTCGCGGTCAAGTCCGGCGCCTACTTCGCAAGCGTCGTCGGCGTGCTGGGCCTGATGGGCGGGCTGCTGCAGATCAATCCGATCTGGAACCTGGGGCCCTACAAGGCTTCTCAGGTGTCGGCCGGTTCGCAGCCCGATTTCTACATGATGTGGCCGGACGGCCTGCAGCGATTGTGGCCGGCCTGGGAGATCTACATCGGCCATTACACGGTGCCGGCCACCGTCGGGGTTGCATTGATCATGGGGTTGGTCTTCGTCCTGCTGACCAGCTATCCCTTCCTCGAGAAGCGCTTCACCGGTGATACTGCGCACCATAATCTGCTGCAGCGGCCGCGAGATGTGCCGGTGCGCACCGCGATTGGGGCGATGGCCATCAGTTTCTATCTGGTGCTGACCCTGGCGGCGATGAACGACATCATCGCGTTGACGTTCCACATCTCGCTCAACGCAACCACCTGGATCGGGCGGATCGGCATGGTGATCCTGCCGCCGTTGGTCTACTTCATCACCTACCGGTGGTGCGTCGGGTTGCAGCGCAGCGACCGCGAGGTGCTCGAACACGGTGTGGAGACCGGCATTATCAAGCGGCTGCCGCACGGCGCCTACATCGAACTGCATCAGCCGCTGGGCGCGAGGCCCCTCGAGTATCAGCGAGCACCGGTGCCCAAGAAGATGAACAAGCTGGGCGCTGGTGGCAGGCCCGGTAGTGGCAGCTTCCTGCGCGCCGATCCGGCGGACGAGGCGGCGGCGCTCGCTGAGGCCGAGCACGTCGCGGAGCGCCGCACGCTCACCGCACTGCGCGAGCGCTCAGCCCGGCCACTTAGATAGCGCCCGAGATTGAAAATCTGCAGCGCTGCACTCGAACTCAGGCTGCAGATTCTCAATCTGGGTGCAGGGCAGTTAACTGGCTGTCTCAGTGCGGGCCGAGGCGAGGCTGCGAGCGTAACCCGAACCCATGCCCAGCAGCACCAGGCCCACGACGATAAACGCCGCCACCCGGAATATGCCGTCCAGCGTGGCCAAGTCGAACAAGAACAACTTGGCAGTGGCCGCCCCGGTGAGTGCCAGTCCGGCGGTGACCGCCTCATGACGGTGGTCCTGTCCCCGTCGTAGCGCGTAGACGAAAAGCGCTGCGGCCATGGCGATCCAGCAGATGGTGGCCGCCATGTGTCCGGCGAGGAAGCCGCCGCCCGTACCGCCGACCAGCACACCGGCGGTCACCGTGAACGCGGTGACGGCATAGACGATCAGCGACCCCGCCCCCGCGACGAGCAGACCCGCGGCATCGGAAGCTAGGAAGGCGCGGGTCAATACGACCGCCACGGCGATGACGAGCAGACTGGCCGCCAGGGTTGACACTGCCACCGCAGTCGGCATCGCGGTGGCCCGCACCAGCGCGCGCAGAGGTGCGTGACTGTAGAACAGGCCGGTACCGATGAGGCCGAATCCCGCTGCAGCCCAGCGTGCTACGACGTCTCGCCGGCCGGCGATGCCGACCGCGACTGCCAGCGCAAGCAGCAACGGGCCGGCCACGTAGCCGTCGAACGCGACGGTGACAGCGATCAACGCTGCGATCGCCGACCACGCCGACCAAATCTGGCCGACCACTCGCGGCGGTTTGCCGAGCAGGGTGACGCTGAGCATCCCGGCGGCCAGGGCCGCGGAAAGGACAGCTGCCAGAACGTGATTGACTCCGACTGCGCTGGCCAGTACTGGCAGCGTGCCCGCCGCGGTCGCCAGCGCCAGTGCCGTCGCGTGGGTGGTGCTGGGCAACAGGACCAGGCCGCTGACGATGGCGAGCAGGGCCGCGACGCCGCAGGCGCCACCGACCAGCCAGGCGTTGTCGTGCCTGCTGACCGCTACCAGCGCCAGCAACAGCGGCAACGTCGTGGCCGCCATCCGGGCAGCGTGCATCCAGATCCAGTCCTTGCCCACCTGCACCGGCAGCGCGGCGGCCGACAGTGCCAGCATGAAGCTGACGAGAAGCAGGTCGACACCGCGGGTGAGCACGGGCGCCAGGCCGATCAACGGGACCAGCACCAGCAGTGCCAGATGTTCGGAGTTCCACCGCCGGGCCAGGATCAGGCCCGCTCCGCCGACGACGGCGGCCAGCACCAGCCCCATCGATGCGGGCACCCATTTGTAGATCGTCACGACCGCGATCACGTCCAGGTAGGCCGCGGCAATACCGGTGGCCGCCAACGCGATCGCACCGACCCGTCCGCCGGGACGGCCACGCAACCGGGCGCCCACAGCGACGAGTGCCGTCGCCAACGCGCAGCCGCCGGCGACCCGGATTTCCGGTCGCAGCAGGCCGGCCTGCGCCGCCAGGACGAGCAGCAGGACCACGCCGATCAGCGTGACGGCCACACCGGCAACGGCCAGCAGCTTGCCGATCCAATTGGATTCGGCGTTGTCCGACGGGACGGGTGGCGGGGGCGCGGGCGGGGGAGCGGATGGGCGCGGTGGTAGCGGGGGGCGCGGGGTGGCTGCCGGTGGTGCCCAACCGTGCCAGTAGTTCTGCCAGTAGGGGACGGCCTGGGCGGGCGTTGGCGGTGGGACGAATACCGGTGCCGGCGGTGGCGGGGGTGTGGCTGCGGGTTCGGAGATCAGCCGATTGAGCTGGCCCAGCTCACCGGAGACTCGCGACATCTGCCGCGATAGGGCGTCGAATTCCTGGGAAAGCCGGCTGATAACAGCCTGAGTCGATTGGGTCACGGGTACCCACCCTGCCGCGGCGCCTCGGGTGTTCGGATGAGTAGGACTACCCAAAACCTGTCACTGGTCGAGACCGTGCTCGATGGCGTAGCGCGTCAGCTCCACCCGGTTGGCGACCTGCAGCTTGCGGAACGTGGCCTGCACATGGTTCTCCACGGTGCGGTGGCTCAGGGTCAGCTTCTCGGCAATCTGCTTCGCGGACAACCCTTTTGCGACATAGCGCAATACCTCGGTCTCCCGGTCGGTGAGGCTGGGGGTGGCGGGCCCGGAGTCCGGGCTCTGTGCGATGCGCCGGTACTCACCCAATACCAGGCCGGCCAGGCTCGGGGTGAACACGGCCCGTCCGGCCGCGGTGGCGCGCACGGCGTCGGCCAGCTCGGCCTTGGAAGCGCTCTTGACCAGGTAACCGGTCGCGCCGGCTTTGACGGCCTCCAGGACGTCGTCGCGTTCGTCGGAGGCTGACAGCACCAGCACCCGCGTCGACGGCGACACCTCGAGCACCTCGATCGTGGCCTGTACACCGTCCCCGTCAGCCAGGCGCATATCCATCACCACCACGTCCGGCTTCACCACCGCTGCGCGACGGCGTGCGGCGGCCACACCCTCGGCGGTGGCGACCACATCGAAGCCGTCGTCGGCGAGGTCGCGCGCGACCGCATCGCGCCAGATGGGGTGGTCGTCGACCACCATCACCGTAGGGTCGTTCTGTTCAGCCATACCGTCCCTTTCCGCGCGGCACCTTCAGTTCCCACTCGGTGCCGTCACCGACATCGGTACTCAGATCCGCACTGCCGCCAAGCGAATTCAACCGTCCTACAATCGATTTCGTGATGCCGACGTGTCCTTCGCCGACCGCTTCCTCCAGTCGGCCGGGCGGGATGCCTGTCCCGTCGTCGCGGATGCTGACTGCGACCGAATCGCCCAGATCTTCGAGCAGAACGAAGGCGCGTGCCTGCGGACCGGCATGCAGCCGCACATTGTCCAGGGCATTGCCCACCGCGGCATCGAGTTCCTGCGCCGCTACGTTCGCCAGCGGTACCGGAGTTCCCGGGAGGCTCACCGACACGCGGTCGGACTCCCGCCGGCGCAGCAGCCCGCGCAGGTCGATTACGGTGTCCGAGTCGCTCTCCATGTCGGTCGAGGTGACCCACTTGCGCAGCGCGCGTTCCTGTTCGCCGGCCAGTGTTGCGAGTTCGGATGCGGCGCCGCCGATTTCGTGGCCGCGCTTGGCGACCAACGCGAGCACCTGGATGACACCGTCATGGACTTGGCGGGACAACCGTTCGCGTTCTTCCACCGCCGCCGAGAGGCGGGCCGCGCGCTGTAATTCGTCGTGGGCGCGACGCGCGGTCCGGGCGGCCAGTCCGACGGCCAGACCGACCGCCAACTCGACGATGACGGTGGCGTTGCGGCCCAGGTTGACGCTGACGTAGCCCTTGACGAATTCACTGCTGGCGGTCACCGCAACCCCGGTCAACATGCCCCCGGTCGGACCGAACTGCAACGCGGCAGAGATAGTGGCGTTGCTGGCCCACAACGTCGTTGGCCACGTCTGATTGTTGTGCGCCCACTGCCCGGTCGCTACCACCTCGGTGGACAGCATGAGCAGCACGACGACGACGAGTTCGGCGACCACCCACGCCGGGCGCCGGCCGAACCCGTGCAGGTAGGCGACCGCGCAGGCGACACTCCAGCCGATCAGCACCGCGAACAGGGTCCAACCCCACCCCTGGTGGCGCAGATCGGAGTTGACCGCGATCTGGAAGCCCAGCGCATACAGGCAACTCAGGAGCCGGAACAGCTGAGCTGCCCGCCAGAGCGGAGCCGTCGGGTCGGGACCGGGGGCGGTCACCGACTTGACCTGAATGAGTCTGGGTAAGTCACTGCTCGCGTCGGCGCTCGGCGACGATTACGTCAAGTAGTCCCACGATTTGCTGTTGGCCGGCGGCCGCGGCGTCGAACTTGCCGCGCATCTCGGTGAACCCGCGGTCGACGTGGTCGCGCAGCGTGTTGAACTCCTGCCGGAGATCGACGAAGTCCTGCCGCATTGCGTTGAAACTGCCCGCCACCGCATGCCGGAACTCCCGGATTTCGTCTCGAAACTCGCTGACGTCGCGATCGGCGGCACCGGCGAGTATGCGAGCGGCCGCGGCGTCCCGCTCGGATCCCTGGACCCGGCGTTTCAGCTCGCGCACCTCGCCTTCCAGAGCGGCGACACGCGGCTCGATGCCTTCGGCCTCCATGGCAGCTGAGTCTATCGGTGATCAGAAGGCCCACAACTCACGGCGGTGGCTAGCCTCGGAACCATGACTGATCTGGTGGAGCGGGTGCGTGAGGTGCTGCCGTCGGTGCGGCGCGACCTGGAGGATCTGGTGCGGATCGAGTCGGTGTGGGCCGACCCGGCGCGCCGCGACGAAGTCCGCCGTAGCGCGCAGGTAACAGCAGACCTGTTGTCGCAGGCCGGTTTCGACGATGTGCGCATCGTCAGCGAGGGTGGCGCCCCAGCCGTCATTGCGCACCATCCGGCGCCGCCGGGGGCGCCGACCGTGCTGTTGTACGCCCATCACGACGTGCAACCCGAAGGCGACCGCGGGCAATGGCTGTCGCAGCCGTTCGAGCCGACCGAGCGGGACGGGCGACTGTACGGCCGTGGCACCGCCGACGACAAGGCCGGAATAGCAACACATTTGGCGGCCTTTCGGGCGCACGGCGGTCAGCCGCCGGTGGGTGTGACGGTCTTCGTGGAGGGCGAGGAGGAGTCCGGATCTCCGTCCCTGGGCAGGTTGCTGGCCGCCCACCGCGACGCCCTGGCCGCCGACGTGATCGTGATCGCCGACTCGGACAACTGGAGCACCGAGGTGCCGGCGCTGACGATTTCGCTGCGGGGCATGGCCGACTGCGTGGTGGAGGTCGCCACGTTGGATCACGGGCTGCACTCCGGGCTGTGGGGCGGCGTGGTCCCCGACGCGCTGAGCGTACTGGTGCGACTGCTGGCCAGCCTGCACGACGACGACGGCAACGTGGCGGTAAAGGGTCTGCATGAACTGGACACCGAGGGGTTGAATTACCCCGACTATCCGCCCGGACGCGCACGCAGGGACTCCGGTCTGCTGGACGGGGTGAGCGAGATCGGTTCGGGTTCGGTGCCGCAGCGACTGTGGGCCAAGCCGGCGATCACCGTGATCGGCATCGACACCACATCCGTTGCGGCAGCGTCGAATACGCTGATTCCGCGGGCCCGCGCCAAGATCAGCATCCGCGTGGCACCCGGCGGCGACGCGGTGCAGCACCTGGACGCCGTGGAAGCCCACCTGCGCGCGCACACGCCGTGGGGTGCCCAGGTCGACGTCGTGCGCGGTGAGATCGGCCAGCCCTACGCGATCGACGCCGACGGCCCGGTCTACGACGCCGCGCGAGCGGCATTCCGGCAGGCGTGGGGTGTCGACGCCGTCGACATGGGCATGGGCGGGTCGATCCCCTTCATCGCCGAGTTCGCCGAGGCGTTCCCGCAGGCCAAGATCCTGGTCACCGGGGTGGAGGATCCCGGCACCCAGGCGCACAGCATCAACGAAAGCCTGCACCTGGGCGTGCTGGAGCGTGCCGCGATCGCCGAGGCGCTGTTGCTGGCGAATCTTGCGCACACTCAGGCGGCAGCGGCCAACGATCGCGCGTAGTTCACCGCCTGGTGAGCGTTCATCACCGAGTGCGGGCCCGTCACCGGAATCAACGTGGAGTGGTAGAAGCCGTTGCCTTGCACGGTGACCTGAACGAATCCGCCGAGCCTGCGTTCCTTCATCAGCAGAAAGAGCAAGCCCAGCAGGCAAAACCACACGAACACCACCGCGAGAACGACACCAACGGTTGAGATGCTCTCCTCGTAGCGCGACATGTCTGTCACTGTCCACACCGAGCCGCGGATCGGGTGCGGCCCACTCGGCGTCGACACCCAGTGCTCGGAGACTGAGATGTCACCGATCGTCGTGAGCCACGGCTCCGGTCCGACGCTGTGATAGCCGGCTATTTCCCCCACGGGGTCGAGTGTATTAAACCGACAGGTCGCGGCGCAGCTTCGCGACGTGTCCGGTCGCCTTCACGTTGTATTGCGCGACCTCGATCTTGCC
Source organism: Mycobacterium sp. NGS67 (assembly GCF_059812185.1). Taxonomy (NCBI): domain Bacteria; kingdom Bacillati; phylum Actinomycetota; class Actinomycetes; order Mycobacteriales; family Mycobacteriaceae; genus Mycobacterium; species Mycobacterium sp. NGS67. The sequence continues at coordinate 28,853 of NZ_JCALCF010000019.1, forward strand.
CTTCTCGTCGACGACGAAGGTGGACCGGATCACGCCGGTGACCGTCTTGCCGTACATCTTCTTCTCACCGAACGCGCCGTAGGCGGTCAGCACCTTGCGATCGGGGTCGGACAGCAACGGGAACGTCAGCTTCTCGGCGTCGCGGAACTTCGCCAGCTTCTCCGGTTTGTCGGGGGAGATGCCGACGACGTCGATCCCGGCCCCGCCCAACTCGGACAGACTGTCGCGGAAGTCGCAGGCCTGTTTGGTGCAGCCGGGTGTGGACGCGGCCGGGTAGAAGTACACGACGACGCGACGACCCTTGAAGTCCGACAAGGACACCTTGCTGCCGTCAGCGTCGGGCAGGCTGAACGCGGGGGCTTTGTCACCGGCAGCCAGGCGGGCGGTCTCAGTCACGTGCGGAGTCCTTTCGGTTCACCGGTGCGTCGGGGTTTGCCTCAGCTGCTCTAGGGTAGTTCGTCAGTGCACCAGCCTGACTTGGAGGACAGACACGTGGCGGACCGCGATCCCGACACCATCAAGCAGGAGATCGATGTGGCCCGCGAGCAGCTCGCGGCGACCGTCGACTCGCTTGCCGAGCGTGCCAATCCTCGCCGTCTGGCCGACGACGTCAAGGCCAAGGTGATTGAGTTCCTGAACAAGCCGATCGTGACGGTGTCGCTGACCGGGGCAGGTGTCGTCGCCGTCATCGTGGTGATCCACAAGATCAGGAACCGCTGACCCCGCGCGCTTCCCGTCGAGTGTGACGCCAGCCGCGCATTCAGCGCCCGAACTTCACCGACGCGCCACGAAGTAACCCGAAATCCGCGCCTTCAGCCGACGTGACGGCGACAGCGGCGCGACCCCGCGCATGATCTTGTTGCCTACTCCCGGCATCACCGTGACCCGGCCGGCCCGCATCGCGTCGTACCCGGCCCGGGCCGTCGGCGCGGCGTCCATGATGAAGCGATCCAGGCGCGACCAGTCCCCGACACCGGCGGTGCGCCCGAATTCGGTGCGGGTCGGACCCGCCGCCAGGTGTGTGCAGGTGACGCCGGTGCCGTGCAGGTCGGCAGCCACCGCCTCGGAGAAGCTGCGCACATAGGCCTTGCTGGCGGCATAGCCCGCCTCGAGCCCGTGCGGAATGACGTAGGCGGCGATCGAGCTGACGTTGAGGATGGCTCCGCGCCCCGCATTCACCATCCGCGCGGCATACAACGTGGTCAGGTCGGTCAACGTCACCACGTTCAGCTGAATCATCTTCGATATCGCCGCCGGGTCGCACTCCTGGATCTTCAGACCCAAGATCCCGACACCGGCATTGTTGACCAGGAACTCGACGTCGACACCGAGTTCGTCGACGCGGGCGACGAGCTCTGCCCCGGCACCCGCCCGGGACAAGTCCATCGATATCTCGTCGACGCGGACACCATGCGTGGACCGCAGTTCGTCGGCCAATTCAGCCAGTTGTGCCGCGCTGCGCTCGCTGGACACCACGACCACGTCGATCCCGTCAGCAGCGAACAGACCCGCGAATTCGCGGCCCAAACCCGTCGAGGCGCCGGTGACCAGAGCCGTCGTCATGCCTTCAGGCCCGTGCCACTGGTGACATGCACCGGGAGATCATCGACCCACGGCTGGGTGGTGACCATGTCGTCGACCTCGATGTAGCCGCGCTCGAATTCGCCCGTCGCGGCGTCAACGAGGCGGTATTCCTGACGCTGGATGTGGATGGGCTGGGCGTCGAGGATCACCACCCGAACCTCGCCGGGCTCAAATCCGCAGCGCTCCTGGAGCGCCTCGATGAGGCATTCGTTGTGCATGTGCCCATCGCCGAAGTTCCAGCCGACCGCCACCGCACACAGCGTCTCGCCTTCGCACAGGTTGTAGTCGTCCTCGTCGTACCCGGCCAGCGCGCGGTGCACCAGCGTGAACAGCGCACGCCCGTGCGTGTTCATGCCACGGAACGCGTATGCCAGGTGAAGGGGGACCAGGGTGGCGTCTTTGCTCTTGTACAGCCGCTCGAGCTGCAAGTGCTGCATCGGCCCGAGCGCGCGGGCGCCGAGGCGGATCTTCTCGTCGGCGGACGGCTTCGCGCACCACAGGGTGGTGTCCCAGTTGCCGGCGTAATACCGCATCCCGGGCAGAAAAGAAATCTTGCGCGGGAACAGGTTTCCGAGGATGACGGTGGCGACCATGACGGCGAACAACGCGGCCACCGGCAGCGGGTTACCGACACTGGACAGCCCGAGCGGCGCGTGCGCGACGAACAGCCACAGCACCCCGATGATCATGAAGACGTTCCATTCCAGCGGCACCCCCATCGGGAACGCCAGCAGGATGTTCAGGTGGAACACAATCATCACGAGCGCGGCGATGGTCGTCGGCCACCCGCCGTGCGAGAAGAACAGCGCCAGCGGCACCAGTCCTTCGATGGCGGTGGAGAAATGAGCGATGAAGCCCGAGACCGCACCCGGCCGCAGGTCATCCGGGTAGCGCTTGAACAACGACGTCTTGAGAATCCCAGACGGGATGAACGGGTTGTTGGCCAGCATCGTCGAGATCACGAACGGAAAGTGCCGGGTGATCTTCGACGTCGCCGCACCCATCCAGATCACGACGAAGACCAGCTTGGCTGCGACCACGATGTCGGCACCGGTGAACAGAAAGGCCAGCGCCAGTGGTGCATACACCTCGGCGCGGGCGGCCAAGAAGATCACTTTGTCCCGCACGCTGAGCGCAGCCAGCACGGACAGGATCGCGACCGTCTGCCACGGTGACAGCACGCCGATCTGCGTGCCCAACGCCGGAATAGGCCCGGCCCCGTCGGAGACCAGTGCGAGGAGGAGCAACGTGATCAGCGCGCCGTAAAGCAGCGCGTCGAGCGGGCTTCGATTGTGGCCCTTGGTCAGTGGAATCCGGCCGGGCCAGGGTGGTAGCCGGATCGTGCCGGGTCGTAGCCAGTACAGGATCGAACCGATCGGCGGGAAATAGCGCCCGGCCAGCGGGCCAACACAGCAACCCAGTCCGACGACTTCGAAGAGCATCGTGAACAGCACGGCTTTCTGGAACACGATCGGCTCGGTCCACCACGCGGTGACATCGGTGAAGCCGCCGATGCCATCGGTGGTCCAGGCGAACACCCAGATGCCCAGGATGTACAGCACGATCTTCACTCCGTACATCACGTGCATCACCAGCGGAGTGCCGAAGCCGTTCTCCGCGATGTGCCGCATCATCGGCACGACCCGCTCCGATCGTGTCCGCCGGCTCCACTCCGGAACGTCGACGACGGGCAGGTTCGGCTGGATGAACCCCATTGCGGCTCCTTCGACGGCATGCTGTGTGATGAAAAAGTACCTGCGGCCGGCGCGGCGCGACAGACCCGCGTCGGACTCGACGGGGTCGGTTCACGCTTCGTTGCGATCAGCGCGATCCCATCTTGCGGCTCCAGGCCGCCGACGCTACGGGCAATTGCGTCAGCGTGCGGTCCGTAGCAAGCCAAACATGTTGTAGGTCAACACAGTTCGCACCGGTCGACAAGTGTCACCGGGTGCGGCTGCGGCACAACCGCGACGGACCCCGGGACTCGCTTCGGGTTACGCGCACACCGCAACGCGTGGACAAGCCGCAGGATCCAGTGGCAGCGTGCTGCCTGTGCCGTGTCCCTCGGGACGGCGCCACCGTCGAAAGGAACGAACGTGGGAACTGCCGCTGTGCGAATAGTCGGTGGCCACAAGCACTTTGACGCCGACAGCCACGCGCTTGCCGACGTCGACCTGACCATCGACGACGGCGACTTCCTGGCCATCCTGGGACGCAGTGGCAGTGGGAAATCCACCCTGCTGAGGGTGATCGCCGGCCTGGAGCAACTCACGTCGGGAACGGTCCAATGGGCTGACGGCGGTTCGGCGCGACCGCACAGCGGCGTGGTGTTCCAGCAGCCGCTGCTGCTACCGTGGCTGACCGCCGGGGAGAACGTACTGCTGGCCGGGCGGTTCGCCGCGCAGAAAGCGACGTTCCAACGGGACTACGCGCAAGAGCTGCTGCGCCGATTCGATCTGGACCGGGTCGCCGACCGCTACCCCGACCAGCTTTCCGGTGGGCAGGCGCAGCGCGTCGCCATCATCCGCGCGGTCGCTACCCGGCCACGGCTACTGCTGCTGGACGAACCGTTCAGCGCGCTCGACCCCGCCATCCGCGCCGATCTACAGCGCTGGCTGAGCAATCTCGCCGCTGAACTCGGCGTCACCGTCGTCCTGGTCACCCACGACGTCGACGAGGCCCTGCTGCTGGCCAGCCGCGTGGTGCTGCTTGGTCCCGACGGGCGGATCCGGCGGGAATGGCAGCCCGGCAGCCAGCCGCTCCGCGAGGAGATCCTCGACCACTATCGCCTGGTCGAGCGGTGACGGACGGGCTGATCTCGCGGCGGTCCCTGCTGACCGGCGCGGCGGCCCTGGCCGCCGTTGGAGGCGTGGCAGGGGTGGCTGATCTGGCGCACGCCGCCAGCATCGACCGCACCAACACCAGCGGGCAACTACGGATCGGATACCTGCCCATCACCGACGCGGCGCCGCTGTTGATCGCGCACGCGGCCGGCCTCTATCAGCCGGGTGTGGTGAGTGCGGCCAAGCCGGTGCTGTTCCGCAGCTGGGCATCGCTTGCCGAGGCCTTCGTCACTCGCCAGGTCGACGCGGTGCACATGCTGATGCCGACCGCGATTCAGCTGCGCTTCCTGCTGCGCAGTCCGCTGCGGATACTTAGCTGGAACCACACCAACGGTTCGGCCCTCACCGTGGCGCCCGACATCACCGACTTGGGCCAGTTGGCGGGAACGCAAGTGGCGATACCGTTTTGGTGGTCGATTCACAACATCATCCTGCAGCAGTTGCTGCGCGCCCACGACCTGGTGCCGGTGGTGCGCCGCAGCGCCTCGCGCAGCGCACGGACCGTTGAACTGATCGTGATGAGCCCGTCGGACATGGTGCCGGCCTTGGCCAACCGGTCGATCAGTGGCTACGTGGTGGCCGACCCGTTCAACGCTATGGCCCAGGTGCGCAAGATCGGTCGCATCCATACCTTCCTCGGCGACGTGTGGCGTGACCATGCCTGCTGCGTGGTGCTGGCCCACGAGGACCTGATCGAGCACCGGCCGCAGGCAGCCGCGTCGCTGGTCGACTCGATTGTGGTTGCGCAGCAACACATCAATGCCGACCGAGCCGCGGCAGCCGCCGCCTTGTCCAAGGGCACGTATCTGCCGCAGCCGCTCCCGGCGATCAAGACCGCGCTCAGCTATCGCCCGCAGGATTATCGGATCGCTCATCCTGACTGGCAGCCGCAGCGGTTGGGCTATCAGCCTTTTCCGTTTCCCAGCTTCACTCGCCGCCTCGTGGAGGCCATGCACGACACCGTCGTGGACGGTGACCGGCGGTTTCTAGAGCGGCTGGATCCCGGGGCAGTGCACTCCGATCTGGTGGACGACACCTTCGTACGCTCCGCGTTGAGCGCACACGGAGGTCCCGAAAGTTTCGGTATCCCTACTGATTTGACCCGAACGGAACAGGTACAGCCGCGATGACTTCGGACACCACGACCATCAAGCCCGAAGATTCCGCGGCCGGCGCGCTGACGCAGCGTTGGTGGCCACCGGTGCTGGCCATCGGCACGGCTGTCTTGGTGTGGTGGTTGGCGACCGGGGTCCTGGCCCCGGCCCAGTCACTGTTGCGGGAGACGACGCCGCTGCGTGTGGTCAAGTCGCTGGCCGACCTGCACCACCGCGGAGTCCTGCTGCCCGACACCGGTGTCAGCCTGTGGCGCTTGCTGGTTGGGCTGCTGGTCGGTGCCGTCATCGGCATCCCCGCCGGGTTGCTGATCGGGTTGAATGACACCGCTGATCGGGCCACCCGCCCGGTGGTGCAGTTCCTGCGCATGATCTCGCCGCTGTCGTGGGCACCGATCTCGGTGGCACTGTTCGGCATCGGCAACGAACCGGTGATCTTTCTGATCGCCGCGGCGTCGGTGTGGCCGATCCTGATCAACACCGCCGCCGGCGTGTATGCCATCGACCCCGGCTACCTACAGGTGGCAAAGTCGTTCGGGGCCACCCGGTTCGAACAACTCACCGTGGTGGTGCTGCCCGCGATCCGCGGTCACCTGCAGACCGGTCTGCGCGTCGCACTGGGCATCGCCTGGGTGGTGCTGGTGCCCGCCGAGATGCTCGGGGTGCGTTCGGGTTTGGGCTATCAGGTCCTCAACGCCCGCGACCAGCTGGCGTACGGGCAGGTGGTCGCGGTGATCGTGGTGATCGGATTGATCGGTTACGTGCTGGATCTGGTTGCGCGCCGGCTGCTCTCGGGATCGCGGTCAGGTTAGGACGGCTAGGCTGCGCGCGACCACGCCAGCGGATTCAGTTCGCGGAACGGGTCGTCCGCGCGGATGGCCAGCAGGTCGGCCAGGATTTTCTCCAACGCGTGCCTGGTTTGCTCTCGGACCGTGGCCACCCAGCTCTCCGGCGATTCGCCCTCGGGTTTCGTGGTGATGATCGGTTCGCCGAAGCGCAGATACATCCGCTGCGGGCGGGGAATGAAGGTGGGCCCGATGCCTCGCATCAGCGGCACGGCCATGTCGCTTCCGCCGCCGAACCGGGCGCTGAGGGTGCTACTGAGTCGACCGAGCGTGCTGTCGCGGGTGATCAGGCTCTTGTAGACGTCGTCACCCCCGACCAAGCCGACGGGGACGATCGGATAGTCGTTCTCCACGGCGACCCGGGCGAACCCGGAACGACCGTGCCAGCTCAGCTGGTATTCCTCGCCTTTGAACTTTGCGATTTCGCGCCCGCCGCCCGGGAAGACCAGGACGGTCTCGTTGTGGCGCATCAGTTCCCGTGCCGTCTCGGGTGCACCGATGACGCCGCCGTAGGCGGTCATCACGTCCTGGCCGAAACCGGGCTGCTGAGCGAAGCGTCGATCGGCCAGCGGGCGGACCCGGGTGCCGACGGCCCGCCGCACGAAGTGCGGGATGAGCAGCACTTCGCCGCCGATGAACTGAGTGTGATTGCCTACCAACAGAAATCGACCGTCGGCGGGGAGGGTGTCCAAACCGTCCACGAAAGGACGCCACAGGTCGATCAACGGGGCAATGCCGTCTTGCAGTTTGTCGAGCGCATTGCGCAGCGTCTGTACGCGGGGCGGGTGGGTCATCACGGCGTCGAGGTCGATCGGCTGCTTCGCGAGCTTGTCGATCCGAGAAGGGAAAGGAGGGGCCATGCGTGGCAGCATACCAAACGAACTAGTTCGTATGGGGTATGATCTGACCGTGCGGACCACCGATGAGCTTCGCGACTCGATCCTGAGCGCCGCGCGGTCCGAGTTCGCCAACTACGGTCTGGCCGGCGCCCGCATCGACCGCATCGCCCGCGTCGCCGAGGCCAGCAAGGAACGGCTCTACGCCCACTTCAAGGACAAAGAGACGCTGTTTCGCAGCGTGGTCGCCGCTGACGGGGCCGAGTTCTTCGCTTCGGTCGCCCTGCGCCCGGACGCGGTGCCGGAGTTCGTGGGGGACATCTACGACCTGGCCCGGCGGCGTCCCGAGCATCTGCGCATGCTCACCTGGGCACAGTTGGAAGGACTTGCTCTGAACCCGCCCCCGGCCGAGGAATGGGATTCAGTCCCCGCCCGCGACATCCGCGCTATCGAGGCCGCGCAGGCGGCCGGCCACGTTGACCCGTCCTGGCAGCCGATGGAGTTGCTCGTGCTGTTGTTCGGCGTGGGATTGGCGTGGGCGCAGTCGCCGCACCCGGACGCGCGGTCCGACGATCCCGAAGTCGTCGCCGCTCGGCGTGCCGGTTTGATTGAGGCGGCCCGGCGCATCGTGGCGCCTGCCTGACGCGGTCATCAGCAAATTCCCTGTTTTTTGCCGATTTCGGCGCGGGCGGGCCCCCGGGTGTCGTAATCTCGCCAACCGACACAGGGAGGGTGTTTCGAGATGAAGATGCGCATTCTTGCGGCCGTAGTGGTCGCCATTGCCACGGGACTGAGCGTCGGGGTGACCATTGCGCCTGTCGCACAGGCTGATCCGCCGTACGCCAACTGCAAGGCCGCTGCCAAAGACGGCCGGTACAACATAACGAAGGATGACCCCGCGTACAGTTCGAAGCTGGACCGCGACGGAGACGGTATCGCCTGCGAGTCCTAGTTCGTGGCATGCGCCGGCTGTATTCGCATAGCCGGTAGTTAGTTTCGCAACGTCGACTTCGAGTAATCTGCGGCACGGCTCGTACCGTAAAGCTGTGATTGTGTCGTCAGCCGTGAGCGCGGTTCGGCTGTTGGGCAGCAGGCTGTTCGCCATGGTGACCGGACCGGAGAGCCCATCCGCTGGGCTTTGACCCCGGGGACCCCCGAGGCCCTTCGCCACGACGACAGCAGCGCCACCGCCAGCAGCATCTCGGCGATATCACCCCAGTAGTACATCAGCGTCCCGGCGTCGCGCAGCTCGTCGGGCGGGATAGGCGCGGAAACGAAGAACCCGCCGTACAGCAGCTGGGAGATCACCGAATGCCCTGCCACCGCGACCCCGAGGATGACGATGCGAATGCGTACCGACGGGCGGTCGGGCCCCGGATCGGGACCGACGATCAGCCACGCGAACAGATACCCGCCGATGAAGAAATGTAGGTGAACCAACTGGTGCACAAGGGTATTGGAGCTCGCCACGGTGAACAGCGGAGTGAAGTACAACAGGACGAGGCCGCCGAGGTTTGCAGTCAGCACCACAGCGGGGTGGGAGACGGTCCGCGCGGGTGCGGAGCGCAGCGCATGGACGAGGAGTCGGCCGTAGCGCGGGGTGACCGATCGAAGGATGAGCGTGACGGGTGCCGCCAGCACCAGCGCCGTCGGCGCGAACATACCGATCAGCAAGTGTCCGAGCATGTGGTGACCGAATCCGGTGGTTGCCGCGGACTCGACGCCGAGAATCAGCAGACCGGTGCCGAGGAGAAAACTGCACGTCCGCCACGGGTTCCAGCCGCGCGGCTCCCGGCTTCGTGCCAGTGCAAGCGCGACATAGCCGACGGCTACCGCGAAGGCGATGCCAGCCGCTAGAGCGGTGCCGCCTTCGTGGCTGACAGGTCCGTGGGCGAGGAGCGTCACGTCGTGTCCGAGGCCGTCGGCGTGCTGCGTTGGAGCAGCCAACCGCCGAGCACGAGCAGCGCACCCAACACCAGAAACGCGATGTCCCACAACGCTTGATGGGCACCGCTGCGGACGTGGTGGATGGCCAGGATGTGATGGTCGATCGTCCCCTCGACCAGGTTGAACAGTCCCCAGCCGACCAGCACCCAACCCCACAGGGGGCGTGCCGTCCACACCCGCTGCCTGGTTCGGGTCAACCGTGAGTACAGCAGCGCCAGCCCGATGAGCACTGCGAGCCAGGTGAAGGTGTGAAAGAGGCCGTCCCACAAGGTGTTTACCTTCAGGCCGCGCACGGTGTCGGCGGGGTAGGAAGCGATGTTGATGCGCGCGGTGTCGGCGCTGGTGAGCATGTGGTGCCACTGCAGCAGTTGGTGGAGCAGGATGCCGTCGACGAACCCGCCCAAGCCGACACCGAGAACGATGCCCGGCAGCCTCAGCGTGGCGCTGTCCATACCGCGGGAGGTACCCGTTTGCCTACGGCATACACCGAGATCCGGCTCTGCACCGAATCCCCAGCTGAATACTTTGTATGTGCAACTGTTAATCCGAAACTTTCGAACGAATTTTCGGCGGTTTAAAGTGCTCCGGCCCTGGTATTCGGTGCGTATGAGTCGCAACGACGCCAGTCCGCCAAGTTGTCCCCGGTGAAAGCTCGGACCGGCAAGTCATCGACCTCGAACTCGAACGGATTTACCGCCAGTTGCGGCAAGGGGTGTATCAGGACACCTCCGAGCGCCTTTGTCGGGAGGCAAGAGACACGTGCGGACGAGCCGCTGATGCTCGCGCCCGGTCCAGGCGCATCCGGCAACTCACGTTGCTGCCGCCGTCGGATACACCTCCCCCTTCACTCGGATGAAGGGGAAGGGCAAAACGACTTGAAGTGCGCCGTCAGGGTTTCGAACCCCGGACCCGCTGATTAAGAGTCAGCTGCTCTACCAACTGAGCTAACGGCGCGTGCACGGCCAGAGACCGGCTATCGACAATAACAGGCATTGCGTCGCGGAGGGAAATCCCTCACAGTGAGCTGCAGCACGGAAAGCCGCAATCGGCCGGACTGACTCGGTGGGTGGGGAGAAGGCACTACAATACTAGAAACAATCCTGGTCAGCGGTGACCGTTGTAGGTGAACAAAATGGGGAAGGTCACTTGATGACGCCTTTGCGCAGACGTCGATCGTGGCTGGCTGTGGCCATGGTCCTAGTTGCTGTGTTCGGTGTCGCCTGTAGCAGTGGCGGCAAGGCGCCGGTAGCCCCCAAGGTCATCGAAAACAAGGGCACACCGTTTGCCGATCTGTTGGTCCCGAAGTTGACCGCCTCGGTCACCGACGGCGCCGTCGGGGTGACCGTGGACGCGCCGGTGACGGTGAGCGTCGCCGACGGCGTGCTGGGGTCGGTGACCCTGTCCAACGACAGCGGTCGGCAGATCGCCGGTCAGCTCAGCCCCGACGGGCTGCACTGGCAGTCCACCGAACAACTCGGTTACAACCGCCGCTACACGCTGAACGCGAAGGCGCTGGGACTCGGCGGCGCCGCGAACCGGCAGATGACCTTCCAGACCAGTTCGCCGGCGCACCTGACCATGCCCTACGTCGTGCCGAGCGACGGCGAGACCGTCGGCGTCGGGCAGCCGGTGGCCATCCGGTTCGACGAGAACATCGCCGACCGTGCCGCCGCCGAAAAGGCCATCAAGATCACCACCAACCCGCCGGTCGAGGGTGCGTTCTATTGGCTGAACCGGCGCGAAGTCCGTTGGCGTCCAGAGCATTACTGGAAGCCCGGCACCACCGTCGACGTGGCGGTCAACACCTACGGCGTCGACCTCGGCGAAGGCATGTTCGGCGAGGACAACGTCAAGATGCACTTCACCATCGGGGACGAGTTCATCGCCACGGTCGACGACAACACCAAGATCATCACGGTGCGGATCAACGGTGAGGTCGTCAAGACCATGCCTACGTCCATGGGCAAGGACAGCACGCCGACGAACAACGGCATCTACACCGTCGGCGCCCGGTTCAAGCACATCATCATGGATTCGTCGACGTACGGCGTTCCGGTCAACTCGCCCAACGGGTATCGCACCGACGTCGACTGGGCCACACAGATTTCCTACAGCGGAATCTTCGTGCACTCCGCGCCGTGGTCGGTGGGTGCCCAGGGCCACTCGAACACCAGCCACGGTTGTCTGAACGTGAGCCCGAGCAACGCGGTGTGGTTCTACGACCACAGCAAGCGCGGTGACATCGTCGAGATCGTCAACACCGTCGGCAGCATCCTGCCCGGTACCGACGGCCTCGGCGACTGGAACATTCCGTGGGAGCAGTGGCGGGCCGGCAACGCCAACGCCAGCTAGGTGATCGCGGGCCCGCCTCAGACGTGCAGCACGCCGCCCAGCGCTGAGAGCGGGATGTGCGCTTCGACTGTGCCGCCGTCCATAAACCACTGCGGCATCCCCGGCGAGTAATTCACGGGTTCGTCGTGCCCGACCGGGTAATCGGGCATGTACAGGATCAGTTCGTCGGGGGTCAGCGCCCACGCGCGGTAGGCGCCGGAGTAGACCTTGTCGGGCGTCCACCGGTCGACGGTGAACGGGTAAGTCCCCGGATCATGCGGTGGCGCAGCCTGATTCAGCGCCGCTTCGATGAACGGCTGGGCCGGACCCGCAATGGCGCCCAGTGAACCGCCGGCCAGGTCCGACAACTGCACCCGTTGGCCGCGCGCCATGTCGAAGGTGAAGGTGCGGTAGGCGTTGTTGGGTTTGGGCCCGTCGGCGTGATAATCCTCGTGGAAGACCGCGCTGAGCAGGTCGCCGTGTTGGAAGACCTGGTAGTTCTCCTCGCCGTAGCTGTCCGCCGCCATCAGCGTGTTCGCTTTTCGCCAATTGGCGACCAGGGTGCGTAGATAGTCGCGGATCACCGGGCCGGTCGTGGGGTTGTCGACGAGTTCGGCCGGTACCGCAACTTTGATGTCGCGCACGGCGTTTCGTTCGGATGTTACCGCGGTGTGGCAGTACTGGCCGTCCCAGCCGCCACCGAGCTCGCCGCAGAACGACTCGGCCGACGCCCCCGCGGTCGCGGGGCGCGGGACAGCGGACATGGCCACCAGCAGTATCGATATCGCTACTGTCCTTCTGAACACAGGTGGCTCCGATTCGGTTAGAGCAACTGGACTTTGGCGGCCCGCCAGCGACCGTCCACCTTTTCCATCGTCATCTTGATCCGGCTCCGGTCGATGCGCGGGTCGGGCACCGCCATGTTGGCCACGGTTTGATCGATGAACACCAACACCACAACCCTCTCGGCCGATTGGGAGGCGATCGCGGAGTCCACCACCACACCGTGCGCAGTGGCCTTGTTGTCGATCAGCAACTGTCGAAGCTGCACGCTGGACTGGGTGTACATGTCCTTGAACTCACCGGTCGCGCCGTCGAGCACTTGCCGGAAGTTTTCGTCCACGTTGTTGGAGTCGATGCTGGTCAGTACCCCGGCGTACTTGATCGCGGCTTCCCGGGCCTCCTGAGCGGCCACCTGCGCCTGATGTTGCTGCCAGAGCTGCCAGCCCAGGAATCCTGAAACCGCAAGGGAGATAGCCAATAACAGCGGCATGATGCTGCGACGCAGGTAGGCGCGCCATGGTCGCTTGGTGCGTTTGGCCTTCTCGCCCTTGCCTTTCAGCAGCGGCCCGTCGTCATCGTCGACGTCTTCTGCGTCGGTGTCCTCGTCCTCGACGTCGGTCTCGTCGGTGTCCCGGGCGTCCGGATCGGCGAGGTCCTCACCCGCGTCGGGGGTGTCTTCGATGTCGTCGAGTTCTTCCGTTGCGCCGACAGGTTTCTTGAGGTCGACGCCTTCCTCGGTTGTCGCGGTCATGGTGTTCTCCTCGGGTTGTGTGTGTCGGGCCTAGTGCGGCGGTTCGATCGGCAGGGTCGGGCCACCGTAGGGGGTGGGAATCGTGTAGCGGCCCCGTGGGGTCGGATCGGTCCTTCGGCCCAGATCCGCGCCCGGGGGCGGGCCCGCGGTGTCGTCGCCGGCCGGACGCGGTGCGTTCTTCGCGGCCCGGATCCCGACGCCCGGATCGTCGTCCCGGCAGTAGGTGTACATGAACGGTTCGTAATAGTCTGCGGCAGAAGGCGGATAGGCCGGCGTGCCGTAATTGCACGCGTAACGGGGGTACAGCTCGGCCGTCGCGAACACGCCGTGATCGTGGAAGGCGCTCGCCACCGCGTCCAGCACCGACCCCCGGTAGTCGGGGAACAGCGCATTGAGTGCGGGCACTCGCAGATACAGCAGTTGGGAGGCGGTGGCCAGGCTACCCAGCAGCTGCACCATGGTCTCGGAGTTGTCGGTGAACAAGTTGTCGATCGCCGCCAATGTCTGCGGTGACCGGTCAACCAGGCGCCGATACCCGGCCTGCATTCTGGCCACGCCCGCCAGCGTCCGGTTGAGATCGACGGTGGCGGCGGCCAATCCGGCGTTCTTGTCGGCTGCCAGCGTCAGCACCACCCGGCTGTTCTTGAGGACGCTGACCGTTTCGGGCAGCACCGAATCGAGTGTGGACAGCAGGAACGTCCCGCCGTCCACGATGGCAGCCAGCTTGCCGGGGCCCTCCTTGCTCATGCTGAGTTCGCGCTTGATCAGTTCGATCTTGTGCGGGTCGGCCTGGGCCAGCAGACCGTCGGCGTCGCCGAGCAGCTGCGCCAGGCTGACCGGAACGGTCGTGTGGTCGAGCCCGATCATGCTGCCGTCGTGCAGGTACGGGCCGGCGTCGGATTCGGCTTGGAAGTCGATGAATTGCTCTCCGGCGGGGGACAGCGCCGACACGTGCGCCACGGCCGACGCGGGCACCTTCACCGTGCCGTCGATGCTGGCGATGGCGTTGACGCCGCGGTCGGTGAGTTGCAGGGCATCGACCCGTCCGATCCGCACCCCACGCATCGACACGTCCTGATTGGGCAGCAGTCCACCGGATTCGTTCAGCTGCAAAGTAATTCGGTAGGACGATGCGAAAGGCTTCACCCGCAGTGCGCCGATCAGCAGGTAGGTGGTCGCGACGACCAGGATGAGCGCCAGACCCGCCACCGACAACCAGACCTGTCGGCGGTGGGCGGCCCGTACCGCGCGGACCACGGTGCTCGAGGCCGAGGAGATCACGGCGGTGGTCCGGGAGAGAGCGGACCGGGCAACGCTGGGGCGGGCAGGATTCCAGCCGGGATGTTCGGGTCCGGTATCACCGGCAGCTGGGGCGCGTCGGGTCCTCGCCCGACAACGCGTTCCTGCAACCGCCACAAGGTGTACTTCAGCGTCCCGATGAACTGATTCCAGGTGAACCTGTTGGGTCCGTGCAGTCCGCGATCGCCGGGGAATCCGATGTCGGGTATCGACCCCAGGACCAGTTGGTCGAGGCTGACGTGAACGGAAATCGAGTTCCCGGCAGTGGATTTGATCAATACCGGCAGCAGCCGGTTCAGCGCCAGCAGGCTGGTGTCGGGGCTTACCGCAACGTCGTTGGCGGCCCCGGCGACCGTGTTCAGGTCGCGGATCACACTGCGCCCGCTGGTGTCGGTGCCCCCCAGAGACGGGAACCTGGACAGCAACCGGCTGGTGTCGCCGAGTTGCACTATCATGTTGGAGAGTTCCGTGGTGTTGGCGGACAACGCGTTCATCGCCGGGTTGGCAGCCGTCATCAGCTCGGTCAGCTTCTGATTCTTGGCGTCGAGTTGCTCACTGAGGCTGGACAATTCGGTCAACGCGTCGGAGATCTGCGCGGAGCGTGAATCCATGGTGCCGAGCAACTGGTTGGATTTGCGGATCAGTTCCCCGAACGCGTGTCCCTGATCGCCGGTGGCTCTGCCGAATCCATTGATGATGTTCGTGAAGTTGCGCACCGCGCCGCCGTTCACCAGGATTGCCGCCGAACTCAGTACCGACTCGACGGTTGCCGCGGCCGCCGTCGACTCCAGGCCGATCGTGTCGCCGTCCTTCAACATCGTTGTGGCCGGCCGGGTCTCGGCTGGCGGCCGGACGGAGACGAACACATCGCCGAGTGGGGTCGCGGTGCGCAACTCCGCGGTGCTGCCCGTCGGCAGCAGGACACCGTCCCGGATGCGCAGCGTCGTGACCGCGCTGTAGTTGCGCGCGACCATCGATTCGACCTGTCCCACGTCGGCGCCGGCGAGTTTGACCTTGGCGTTCATCGGCAGGTTCAGCGCATTGGAGAACACCGCGGTGAGCAGGTATCCGCCCGATCCCATTCCCGGGGCCGGAAGTGGAAGGCTGGCAAGGCCGTTGGTGGCACATCCGGAAGCGGCGATCGCCACGGCGGCCAGCGCGGCGGCGGTCTTTCCGCGTGCGCCGGTCACTTCTGGCCCATCGCGGCCAGGCCGTCCAGCACGTAGGTCAGACCGAAATCGGGTCCGAAGTCCTGTATGGTCCCGGTGCTGCAGCCGAGTTGGCGCAGACCCATCAGGTTGCAGATCTCTTTGGTCATCTGGCTGTCGAAGATCATCCGGTCGGTCAGGAAATGCGCACGCACGGCCCCGTTCTCGCGGTCGATCATGTTGTAGGCGTTGTCTGCCAGCAACGGAGCCACGTCCAGCGTTTCGGCCAGCCCACGCCGCTCGTCGACCAGCGTTTTGGCCAGCACGTTGCCGTTGAGCAGGGCTTGACGGAGGGTGGCCCGATGGGCGTTCAGCAGGTCGTTGGCCCGCTGCATCAGTTGGTCGAGCTTCCGGCCGGTGCTGCCCCCGCCGATGTCCTCGTCGGCCAGGATCTGGCTGAGTTGATGGATGGTTGAGGCGAATTCGCGCAGCTTGCCGTCGTTGGTGGCGGCCGCGTTGAACAGCGACGCCAGGTTCTTGACGATCGTGGTGATCTGGGCGCGGGTCTGAGCGCCGTCATCGCTGCTCAACATCAAGGCCTTGGACAGCTCCTCGAGTGCCCCTTTGATTTTAGTGCCGTTGCCGTTGACGACTTCGGCGCCGCCGTTGATCACGTCGGCGATCGGCCCGCCGCCGTGGCCGTCGCCTTCCAGTGACTTGGTCACCTTGTTCAGGACGGCGAGCACGCGGCTGAACTCGACGGGCGTCTTGGTGCGGGTCAAGCCGATGGTGTCGTGGTTGGCCAGCACCGGACCGCCTCGGTAGGGCGGGGTCAGCTCGATCTGACGGTCGGTCAGGATGGACGTCGACACCGTCACCGCCTGGACGTCCGCCGGGACAGTGACGTTCCGGTCGACGGTGAACTGGACTTCGACGTAGCCGCCCTTCGGGACGATCTTGGTGACCTTGCCGACCGGCATGCCCAGCACGGCGACCACGTTGCCCTCGTATAGTCCAGTGGCGCTGTCGAATTGAGCTGTTACCGTGATCGGCTCCGGCTTGGTGAGGTACCACCATCCGACGCCGACGGCCGCGATCACCGATGTCACGACGGCGACGAGGGCGATGACCCGGCCGGTCATTTGCAGTCCTTGAAGTAGGGGATCATCCCGAATTGCTGGGCGCGGCCGCTGATCGCGCACATCCACGAGTCGATGAGTAGGGCGTTGGGGGCGTTGAAGCTGACGGCATTGGCATCACCGCTGAGGTTGGCGGCCTCGCGCACGAAGATCGGGGTGACCTGCAAGATGTTGCGCAGCAAGTCGTCATGTTGTGCGACCAGCGCGGTGAAGTCACGCGTGTCGTTGAGCAGGGTGTCCACCCCCGCCCGATCGTCGACCACTATCTGGTTCATCATGTCGACGACATTGGTCAGGGATCGCATCATGGCGTGAAAGACCGCGCGACGGGCCACGAACTGGCCCAACAGATCCTGTGCCTGATTGACCACAGTGCCGAGGCTGCCTTGTTGCCGGCGCAAGGTATTGGTGACCTGCTCGGTGCTTCTGAGTAGTTGGCCGAGTTGGTCGCGCCGCTGGCCGATGATCGTCGAGAGCGAATCGATGTTGGCCATCGCCTGTGGTACCACCGCGGGCAGTCCCTCGAGTTGCTTGCCCAGCACCGCCAACGACTGCGCGAACCGATCCGAGTCGACCTGCTCGAAAGTGGTTGTCGCGTCGTGCAGTGCGGCCTGCAGATCGTAGGGAACGTCGGTGTGCGCCAGATCGAAGGTGTTGTGGGCCAGAGAACCTGAGCCGTTGGGTTCCAGCGCAAGGTAGCGCGAACCCAGAATGGTGGTGACCCGGATGGAAGCCTTCGAGTCCTTGCCCAGCGCCACATCGTCTTTGATCTTCAAGCCCGCTTCGACATGGTCGCCGACCAGCTTCATGCTGGTGACCTCGCCAACCGGTATGCCCGCCACCGTGATCGGGTTTCCCGGCCGCAGCGAGGCCGCCTGCAGAAATTCCGCGGTGTAGTGCCGGTAGCCGGCGCCGAGCGCGTGCACCAGAAGCAGTGCGCCGATCAGCACCGCGACCACCGCGACAGCGATGGACCCCAGCCACGTCTTGCTGTAGGTCTCCAGTGGGCGCCGCCTGGGCGGACCGAGTCGCCGCCGCGCGGTTGGCTCACTCATCGCCGACGTTCCGGCACTTGGGTGTGTGCTTGGCCTTGTTTCCCGGCGTTGCCGCGTTGACGATGATCGGCATGACGTCGTTGAGGCCCGGGAAGAAACCGAACGCGTTCACGTCGCACAGGTAGGCATTCCCGAACGCGCCCTGATTGCCGACGCGGACCAGGCCTTTGAGCAACAACGGAACGTTGTCGCCCAAGAAGGCCAGTTGCGGTTCGATGTCGAGCATGTGTCGGGTGGCACCGGGCCGACGGTCGATGAACTCGCGCAGCGCCGGGTAGTCCTCGTTGGCGATCGTGGACAGGTTCTGCAACATTCGCGACATGGAGCCCATCGAAGCCACCAGCTCCGGGCGTCGCCGGTCGAGGGCGTTCACCACGTCGCGGGTCTGGGTGAGGGCACCGTCCAAGCTGGCATTCTGCGCGGCAAGGTTGACCACCACCTTGTTGAGATTGGTGATGACGTCACCGAGTGCCTGGTCTCGCCCGGCGAAAGTCTCGGTGAGCGTTGATGTTTGACTGATCAGGGTGGCGATCGAGGAGGTGTCACCCTGCAGCGACTCGAGGACGCCCTTGGTGAGGTTGTCGGCGTCGCGCGGGTTCAGCAGACTGAAGAACGGCTCGTAGCCGTTGAGCAGCGCGGTGACGTCGAACGACGGTTCGGTGCGTTCGAGGGGGATGGTGCTGCCCGGCGCGAGTTGTACGCGGTTGTTGCCCTCGGTGCCCAGGGACAGACCGAGATAGCGCTGCCCGACGATGTTCTGGTACGTCACCGAGGCCACGGTGTTGCCGAACAGGTGCTGATCGGTTTGCACCACGAAGGAAACCTTCGCGAGTTTTCCGCTCAGCTCGACCTTTTCGACCCGGCCCACCCGCACCCCGGCCATCCGCACGTCGTCACCGTCACGAAGCCCGTACACGTCGGTGAACATCGCCGAATACTGCGCCGTCTTGCCGCCGACGTCGCGGCGCAGGCTCACATACACCATCCAGGTGAGGGCCAGCGCGACGACCATGAACAGGGTGAGGCCGATCAGGGGGCCACGAAACTTCACTTGGCCTCCCCGGTCGGCGGTTGACGAACCACGGACACCGTGGTTCCGCGAGCAACGGGTCCCAACAACAGTTCAGTGGCGGCGGTGGCGGGCCGACCGGTGATCACGCCCAACATCTCTCGCTCGTAGTCACTGCCGACCGGCCCGACGTTGCCACCGAAAGATGACGGCGTCACCGACCCCGGCGCCGGCGGCCCGAGCAGGGGTGGCGGGGGAACCGGGCCATGCGCCGGCGGTGACGGGTCCGGATCGTCCGGATTGGCATCGGTGCGAACCGGTGGTGACGGGGAAATGAAAGGCGGCAGAGCGGGATTGGGGTCGGCCAGGCTCGGATGCGGGTTGATATACGGCGGCCCCACTGCCACCAGGTTGCCGTCCGGTCCGATGACGGTTCCGGGAGGCGGCGCCAGACTCTGGGGCGGATGGTAGTTCTGCGGGAGCAGCACTTCGGGCAGATCAGGCTTGTTGGGAACCAACGGCGCGGTGAAACAGCTGGGTCCCTTCAGTTCTCCGTAGCGCGGACAGTCGGCACGGGTGTAGGCGAAAGTCTGGGTGAACGACAGCCTGGCTCTCATGTTGCCGATGCCCAGCACCGGGTCCCAGACTTCCTGCAGGAATTTGGTGGCCAGGTTGTCCAGCTTGATCACCGCGGGCACGAAGTTGTCCGACTTCAGCGCCAGGATGCCCAGCACCGGCGTCAGGTCGGAAGAAATCCTGATGAGCTGGTCCATGTGATTGTCGAAGGACTGGTGCACGGTGCCCATCGTGGAGTCGGCGCCGGTGAGCAAATTGGTCAATTGCGCGCGTGTTTCGGCGAAGGTCCGCATCGGCCCGACAGCCTCGTGCAGCGCGTCGAGCAGGTCGGGGGCGGTTTCCCCAAGACCGCGCGCCGCGTCCAGAAGGGCCGACACGGTCGAGGGGCCGGCGTCGGTGCTGACGATCGAATTGAGTTGGTCGAGAGCGCGATTCAACTGTGTTCCGCTGTTGAGCAGGGCGACTCTGCGGTGGTCGGTCGCGGCCCCCAGCGCCGCGAGGATGCCCACCGATCTGTCGTCGCGGCCGCGCCCAGCCGCGGCCAGCAGGTCACGCAACTTGCTGACGGTGGTCTGGAACAACACGGTCGGCAGGTTCTTGTCTTCCGGAATGTGCGCGCCCGGCCGGATAATCGCTCCCGGGCCGGTTCCGACCAATTGGACGGAGGACACCGCAAAGACGTTGCTGGGAACCACGCGAGCGGTCACCGCGGCCGGAATCGACTTGGCGTATTCGGGTTTCAGGTTGATCTGGACGAAGTTCGGCTTACCGTGCGTGGCCGGCACCACGTCGTCGACCATGCCGACGAGCACGCCGTGATATTTGACGTCGGACTTCTGCGGCAGGCCGTCGCCCACGTTGACCAGATCGGCGATCACCCGGACGTAGTCATCGAGGCGGCCGGTGGACTTGAACAACAGTCCCGTGGTGAGCAGGGCTGCCACCAGGACCACGGCCACCCCGCAGCCGAGCAGCTGCCGATCAGTCGGGCCACGTCCGTCGACGTCAAAGGAATTGGGCTGGTTCTTCAACCTAGCCACCGAACCTTGCGCCGGAGTCGACTCCCCACAGCGCCATCGTGAGGAGCATATTGACCATGATCATCACGGTGATGCTGGCCCGCATACCGTGGCCCGCCGCGACACCGACGCCCTCGGGACCGCCGCTGGCGTAGAAACCGTAGTAACACTGGATGGTCGCGGAAATCCAGACGAAGATGATCGCCTTGAACAGCGAGTACAAGATGTCCTGGCCGGCCAGCATCAGCGAGAAGTAGTGCAGATAGGACCCGGTGGAGCCGCCGCTGCTGATCTGCACCACCACCTGAGTGGTGAGATAGCCGATGGCCAGACACGCGGCGTAAAGCGGGACCATCGCAATCACCGAGGCGATCAGCCGGGTCGTCACCAGATACGGAATGGGCCGTATCGCAATCGATTCCATCGCGTCGATCTCTTCGGCGATGCGCATCGATCCCAGTTGCGCGGTGAACCGGCAACCGCCTTGCATCGCGAACGCCATCGCGGCCATCAGCGGTGCCAGCTCCCGGGTGTTGACCAGTGATGACACGAACCCGGTTGCGGGCCCCAGCCCGAGCAGGTCGAGAAAGTTGTACCCCTCGATGCCCACCAGCGCACCCACCGTGACGCCCAAAACGACTGCGACACCGGCGGTCCCGCCGCCCACCACGATCGAGCCGTTGCCCCAGGTGATGTTGGACAGCAAGCGCAGGAACTCGCCGTTGTAGTGGCGCAGGGTGAGCGGGATTGCGGCCAGGGCGCGGAAGAAGAAGACGAGCATGTGGCCCAGCCGGCTGATCGGTTTCGTCGTCCTGCGGTAGGCGCGAAGTAGCCGGGTGCTGATCGGCGCCAGCGGCAGGTACGGAGAGGCGGTCATGTCACAGTCCCGTCCTGGGCGACAACATGATGTAGAGCTGGCTGATTGCGACGTTGACGATCATCAGCAGCAGGATCGATTCGACCACCGCGGCATTGACCGAGTTGGCTACGCCGGTTGGTCCGCCCTTGGTGGACAGCCCTTTCTGGCTCGACACGATGGCGACGATGGCGCCGAAGATGACGGCTTTGAGCAGCGCGAGGATCATGTCGCCGGTGGTGGCGAAGGAGGCGAAGGTCGACACGAAGCTGCCCGGGGCGCCGTCCTGGAAGTACACGTTGAACATGTAGCTGGCGAAGAAACCGACGAAGCACACCACGCCGGTCAGCGCGACACCGATCATGATCGCGGCGGCAAGTCGCGGCACCACCAGGCGCCGGATCACCGAGACTCCCATCACCTCCATCGCGTCGGTCTCTTCGCGCATGGTTCGAGAACCCAGGTCGGCGGTGATGGCCGAGCCGACGGCCGCCGCCATCAGCACGGCGGCCACCAGGGAAGCGCCCTGCCGGATGACCGCGAGGCCGCTGGCCGCCCCGGCCAGCGAGGTGGCGCCCACTTGACCCGCGAGCAGCGCGAACTGAATGGACAGGGTGACGCTGATCGGCAGCGACACCAGGACGGTCGGCAGCACGGCGGTGCCGGCCATGAATGCGCCCTGCCGGACGAATTCCTGCCACTGGAAGCGGCCGGTGAACAGATCGATGAAGAAGTATTGGATTGTCCGCACACCGAGGACGAACTGCTCTCCGACCGTCCGCAGCGACGCCACCGGGTGGCGGTCGACGTACCCGACTCCCCACTCTTTGATGGCGCCGACGCCGTCGTCGCGCACCGGGGGATCGTGTTGGAGAGTCATCTCAACGTGCCCGGCAAGACTCTGAGCAAACCCACAGCATTGTCATCGCGGGTACAAATCCGCATTCATTTGCGCTCTTTCCACCAGTTGCGTTGCGAGTGCCGAGCAGAAGGGATCGAGCGGCGTCAAGCGAGCCCTGCTGTGGTAGGGGTGCCCGCGGTCCCGCAACTCTGCAGCTCAGTCGGGTTCGCGGTAACACGCTAGCCTAGTTGATAGGCACTTTCAATAGTGTAGTGTCAGTCACTTGACTCCAGCGTTGGATCGCACGATCGTGTTGGAAATGCCCGACTCGCGAAGGTGATCGCATGTCCACAGCAAACACCGATTCGCTACGGGACCGGCGCCGCGCAGAGCTGCTCTCGCAAATTCGGCACACCGCGCACGACTTGTTCGCCGAGCGTGGGTTCGACGTCGTGACGACCGAGGACATCGCGGCCGCCGCCGGAATCTCGATCAGCACCTATTTCCGGCATGCGCCGACGAAGGAAGGGCTTCTCGTCGACCCGGTCCGGGAGGCGGTCCGGGAGATCGTTGTGTCCTACAGCGCCAAGCCGGCCGATGAATCGGCGGTGGAGGCGTTGATCGACCTGTTTGTCACCCATGCCGAAAACGCCAGCGATCTCAACCTGGATACCTGGCAGCGAGCCGTCGCGACCGCCCCCCATCTGCTCCGGAAGACATCGCTGGTGAGCGACGAGGATCAACAGAAGTTCGTCGAGCACGTCGCGGCCCGAATGGGCGTTGACGCGTCGGTCGACATCCGGCCCGCGCTGCTGGTCCACACGAGTTTGGCGACGGTCCGATTCGTCATCGACCGGTGGCTCACCGCGGACAACACGCCGACGTCGCCGATGCACGTCGAGATGGAGAACGCGTTGCGCATTACGTTGGCCGGTTTCGAATAACGGTTGACCTCATGCCCGTCGGAGAGATCTAAGAAGTCGGCGGGCACCGGAGGTCCGACCGTCTGGTGCGTGAGGCCGGAGGACGAAAACGCCCCCTGACCTGTTGGGGTGGCTGACGGGGCTCGAACCCGCGACATCCAGGATCACAACCTGGTGCTCTACCAACTGAACTACAGCCACCGTGGCCGCGGACTAACGCGGCGACGTCGATGTTAACCGCTGGAATGCTCGTCAGCCGAATCGATGGTCTCCAACGCGTCCGGCTGGCCGTCGAGTCCGGCGACCGCCGCGGCGATCTCGCTGGTAGAAGGGCCGGGCAGGGGTACGAACGCGGTTCGCCGGTAGTACTGCAGTTCCCGGATGGACTCGTGGATGTCGGCCAGCGCGCGGTGCGCCAGCCCTTTGGGCGGCTGCCCGAAATAGATCCGCGGGTACCACCGCCGGCAGAGTTCTTTGATGGAGCTGACGTCGATCATCCGGTAGTGCAGAAACGCGTCGAGAGCGGGCATGTCACGGGCGATGAAAGATCGGTCGGTGGCGATGGAGTTGCCGGCCAGCGGCGCGGTCTTGGGCTGTTTGACGTGCTCACCGATGTAATCGAGCACCATCGCTTCGGCAGTGGCGACGTCGACGGTGGACGCTTTGACCTCGTTTGTCAGCCCCGAGCGCGCGTGCATCTGCGCGACGACGTCGATCATCGAGGACAGCGCGGCCTCCTCGGCGTGAATCACCACGTCTATTCCGTCGCCCAGGATGTTCAGTTCGGCGTCGGTGACCAGTGCGGCGATCTCGATCAGCTTGTCCGAGCCGAGGTCGAGCCCGGTCATCTCGCAATCGATCCACACCAATTCGTCGCGCACAACGCCCAACATTAGGCGCATCGGGGCTCTGACCTCGTCGGCCCCCGGCAAGTAGGGTGATCCTGCACGGGCAACTACCGGGGAAAAGGGGCGCGGCAGGCGATGAGCACCGAATCAGAGGCAGGACCCGCGCAGCGCATTTCCGCTGGCTACGCCGTACAAGGTCAGGCACTCGAGCTGGGCACCGTCGTCGTCGACGGCACGGCGGACCCGGCCGCACAGATCCGCATCCCGCTGGCCACGATCAACCGCCACGGCCTGGTGGCCGGGGCCACCGGCACCGGAAAGACCAAGACGCTGCAGTTGATCGCCGAGCAGCTCAGTGCGGCCGGGGTCCCGGTGTTCATGGCCGACGTGAAGGGCGATCTGTCGGGTCTGTCCCGTCCGGGGGAGAGCAACGACAAGACCGCCGCGCGCGCCAAGGACACTGGCGACACCTGGGAACCGACGGGTTTCCCGGTCGAGTTTCTGTCGCTCGGGACCGGCGGGATCGGCGTGCCGGTGCGCGCAACCGTGGCCAGCTTCGGACCCGTCCTGCTGTCGAAAGTGTTGGGGCTCAACGCGACTCAAGAATCGACGCTGGGACTGATCTTCCACTGGGCCAAGGAGAACAACTGGCCCCTCGTCACCCTGAAGCAACTGCGCGAGGTCATCAGCCACCTGACCAGTGAGGGCGGCAAGGCCGACCTGAAATCCCTTGGGGGAGTGTCGTCCACCACGGCGGGCGTCATCCTGCGCGCGCTGGTCAACCTCGCCGGCGAGGGCGGTGACACCTTCTTCGGCGAGCCCAAACTCGATCCGGACGACCTGTTGCGCGTCGAAAACGGTCACGGCGTGATCAGTCTGCTCGAGTTCAGCGGTCAATCGCTGCGTCCGGTCATCTTCTCGACTTTCCTGATGTGGCTGCTGGCCGACCTTTTCGCGCAGTTGCCCGAAATCGGCGACGTAGACAAACCCAAGCTGGTCTTCTTCTTCGACGAGGCACACCTGTTGTTCGCCGACGCGTCGAAGGCTTTCCTGGAACAGGTCGAGCAGACCGTGAAGCTGATCCGTTCCAAGGGTGTCGGCGTCTTCTTCTGCACGCAATTGCCGACGGACCTGCCCAACGACGTGTTGTCTCAGTTGGGCGCCCGCGTCCAGCACGCGCTGCGCGCATTCACCCCCGACGACCAGAAGGCGCTGAGCAAGACCGTGCGCACCTACCCGAAAACCGATGTCTACGACCTCGAGTCGGCGTTGACGTCGTTGGGGATCGGCGAGGCCGTCGTCACCGTGCTTTCTGAAAAGGGTGCGCCGACTCCCGTCGCCTGGACGCGGATGCGGGTGCCCCGGTCGCTGATGGCGGCGATCGGCCCGGACGCGGTCCACGAGGCGGCCAAGTCGAGTTCGTTGCAAAGCAAGTACGGTCAGACGATCGAGCAGGCACCGCCGCCTTCCCCGGGCCCCGCGGCGGGACAACCCCCCGCGCCTGACTATCCGCCGGTACCAACGGATTACGAGCTACCACCCATGCCGGCTCCGGCCGAGCCCAAAGGTCCCTCGATGTGGGAGGAAGTGTTGAAGAACCCCACCGTGAAGAGCGGCATCAACACGGCAATCCGCGAAGCCGTCAAAGGCATCTTCGGCACCGGTCGGCGGCGCCGGAAGTAGGCCTATCCGCCGCCGAGCTTCTTGTAGAACGCCCCGACGATCGGCGCCACGATCGCGCGTGGAGCATATCCGCTCGCCACCGACATCGCCTTGGACGTCAAGCCGGGAACCACACGCATCTTGTTGCGCTCCAACGCATCCAGCGACAGCTGAGCGGTGTGCTCGGTGGAGATCCACAGGAAGTCCGGCACCAACTTCTCCACCAGCGACGCCTCCTCCTCCGCGGGCAGATCGGTGCGCACCGGGCCCGGGGCCAGCAGTGTCACGTGCACCCCGGAATTACGAAGTTCACCCCGCAGCGATTCGCTGAACGTATTGGCAAAAGCCTTGGTGGCGGCGTAGGTGGCGTTGTAGGGAATAGGCGAATTTCCCGCTGCCGAACCGGAAATCAAGATGCCGCCGGCCCGTCGTTCAATCATGCCCGGCAGCACCGCCAATGTAAGGTCATGCACCGCAACGGCATTGAGCTGCACCTGTGCTTTCTCGCCGGCGGGGTCCAGCGATGCGACCGGACCAAAGGTGGCGGTGCCGGCATTGGCGCACAGGATCGAGATCGGCCGCGCGGCCAGTTCCTCGCACAGCGCCGCGCGGTCGGCAGGGTCGGCGAGGTCGGCGGGGCGCACCTCGACGGCGACGCGGTATTTGTCCACCAGACGGGCGGCCAGCGCGGTGAGCAGTTCCTCCCGTCGGGCGGTGACGATCAGACTGTGGCCGCGCGCGGCCAGTTCGGTGGCCAGCGCCTCGCCGATGTTCTGTGACGCTCCGGTGACAACGGCGCGCGCGTCGGGACTGGGAGCGGGTATCGGCATGGGTTGATCGTAGCCAGCGCGCAGCGGCCGGATGCAACACGCATAGAGTGCGGTCATGGGTGACTCGGAGCGCGGTTCGGCCGCACGTCACCAGCCCGTCACCGACACTGAAAATTTGCAGAAGAAGTTCGAGGGCGGGCCCGCAGAGACTCGATCTCGGCAAACCAGCCAAGTCACCGTCCCGCGCTCGCGGGTGGTCGCTTGGGCCATGTGGGACTGCGGTCAAACCGGCCTGAGCGCCATCACACCGACGTTCGTGTTTTCGGTGTACCTGACGGCCAGCGTGGCAGAAGGCACCACACCGTTGGGGGCCTCGCCGGTGAGTTGGCTGGCGCGCGCCGGAGCCGCCGCCGGCGTGCTGATCGCGACATTGGCGCCCCTGATCGGAGCGTGGGTCGAGTCACCGCGTCGACGGCGATTGGCCCTGGCCGTGCTGACCGGCATGGCGGTGATGTTGACCTGCGCGATGGCGTTGATCCGGGATGAGCCGGGCTACTTTTTCGCCGGGTTGGCGCTGTTGACGGCGACCGCCGCATGCGGTGACCTGGCCAGCGTCCCTTACAACGCCATGCTGCGTCAGCTCTCGACGCCGCAGACGGCCGGCCGCATATCGGGCTTGGGCTATGCCGCGGGGTATATCGGCACCGTCGTGCTGCTGATCGTGGTCTATCTGGGCTTCGTGTTCGGCGACGGTGACCGTCGCGGTTTGCTACACCTGCCCACCGCCGACGGAGTCAACGTCCGGGCAGCGATGCTGCTGGCAGCCGCCTGGCTGGCGATCCTGGCCCTGCCGCTGCTTCTCGTCGCCCACCGCCTCCCGGACGCGGGCGCGAACCCCCACCCGTCCACGACCCTGCTGGGTAGCTACCGCAAGCTGTGGACCGACATCACCTCCGAGTGGCACCGCGACCGCAACCTCGTCTACTTCCTGGTGGCAAGCGCGCTGTTGCGGGACGGACTGGCGGCGGTATTCACGTTCGGTCCGGTGCTAGGCGTCAAGGTCTACGGCGTCCCTAAAGGTGACGTGCTGATCTTCGGCGTGGCCGCGTGCGTCGTGGCCGCGATTGGTGCGGCGGTGGGAGGGTTTGTCGATCACCGAATCGGATCGAAACCGGTCATCATCGCTTCTCTGATTGCCATCCTCACCGCCGGGATGGCCATGCTGGCCGTGTCCGGCCCACTCGCGTTCTGGGTGTGCGGGTTGTCCCTGTGTCTGTTCATCGGGCCTTCGCAATCCTCTGCGCGTGCCCTGTTGCTTCGGTTGGCGCAACACGGCAAAGAGGGTGTCGCCTTTGGTCTTTACACGATGACTGGCCGAGCAATGTCATTCATCGCCCCGTGGTTGTTCTCCGTCTTCGTCGACGTATTCGCCGCGGATCGGGCCGGTTTGGGCGGCATAGTCGTGGTGCTGCTCGCCGGACTGGTGGCGATGTTCTTCGTGCGGGTGCCGCGACCGCAGTCAGAGCGGGGCGTCGCAGATGGTTAAACCCTGGCCGGTGCGCTGACGAACCTGCACTCCGGCCACGGTCACCGAACAGGTGACGTTGTGGCCGATGTTGACGATCGTGACGCTGGCCGGATGAGTCGCCGACGTGGACAGGCTCACCTGTTTGGTCCACGGCAGCGTGACGTTGAACTCGGTCTGGATGAGATCGCCGGTGTCCATGTACATCACGCTGATCGCCCGGCCTTCCCCGGTGACGCTGTAGACCACGGACTGCATCGTGCCCGGCACGGTGGCCGTGGGCGGGACCGTCGTGCCTGGCTCGGTCGTGGTGGTCCGCGGCGGCCTGCGAGTGGTCGACGGGGGCGCCGTCCTGGTGGTCGGCGGCGCGAAGGTGGTGCTGGGCCCGGGCATCGGGGGCAGCGGTTCGATGGCGGTCTGCTGGGTGTCCGAACTGTTCGTGACGACCAGCGCGATGACCAG
Source organism: Mycobacterium sp. NGS67 (assembly GCF_059812185.1). Taxonomy (NCBI): domain Bacteria; kingdom Bacillati; phylum Actinomycetota; class Actinomycetes; order Mycobacteriales; family Mycobacteriaceae; genus Mycobacterium; species Mycobacterium sp. NGS67. The sequence goes on from NZ_JCALCF010000019.1 coordinate 57,017, forward strand.
GCCGATGACGAGCAGCACCGCGGCGCCGGCCACAAACCACAGCCAGCGCGGCGATCCCGGCGGCGGGGTGCTTCCCGGCGGCTCGTCGGACGACGGCTGGTCTTGTTGCCAATACTGTGACGGCAACTGTTGGGTCGGGTTCGGTGAATAGGCGCCCGGTGCCCACGGCGAGCCCCTGCCGCCGTAGGCGTACGGCATCTCGTCGGCGTAGGCCGGGTAATCGATCACCGAATCGGCGGCATCCTGCGGAGACGCCGAATACCACCCCGGCTCAGGGGGACCGAAATTCTGGGTGCGGCGTGGCTCGTTCATGTCCACTTCGCAGGGTACCTGGGGACGGCGAGGGGGGCTTTGACCGCGCTTCAGCGAACGCGCACTACAGGTCCCCTGCCGTCAGCGCCGCGAGCGTCATCGTCCGCATGACGGCGCGGGACCGAAGCACCCGCGACGCCTTGGTATCGGCCGACTTCATGCTGTGCGGCGTCGAGTTCAACAGCCCGAAAACGGCGTGCGCCATCAACCGGGCATCGGCCTCGGCGAGTTCGGGGTTCAACTCGCGCAACACGCCCACCCAGATCTCCACATACTGCCGCTGGGCTCTGCGCACCTGCCGCTCCGCTGTGGCCGGCAGGTGGGCGAGATCACGGTCCTGGATACGGATCAGGTCCGGCTCGCCCAGGGCGAAGTCCAGATGAAAGTCGATCAGACCGTCCAGCGTCGCCGAGGCATCGGCGCCGCGGTCCGCCACTGCGCGGGCACCGGCAAGCAGTCGGGCGCTGATCCCGACCAACAACTCGACCAGCAGCGACTCCTTGTTGGGGAAGTGACGATAGATCGCCGGACCGCTGACGCCGGCAGCTGCGCCGATGTCTTCCAGGCGCACCGCGAGGAAACCTCGTTCGGCGATCAGTCTCTCGGCGGCGGCTAGCAGTTGCAGCCGACGGTCGGATTTCAACTGGCTGCGACGATTTGGCGCCTCAGGTGCACCGGGCTCCCCGTCCGGGGCGGATGCTGCCATGACGGCCCTCCTGGACATGTCGGTTAATCGTCACTAACGTAACACCCGATTACCGGCCGGAGGGACCGTGACAACCACCGACGCCGCAGACCGCAATCCGCTTTCCTACGAACGTGGCCCGAACACACCTGCGTTACTCGGGACCACCATCGGCGCCAATCTCGCGGCTACCGCGGACGCCTTCGCGAGTCGTGATGCGCTCGTCGACGTCGCCGCGGGCCGGCGGTGGACCTACGCCGAACTATCGGACGCCGTACGGGGTTTGGCGACGGGACTGTTGCAAGCCGGCATCGAAGCGGGTGATCGGGTCGGGATCTGGGCGCCCAACCGATGGGAATGGGTGCTGGTGCAATACGCGACTGCTCACATCGGCGCGATCCTGGTGACTATTAATCCCGCCTACCAAGCGCGCGAACTGGAGTATGCGCTGAACCAGTCCGGCGTGCGGATGGTAGTTGCCGCACCGGGTTTCAAAGGTGCGGACTACGCGCAGATGCTGGCCGACGCAGCGCCCGACTGTGCCGTCACCATCATGGGCAGTGATCGCTGGGACGAGTTGGTTGGTGCCCAAGCCGACCCGGCCGCGCTGGACGCGAGGACCGCGCTGCTGACACCGTCCGATCCGATCAACATCCAATACACCTCGGGCACAACGGGATACCCGAAAGGCGTCACGCTGAGCCATCGCAACATCCTCAACAACGGCTACCTGGTCGGTGAGCTACTCGAGTACACCGAACACGATCGGATCTGTATCCCGGTGCCGTTCTACCACTGCTTCGGGATGGTGATGGGCAACCTGGCGGCCACCAGCCACGGTGCCTGCATGGTGATCCCGTCGCCCGGCTTCGATCCCACCGCCACCTTGCGCGCGGTGCAGGACGAACGGTGCACCAGCCTCTACGGGGTGCCGACGATGTACATTGCCGAGCTTGGGTTGCCGGACTTCGCCGACTACCGGCTGGACAGTCTGCGCACCGGGATCATGGCCGGATCCCCTTGTCCGGTCGAGGTGATGCGCATGGTGATCGAGCGCATGCACATGCCCGGGGTGTCGATCTGTTACGGCATGACCGAAACGGCCCCGGTGTCGACTCAGACGCGCACCGCCGATTCGTTGGAGCGGCTCGTCGCGACGGTCGGGAGGGTAGGGCCGCATCTGGAGATCAAGGTGATCGACCCGATGACCGGTGCGACGGTCCCCCGTGGGGCGGCGGGGGAGTTCTGCACGCGCGGCTACTCGGTGATGTCGGGCTATTGGAATGACCCGCAGAAGACCGCAGAAGTCCTCGACGCGGACGGGTGGATGCACACCGGCGACCTGGCGTCCATGGACTCCGCCGGATATGTGCGGATCACCGGACGGATCAAGGACATCGTCGTCCGTGGCGGGGAGAACATCTCCCCGCGCGAGATCGAGGAGTTCCTGCACACGCATCCGGACATCCTCGACGCCCACGTCATCGGGGTGCCCGACGAGCGCTACGGCGAAGAACTCATGGCGGTGGTCACGTTGCGTGCGGGAGCCTCGGAGCTGACCCCCGAGCGGCTGCGGGAGTTCTGCGTCGGCAGCATCGCGAAGTTCAAGATTCCCCGCTATGTCTGGGTCGTCGACGAGTTCCCCATGACGGTCACCGGCAAAGTCCGCAAAGTCGAGATGCGGCAGCGCGCGATCGAGCACCTCAGTGAGCGGGAATAGCCCCAGCCCTGCCTTTACCCGCTGCGCAGGGAAATGGTATTCTCACCGTTTAGTTAATGATTATTAACTGAAACCGGAGGGCGCTGCGGTATATGGACAAGGTGGTGGCGACCGCTGCCGAGGCGGTGGCAGACATAGCCGATGGGTCGTCGCTGGCCGTCGGCGGATTCGGGTTGTGTGGCATTCCGGAGGCGCTGATCGCAGCCTTGGCCGACAGCAGTGTGACCGATCTGGAGACGGTGTCCAACAACTGCGGCGTCGACGGCATCGGGCTGGGGATTCTGTTGGCGAACAGGAGGATTCGCCGCACCGTCTCGTCCTATGTCGGGGAGAACAAGGAATTCGCCCGCCAATTCCTGTCCGGCGAGCTCGAAGTCGAACTGACCCCGCAGGGTACGTTGGCCGAACGTCTTCGCGCCGGGGGGATGGGCATTCCCGGCTTCTACACGCCGGCCGGGGTCGGCACCCAGATCGCCGACGGTGGACTGCCCTGGCGCTACGACTCCTCCGGCGAGGTGGCGGTGGTGTCACCGCCCAAAGAGACCCGCGAGTTCGACGGCGTGACTTACGTTCTCGAGCGGGGGATCCGGACCGACTTCGCGCTCGTGCACGCGTGGAAGGGTGACCGGCTGGGCAACCTGGTGTACCGCTACGCCGCGGGCAACTTCAACCCCGAATGTGCGGTCGCCGGCCGGATCACCATCGCCGAGGTCGAGGAACTCGTTGAGCCAGGCGAGATCGATCCCGCGACGGTGCACACGCCGGGCGTTTTCGTGCAGCGCGTGGTGCATGTGCCTGATCCCGAGAAGCGAATCGAGAAGGAGACGGTGCGGTGAGCGTCCATGACTTTGCCGAGCGCTGCGCTGGCGTGACGCTCGGCGCCGAACGTCACGCTAGCGTGACGGACGCCGAAGGGGAGGGCGCCAAATGACCTGGAGCAGAGACGGCATGGCCGCGCGGGTGGCTTCGGAGTTCGAGGACGGGCAATACGTCAACCTGGGGATCGGGATGCCCACCCTGATCCCCAACCACATCCCCGACGGCGTGCATGTCGTGCTGCACTCGGAGAACGGGATCCTCGGAGTCGGTCCCTACCCGCGTCGCGAGGACGTCGACGCCGACCTGATCAACGCCGGCAAGGAAACCGTCACCACGCTGCCCGGCGCCTCGTTCTTCGGCTCGTCCACCTCGTTCGGGATCATCCGCGGCGGGCACCTGGACGTGGCAGTCCTTGGCGCCATGCAGGTTTCGGTCACCGGCGACCTGGCGAACTGGATGATCCCCGGCAAGATGGTCAAGGGCATGGGCGGCGCGATGGACCTGGTGCACGGCGCCCGCAAGGTGATCGTGATGATGGAACACGCCGCCAAGGACGGCAGCCCGAAAATCCTGGAGCGGTGCACGCTGCCGTTGACCGGCATCGGGTGTGTCAACCGGATCGTCACCGAACTCGCGGTCATCGACGTCCGCGACGACGGCCTGCACCTGATCGAGACCGCCCCGGAGGTGTCGGTCGAAGAAGTCGTCGCGAAAACGCAGCCGCCGCTGAACCTTTCGGATCTGGTGACACAGTGACCACAGTGACGGCCCCGTCGTTCGCCGACGAACACCACCGGCTGGTGGCCGAACTGCGCGAAAAGCTCTCCGCTGTCGCTCTGGGCGGCAACGAACGCGCCAGGGAGCGCCACGTCAGCCGCGGCAAATTGCTCCCGCGCGAACGGGTGGACCGGCTGCTCGACCCGGGCAGCCCGTTCCTGGAACTGGCCGCCCTGGCTGCCAACGGCATGTATGGCGATGAATCCCCGGGCGCGGGAATCATCACCGGGATCGGACGGGTAGCCGGACGCGAGTGCGTGATCGTCGCCAACGACGCAACGGTCAAGGGTGGTACGTATTACCCGATCACGGTCAAGAAGCATCTGCGCGCGCAGGAGGTGGCGCTGCAGAATCTGCTGCCCTGCATCTACCTCGTCGACTCCGGCGGGGCTTTCCTGCCCAAACAGGACGAAGTGTTCCCCGACCGCGAACACTTCGGGCGGATCTTCTACAACCAGGCGACCATGAGCGCCAAGGGGATTCCGCAGGTGGCCGCGGTCCTCGGTTCCTGCACAGCCGGCGGTGCCTACGTGCCGGCAATGAGCGACGAAGCCGTCATCGTCCGCGAGCAGGGCACGATCTTCCTGGGCGGCCCTCCGCTGGTGAAAGCGGCCACCGGCGAGATCGTCACCGCCGAAGAACTGGGCGGCGGCGATCTGCACTCCAGGGTTTCCGGGGTGACCGACCATCTGGCCGAGGACGACGAGGATGCGCTGCGGATCGTGCGTGGGATCGCGGCCACCTTCGGGCCGCGCGAGCCCGCGCCCTGGGAGGTCATACCGACGGTCGAACCCAAGCACGCGCAGACCGAACTCTACGACGTGGTACCCCCGGACCCGCGGGTGCCCTACGACGTGCACGAGGTGATCGTGCGACTGGTCGACGGTAGCGAATTCAGTGAATTCAAAGCCAATTACGGCAAATCGCTGGTGACCACGTTCGCCCGGATTCACGGCCACCCGGTGGGGATCATCGCCAACAACGGCGTGCTGTTCGGCGAATCCGCCGTCAAGGGAGCACATTTCATCGAGCTGTGCGACAAGCGTCGGATCCCGTTGCTGTTCCTGCAGAACATCGCGGGATTCATGGTCGGCCGCGACTACGAGGCGGGCGGCATCGCCAAGCACGGCGCGAAGATGGTGACGGCCGTGGCGTGCGCGCGGGTACCGAAGCTGACCGTGGTGATCGGCGGATCGTATGGCGCGGGCAACTATTCGATGTGCGGCCGGGCCTATTCGCCCCGCTTCCTCTGGATGTGGCCGAATGCGCGGATCTCGGTGATGGGCGGTGAGCAGGCCGCGTCCGTGCTGGCCACCGTGCGCGGCGAGCAACTTTCCGCCAACGGCAAGCCGTGGTCGCCGGAGGAGGAAGACGCGTTCAAGGCACCCATTCGCGAGCAGTACGAGGACCAGGGCAACCCCTATTATTCGACCGCCCGCCTGTGGGACGACGGGATCATCGACCCTGCCGACACCAGAACGGTTGTCGGACTGGCTCTTTCGGTGTGTGCCCAGGCGCCGCTGGAGCCGGTATCCTACGGCGTCTTCCGGATGTGACTCATGTTTGAGACGGTATTGGTGGCGAACCGCGGCGAGATCGCCGTGCGGGTGATCCGGACGTTGCGCCGGCTGGGCATTCGTGCGGCTGCGGTCTACAGCGACGCCGACGCCGGAGCGCGGCACGTGCTCGAGGCCGACACCGCGGTGCGGCTGGGGCCTGCGCCGGCGCGCGAAAGCTATTTGAACATGCAGCACGTGCTGCGGGCGGCGGCGCGCACCGGTGCCGAAGCGATCCACCCGGGTTACGGATTCCTTTCCGAGAACGCCGCTTTCGCTGCGGAATGTGAGCGCGCCGGGGTGGCGTTTGTCGGCCCACCGGCGCGCGCCATCGAGGTGATGGGCGACAAGATCACCGCCAAGAACGCGGTCGCCGAGTTCGACGTGCCGGTGGTGCCGGGGGTGGCTCGGCCGGGGCTGACGGACGACGAGCTGGTGAGCGCGGCGGACGAAATCGGCTACCCGGTGTTGGTCAAGCCGTCTGCCGGCGGCGGCGGCAAAGGCATGCGGCTGGTCGAAGAACCGTCGAAGCTGCGTGCCGCCTTGGTCAGTGCCCGCCGTGAAGCCGCCTCGGCGTTCGGCGATGACACGCTGTTCCTGGAGCGGTTTGTGCTGCGGCCCAGGCACATTGAGGTGCAGGTGCTCGCTGACACGCACGGCAACGTGGTGCATCTGGGTGAGCGCGAGTGCAGTCTGCAACGACGCCACCAGAAGGTGATCGAGGAGGCGCCCTCGCCGCTGCTGGACGCCGAGACCAGGGCGCGGATCGGGGCTGCGGCGTGCAGCACCGCCCGCAGCGTCGACTACGTCGGCGCCGGCACGGTGGAATTCATCGTCTCCGGCGACCGGCCCGACGAGTTCTTCTTCATGGAGATGAACACCCGTCTGCAGGTGGAACATCCGGTCACCGAAGAGATCACCGGCCTCGACCTCGTCGAGTGGCAGCTGCGGGTCGCCGCGGGGGAGAAGCTGGGGTTCGCTCAGGACGACATCGAGCTCACCGGACACGCCATCGAGGCAAGGGTTTACGCCGAGGATCCAGCTCGGGGATTCCTGCCGACGGGTGGTCGGGTACTGCACGTGCGGGAACCCTCCGGCAGCGGCGTGCGGGTCGATTCGTCGCTGTTGTCCGGCACCGTGGTGGGCAGCGATTACGACCCGATGCTGAGCAAGGTGATCGCGCACGGCGCCGACCGCGCCGAGGCACTGGCCCGGCTCGACCGGGCGCTCTCGCAGACTGCGGTGCTCGGGGTACAGACCAACGTCGAGTTTCTGCGATTCCTGCTCGCCGACGAACGGGTGCGTGCCGGGGATTTGGACACCGCCCTGCTGGACGAGCGATTGGCCGACTTCGAGCCGGCACCCGCGCCCGATGACCTGCTTGCCGCGGGCGGCCTCTACCGTCAATGGGCATTGGCCGACCGCGCCGGGAGCGAGCTGTGGGCTCAACCGACCGGGTGGCGGCTCGTCAGTCTGGTGGCTCCGGTGCGAACTGAGGTGCAGACCCCGCTGCGCACCGAGACGGTGTCGGTGTGGGGGCTGCCCGACGCGGCGGGCGTGCAGGTCGGCGACGGCGAGGTCAGGCCTGCGACCGTGCAGGTCGGTGAGCACCAGCTGAGCGTGACGATCGATGGGCTGCGCCAGGACTATCACTGGGCCGAGGCCGATCAACATCTGTGGATCGCCGACGAACGCGGCACCTGGCATATCCGCGAAGCCGAGGAACACAAGATCGACCGCACCGGCGGCGAGCGACCGGCCGAGATCCTCAGCCCGATGCCGGGCAGCGTGATCGCCGTGCAGGTCGAGTCGGACACCGAGGTCTCCGAAGGCGACGTGGTGGTCGTGGTCGAGGCGATGAAGATGGAACATTCACTGGCCGCACCGATTTCGGGGCGGGTGCAGGTGCTGGTGGGCGTCGGCGACCAAGTAAAGGTCGAGCAGGTGCTGGCCCGGCTGGTGCCCACTGCAGAAGAAACAGAGAGCAAGGATTGAACATGACCACGACGATTCCCGCGGGGACGTTACCCAAGGAGTACGAGGACCTGCGCGACACGGTGGCCGACTTCGCGCGCTCGGTGGTCGCGCCGGTGTCGGCCAAACACGATGAGGAACACAGCTTTCCGTACGAGGTCGTCGCCAAGATGGGCGAGATGGGCCTGTTCGGCCTGCCGTTCCCGGAAGAGTACGGCGGCATGGGCGGCGACTATTTCGCCTTGGCGCTGGCCCTCGAGGAACTCGGCAAGGTTGATCAATCGGTGGCCATCACGCTGGAAGCCGGTGTCGGTCTGGGGGCAATGCCCATTTACCGGTTCGGCACCGAGGAGCAGAAACAGCAGTGGCTGCCCGACCTGGTTGCCGGCCGCGCGCTGGCCGGCTTCGGGCTCACCGAACCCGGTGCGGGCTCGGACGCCGGTGGCACCCGCACCACCGCTCGACTCGACGGCGGCGAATGGATCATCAACGGCAGCAAGCAGTTCATTACCAACTCCGGCACCGACATCACCTCGCTGGTCACCGTCACCGCGGTGACGGGCACCATCGCCGACGGCAAGAAGGAGATCTCGACGATCATCGTGCCCAACGGCACACCGGGTTTCATCGTCGAGCCCGTCTACAACAAAGTCGGCTGGAACGCCTCGGACACCCATCCGCTGACCTTCGATGACGCCCGGGTCCCCGAAGAGAACCTGCTGGGCACCCGCGGCAAGGGTTACGCGAACTTCCTGTCGATCCTCGACGAGGGCCGGATCGCGATCGCCGCGCTCGCGACGGGGGTGGCGCAGGGCTGCGTCGACGAAAGCGTCAAGTACGCCAAGGAACGTCAGTCCTTCGGTCAGCCGATCGGCTCCTACCAGGCCATCAGCTTCAAGATCGCTCGCATGGAAGCACGTGCCCACGCCGCCCGCACCGCCTACTACGACGCCGCGGCAAAGATGTTGGCCGGCAAGCCATTCAAGAAGGAAGCGGCGATCGCGAAGATGATCTCGTCGGAAGCCGCGATGGACAACGCGCGGGACGCCACCCAGATCCACGGCGGATACGGGTTCATGAACGAGTACCCGGTGGCCCGCCACTACCGCGACAGCAAGATCCTCGAAATCGGTGAAGGCACAACGGAGGTGCAGTTGATGTTGATCGCGCGATCGCTGGGACTGTCATGAGCGACACCGACGCCGCGGCCCCTTCCGAGGGTGAATCTGACGACACAGCCTCGGCGAGTCGCGTCGCAGATGTCACAGTCGGGGCAAGGATCGTCCAGCGCGGTTTGTGGTTCGAGGAGTTCGAGGTCGGCACCACCTATCTGCACCGACCCGGGCGCACCGTCACCGAGGCCGACAACGTGTTGTTCACCACGCTGACGATGAATACCCAGTCGCTGCATCTGGACGCCGCGTGGGCCGCCGAACAGCCGGGCTTTCGCGGTGAGCGACTGGTGAATTCGATGTTCACCCTGTCCACACTGGTCGGTCTTTCCGTCGCGCAGCTGACCCTGGGCACCATCGTCGCCAACCTCGGTTTCGCCGAGGTGTCGTTCCCCAAACCCGTCTTCCACGGCGACACCTTGTACGCCGAGACGGTGTGCACCGACAAGCGGGAGTCGAAAAGCCGCCCGAAAGAAGGCATTGTCACCTTGCAGCACACCGGTCGTAACCAGCACGGCGACGTCGTGGCACGGGCAGTGCGCACCACGCTGGTGCAGAAGCGGCCGAGCGGGGCGGGGCAATGAGCCTGCGCGATGCCGGTCCGGGCTGGCTGTTCTGTCCGGCTGACCGGCCCGAGCGCTTCGCGAAAGCCGCCGCCGCAGCCGACGTGGTGATCCTCGACCTCGAAGACGGTGTGGCCGAGGCGGACAAGCCGGCCGCCCGTAAAGCGTTGCGCGACACACCACTTGACCCCGCGCGCACCGTCGTCCGGATCAACGCCGCAGGCACCGACGAGTACGCTCGCGACCTCGAAGTCCTGGCTGAGACGCCGTACACCACGGTGATGCTGCCCAAGACGGAGTCAGCCGCGCAGGTCACAGCGCTGGCGCCGCGCGACGTCATCGCGTTGGTCGAAAGTGCGCGAGGTGCGGTGTTCGCCACCGAAATCGCCGCCGCAGACGGTGTGGTGGCGATGATGTGGGGCGCGGAGGATCTGACCGTCTCGCTGGGTGGCAGTTCCAGTCGGTGGCCCGACGGACGTTACCGCGACGTCGACCGGCACGTCCGCTCGACGATCCTGCTGGCGGCCTCCGCCTTCGGCCGGCTCGCGCTGGACGCCGTGCACCTCGACATCCGCGACATCGACGGTTTGCGGGACGAGGCCGTCGACGCCGCCACCGTCGGGTTCGACGTGACCGTATGCATCCACCCGAGTCAGGTTCCGGTGGTGCGCAGCGCTTACCGGCCCAGCGACGACAAGCTGGACTGGGCCCGGCGCGTGCTGGCGGCGGCCAAGACCGAGCGCGGCGTGTTCGCGTTCGAAGGGCAGATGGTCGACTCGCCGGTGCTGCGGCACGCGGAAAGCATGCTGCGACGCGCTGGGGAATCCGCAACCTGACCGTGAGCGCGGAACTGCTGTGGGCCATCGTCGCTCTCGTCGAATTCGCTGGCCTCGTCGCGGTGGGAATCGTGCTGATCGTGTCGCGGCGGCAGCTGACTGGAGCCCGAAAGGCGCTGGCGCGGCTGCGCCAAGACCGACCACGCCGTAGACGGCCGCCCGGGATGGCTCCGCTTGCGGTCAGAACCGTTTGGCGCACCGCGGATTCACTGATCAACAAGGGCCTAGGTGCCACCGTCCGCAACTCGGTGGAGGACCTGGCCGGTTGGGCGCGGGTGGAACGACCCGACCTGGCCAGGATGACAGCCGACGGCAACGTGGTGATCGCCTTCTCCGACATCGAGGGTTCCACCGAACTCAACGAGGAACTCGGCGACCGAGGTTGGGTGAAGCTGCTGGAACGCCACAACAAATTGATCAGCAAGCAGGTCGGCGACAACGGCGGACATGTCGTCAAAACTCAGGGCGACGGTTTCATGATCGCCTTCTCCGATCCCGTCAAGGCCGTGCGCTGCAGTATGGCCGTGCAACGCGCGTTACAGTCCGAACCCGAACGCTGGGAACGCATCCGGGTGCGCATCGGTCTGCACATGGGCAGCTCAGTGCGGCGCGGCGACGATCTGTTCGGCCGCAATGTGGCGATGGCCGCGCGGGTCGCGGGCGAGGCCGAGGGTGGGGAAGTGTTGGTTAGTGAGTCGATTCGGGAGGCGGTTTCAGGGGCGTCCGATATCGCGTTGGACGCACCCCGCGAGGTCGAACTCAAGGGCTTCCGCGGTACGTACGAGCTTTATCCGGTGCGATGTGTCGCCGACGTCGACCCCGACTAGCCGTCGCTCAGGGGCACACTCCCCGAGTGGGGCTGTCGACGCACTGCTGGACCTGAAGCGCGTGGGTGGTGCTGGGCGTTGACGGATCACCGCATCCGCCGGCGGCTTTTGTCGATGTGATCGAACCGGCCAGACTTCCTACGGCGAACGTGTAGACGAGATCCGCCGCTGTCTTGGTCCCGTCCGGGCAGGTCCAGCCCTGGCTGTCGGTGCGGTTGATCGTCCATGGGCCGCCCGGGGTTTTGTTGATCGCGGCGCCCCAGGTCTTGGGTGTCGACACCCAACCACTGCAGTTGCCCGAAGGGTCGCAGGTGGTGTTGATCAGCAGGATGTCACCGAGTTGATTGGACGGGGAGCCGTCGACGACGGCGCGGTAGTGGCCGTTGAGGCTGTCGTCGGCTGCGGCGACGCCCGACGTGGCCAGCGTGGCGTAGCCGAGAACAGTGAAGATCGTCAGCGTGCGAGTGATGCCCATGACGCTGCATCATCGCAGATAATCCCTTGGCGCGGAATCAAAAGTTCATGCCGGAGAACATCATCCGGCCCGGATCGTACTTCTGACGGACGGCGCTGAGCCGGGCCAGGTTGGCGCCGAAGTACCGTGACGGCGGCTGGTTGGGTTCGATGTAGTTGACGTAGCCGCCAGCCGAATACGGTTGCACCGCTTGGTGTGCGGTGGTGAGCCAACCGGCGGCCGCCGACGGGGAACCGGCCGTTTCGACGTACCACTGCACCATCGCGGAGTGCCGCCGGTACGGGAAGGCCGTGGCGTCGCCGGCCACACTGGCCAGCGCGCCGTCGAGGGCATGCATGATCACCAGACCTCGCCCGGCACCGCGCGGAAACGCCTCCAGCGCCGAAGCGATTCCCTTGGCGGCACCGGCGTTGATCGTCGGGAAGACATCGGAACCACCGACGTAGCCCAGCGGGGACGGGTTGAGGTTCTCCACGGCCAGATACTTCACCAGGTCCAGATAGTTGAGCGTCAGGTTCTCGGTCCTGCTCGGTTGTACACCGACCGCCGAAACAATCGCGCCCGCAACGCTGTTGGCGGTCCCGACCGGGGACGTCGCCATGATGCGGCACTGCGTGCCCATCCCGTCGACGGTGGCGTCGGCCAGCGCCCAGAACTTGCGGTCGACGGTACGCAGCCAGCTCTGCCAGCCGAGCAGAACCTGCGCGAACGCCTGCGGCGGGAAGAAGATGTTGACGACGTCTACGTCCTCGCTGGCAAACGTGGTGTAGGTCAACGAGGTTGTCACCCCGAAGTTGCCGCCGCCGCCACCCCGCAACGCCCAGAACAGGTCGGGGTTGCTGGTGGCCGACGCGGTGACCGCCTGCCCGCCGGGCAGCACCACGTTCGCCGACGCCAGCTGGTCGCAGAGCAGTCCGGCGTGCCGCGACTGTGCACCGATGCCGCCACCCAAGGTGTGTCCCGCCGCACCGACGGTCGGGCAGGTACCCGTCGGGATGCCTCGGCCCGCGGCGGCCAGCGTCTGGTGCATCGCAAACAGATGCGTTGCGGGCGTGACGGTGATCTGTCCGCTGGCGGGGTCGTATTTGGGATCCCCGGGTAGCCCGCGCAGGTCGATTACCAGGGCTCCGTCTGCCGTGGACGCTCCGATGTAGGAGTGCCCGCCGCTGCGCGCGGCGACCTTGAGCTTGCGGGTAGCCGCGAACGCCATCGCTTTCTGCACGTCCGCGGCCGACGTCACGTTGACGACCGCCGCCGGTGTCGAACCGTTGTAGTTGGTGTTGAAAACCTGCTTGGCCGAACCGAATTGCCCGTTCTCCGGTTCAATGACCTGCCCGCCGATGGCTCCCGACAGACTGCCCCAGTCGGCGCTGTTGGGTGCGGCACCGGCGCGGGCGGTCCCGAAGACCGCCCCGGCGGCCAAGGTCCCGACGGCAGCCCGCAGAAACGTCTGCCGCGAGAACTGTGCCGTCGGTTCGCCAGCTACCGTCATGCCCGCATTCTGGGGCACTAGGTGTCATCAGTCGGATCGGCGGCGCGGCCCGTCACCGGATTGATCGACGATCGTGATGTCCGCCTGACTGGATTACCTACTTGCCGCGCCAGCGCAGCACGTCGAGTGCGACCGCCACATTGACGCTGCACTCGGCCAGCGGACGGGGCAACAGTTCGTCGGCGCGGGCCAAGCGCCGCAGCAGCGTGTTGCGATGGGTATAGAGCCGTGTCGCGGCGCGCGACGCATTGCACTGCTCATGCACGAAAACCCTTACGGTCTCCTGTAGTTCGTGTCCCGCCTGTTCCAGCGCGCCCAGGGTGTGGCGGACGAACTCGATGGCGCGGTCGGTGTCGGCGGTGATCAAGGCGACCAGTTCGACGTCGGCGAACCGCGCGACACGTCGCGGTGATTGCAGGCGCGCCAACATCTGTTGGGTGGTGATGGCGTCGAAGTGACTGCGCCGGAAACCGTCGATGCCCTCGGCGCAGGGTCCTACCGCGACACGGATATCCGGCCGGGCTTCGATCGAATCACGCAGCGCGGCAATGTCTATCGATCTCGCCGGTATCCATACCCAGCGGGTGGCCGTGGAAGCGAGGACGGTGAGCGGTCGCACCCCGGCGGCGTGTCCGAACGACTCGGCGGCCGAATCCAGTCCGGCCATGTCGCCCGCCGGATCGTCGCTCCAGATCACGGCGGCGACGTGCGGGCCGGTCAGCGCGTACCCGAGTCGTGCCTCTGCGCGCTTTCGCGTGATGGGGGCCCCGTCGAGGATCAGGGCGACGGTCTCGAGTCGTTCGGCATGGGTCCCGCGGGTGAGATCGTCGCGTTCCTGCTCGATCTGTGCGGCGATGCCCGCCAGGGTTCCGTCGATGAAAGCGCTGATCGAGCGGGAGCAGACGTCGAGCAACTCGTGCAATTCGGCGGGATCCGACGTCAGCGAGAACGCGATCTCCATCAGCCGGCGCCACGCCACTGCCTCCCCGATTCGGTAGGCGTCGAGGGTGAACGGGGTGAGTCCGCGCCGGGCGACCTCGCGCGCGATATTCATCGGCTCCGGCCCGCTGTTCGGGGGCACCGGCGCGCCGGGGTCGCGCACGTTGGCCGCGCCCCAGAAGTACATGTTGGCCCGGTTGCTGCGACCGACCGCGGCGGCCAGCTCGGGGTCGGCCGCCAACGCCGGGCTGGCCGCGAGCACTTCGGCGTCGAGTTCGTCGAGCCACTCGGCACGCGGATTGACGGTGATCTGCGCACACTGCCGGATCAGCTCCCTGACCGGCTCCGATGGACGCTTCCAGGACATGCAGCCACCATAAGTCAGTGGTGCAAATTGCACCACGAAGCCGCCAGGAATGGTCAGATCCCATCTTGGTCGCGGCGCCCCGGGACCGAGACCATGGAACGCAGTACACGCATCCGGCGTCAGGAGCCAGGTCATGTCCCGCATATCTACAAACACCGAGGTCGAGCACGTCGACGTCCTCATCGTCGGCGCCGGTATCTCGGGCATCGGTGCCGCCTACTACCTACAGCGCGAGCATCCCGGTCGCAGCTACGCGATCCTCGAGGCGCGCGGTGCGACCGGCGGCACCTGGGATCTGTTCCGCTATCCCGGGATTCGTTCGGACTCCGATCTGCACACCTTCGGCTATGAGTTCAAGCCATGGCGCGACGAGGACGCCATCGCCACCGCCGACAAGATCCTGACGTATCTGCGCGAGACCGCCGCGGAGAACGGCATCGACGGCAACATCCGCTTCCACCACAAGGTGCGCGGCGCCGCGTGGTCGAGTTCCGATGCACGGTGGGTCGTCGATGTCGAACGCACCGACACCGGTGAGACGACGCAGATCAGCGCCAATTGGTTGTTCTGCGCCGGCGGCTATTACCGCTACGACGAGGGCTTCACCCCGCACTTCGAGGGCCGCGAGCGGTTCGCCGGGCAAATCGTGCACCCGCAGCACTGGCCCGAGGACCTCGACTACGCGGGCAAGAAGGTGGTCATCATCGGCAGCGGCGCAACGGCCGTCACCATGTTGCCGGCAATGGCCGAACGGGCCGGGCACGTCACCATGCTGCAGCGCTCGCCGACCTACATCATGCCGGTGCCGTCCAAAGACGTCTTCGCCAACACGGCACGAAAGCTGTTCGGCGACAGGCTCGGTTACGCGCTGGCCCGTCGCAAGAACATCGGTCAGCAGCGCGCCGTGTACCAGTTCTGCCAGAAGTATCCGGGCCTGGCCAAGAAGATCATCCGCAGCGTCAACGCCAAACGGTTGCCCAAGGGCTATCCGGTCGACGAGCACTTCAGCCCCGCGTACAACCCGTGGGACCAGCGGCTGTGTGCGGTACCCGACTCCGACCTGTTCCGGGCGATCAGCAACGGCAGCGCATCGGTGGTCACCGACCGCATCGTGACGTTCACCGAAACTGGGATCCTGCTGGAATCCGGCCGCGAACTCGACGCCGACATCATCGTCACCGCAACGGGTTTGAATCTTCAGGCGTTCGGCGGCATGTCGCTGGTGGTCGACGGCGAGCCGGTCGAGCTGCCCGAGCGGGTCGCCTACAAGGGGATGATGCTGTCCGACGTACCGAATTTCGCCTACGCGATCGGCTACACCAACTCCTCGTGGACGCTGAAGGTCGGCCTGCTGTGCGAGCACTTCTGCCGGCTGCTGGCGCACATGGACGCCAACGGCTACGACACCGCGCGCCCGGTGCTCGACGACCCGGACATGGAAACCCGCCCGCTGCTGGACTTTTCGGCCGGCTATGTGCGCCGCGCGGTCAACCAGCTGCCCCGCCAGGGTGCCAGCCAGCCGTGGTTGACGTCGATGAGTTACCACGCCGACGTCAAACTGCTGCGCGACGACGCCGTCGTCGACCCGGCGTTGCAACTGACGAGTTCGGCTGACGTGCCCAGCCGGGAAGCCGTTCCGGTCTGAGGTTGGGCTGATTGCATTCAGTCTGCGCTGAGAGCGACGTCTACTCGCAAAACCACGCCCTCAGCGCAGAATCAACACTTGCCGTCCGTGATCGAGAGCCTGCGACGATGATCAAGAGAGTCAGTGCTATGGGAATCCACGCTTTCAAGGCGCCGTAGGCACGTGCACACTTGTGGGCATGGACGCATGTGAGATCACCGCGGTCACCGCTAGGCCCCTGCCCCCGACGTCACCGTGGCTGGCGTGACCGCCCACGCAGGCGGGCCCGAACCGCGCCGCAAGTTGAACGGCATCTCAGACGTACGTGCGTTCTTCCACACCAACACCGTGCCGCTGTACTTCATCTCGCCGACCCCCTTCAACCTGCTCGGGATCGACCGCTGGGTTCGAAACTTCTTCTACCTGACCTACTTTGACTCCTTCGAGGGCGTGCACTCGCGTGTGTTCGTGCCGCGGCGGCGCGACCGCATCGACTTCGACTCGATGGGGGATGTGTGCAACCACCTGCTGCGTGATTCCGAGACACTCGAGTTCATCGCCGGCAGGGGGCCCGGCGGCAAGGCCTGCTTCGTGATGATGGACGAGGAGACACAGGCCCTCGCGCGCCAGGCCGGGCTGGAAGTCATGCACGCTCCGGTGGAGTTGCGCCATCGGCTGGGCTCCAAGATCGTCATGACCCGCCTGGCCGACGAGGCGGGCGTCCGGAGTGTCCCGAACGTGATCGCGCGAGCCGGTTCGTACGAGGAGCTGTCGGCGCTGGCGCAGCAGGCGGGTCTGGGTGACGACCTCGTCGTCAACGCCGCCTACGGCGCCGCCGGGTCGGGCACGTTCTTCGTGCGCGGCCAGCGCGACTGGGACGATCACGCCGCTGACCTGGCCGGTCAGGAAGTCAAGGTGATGAAGCGCATCCGCAACGTCGAGGTGTGCATCGAGGGCACCGTGACGCGGCACGGCACCGTGATCGGCCCGGCCATGACGAGTCTCGTCGGGTATCCGGAGCTGACGCCGGCCAAGGGCGGCTGGTGCGGCAACGACATCTGGCGCGAGGTCCTGCCGCCCGCGCAGACGCACGCCGCGCGGGAAATGGTGCGAAAGCTGGGCGATGTCCTGGGCCGCGAGGGCTACCGCGGCTACTTCGAGGTGGACCTGCTGCATGACCTGGACTCCGACGAGCTCTACCTCGGCGAGGTGAACCCGCGCCTGAGCGGCGCGAGCCCGATGACGAACCTGACCACCGAGGCCTACGCCGACATGCCGCTGTTCCTGTTCCACCTGCTCGAATACATGGACGTGGAGTACGAGCTCGACATCGACGCGATCAACTCGCGCTGGGAGCGCGGCTACGGCGAAGACGAGGTCTGGAGTCAGCTGATCATCAACGAGACCGCGCCGGATCTCGAGATCTTCACCGCGACGCCACGTACCGGTGTGTGGCGCATCGACGACGACGGGCGCGTCTCGTTTGCGCGCCCCGCCAACGATTGGGCCACGCTGCTCGACGGGTCCGAGGCGTTCTACATGCGGGTGGCGGCGCCCGGCGACTTGCGTTGTGAGGGCGCCCAACTCGGAGTGCTGTTCACCCGCGGGCACCTGCAGACCCCCGACTACCAGCTGACCGAGCGTTGCCAGCGCTGGGTGAAGGGCATCAAGTCCAAGTTCGTCTCGACACCTCTGACGCCGACTGCAGCGATCGTCTCTCGACTCGTAGCACGAGCGTGAGCCGCCCGGCCGGCATTTCACTGGCCAACTGGCTGTCGGAGCCCTACGCGCAGTGGTCTTTTCAGCACGTCGAAGACTTCGTGCCGACTGCTTTGATCGCGCGCGGGGACGGGCCGGTCGCAGAGTTACCGGCGGTCGACGCGGGGTTGGCCGAGGTCCGGGTGAACCGGACGGACGGGGTGGCCACCCGGGTCGGCACCGTGATGGCCACCACCGCCACCGACGGATGGGCCGTCGCTCACCGCGGTTCGTTGGTGGCCGAGGAGTACCTGGGCGGCATGGGACAACAGACCCGGCACCTGTTGTTCTCGGTGAGCAAGTCGCTGGTGGGAGCGGTCGCGGGCGCGTTGCACGGCGCCGGGGCCATCGATCTCGACTCGCCGGTCACGGATTACGTTCCCGCACTGGGGGATTGCGGCTACGCCGGGGCGACCGTGCGTCATCTGCTGGATATGCGCTCAGGTATCGCCTTCTCGGACAACTACCTGCACCCGACGGCCGAGATACACCAGCTCGACCAGGCCCTCGGGTGGGCGCCCCGCAGTGGGCCGGACGGCCCCACCACGCTGCGGGATTTCCTGCTCACCCTGCGGCAGAAGTCAGCGCACGGCGGGCCGTTCCAATATCGCTCCTGTGAAACCGACGTCCTCGGCTGGATGTGCGAGGTCGTAGCCGGCCAGCGGATGCCGGAGCTGATGTCGGATCTGCTGTGGAGCCGCATCGGGGCCCAGTGCGACGCCACGATCGGCGTCGACAGCGAGGGCACCGGATTGTTCGACGGCGGCATCAGCGCATGTCTGACCGACATGATTCGGTTCGGGTCGCTGTTCCTGCGCGACGGCGTCTCATTGACCGGCCGGCAAGTGGTGCCGGCGGCGTGGATCGCCGACACCCTGCAAGGTGGGCCCGACTCACGGGAGGCGTTCGCCGCCAGCCCCGACGACAACGAGATGCCCGGCGGGATGTACCGCAACCAGGTGTGGTTCCCCTATCCGGGCAGCAACGTCGTGTTGTGTCTGGGCATGTGCGGTCAGGTCATCTACATCAACCGCGCCGCAGAGGTGGTGGCCGCCAAGATTTCCAGCCAGTCGGAGTCCTCTGAGGAACCGATGCTGTTGGACACGCTGCGGGCGTTCGATGCGGTGGCGCGCGAGCTGGGTGGCTGACCGGTTAGAGCGCGGTCTGCCCGTCGCTGCCGTTGTCGTTCGGACTGAATGAGGTGCCGAAACCGCCCTGGCCGCCGGTCCCGCCGACTGTGCCGCCGTTGCCCCCGTTGTTGTCAAGAGGGGCGATGCCCGCGCCACCTGCCGGCACGGCGCCGGGCGAACCATTGGCATCGTAGGCGCCGCCTCCGCCTCCACCGCCGACACCACCCGCGCCTGTAGCGCCGGCGCCACCAGTGAACCCGTCGCTGGCGTCGCCGCCGTCGCCGCCCCTGCCGGCGACACCGCTCGATGACCCGGCACCGCCTCCGCCGCCGCCACCGCCGGTGGCCGCCTCGCCTTCTGCTGCGAAACCGCCGGCGCCGCCCCCGCCCCCGCCGCCGCCCTTGCCGCCGGTTGCGGTGGTAGTAGTGGCGCCGGTTCCGCCACCCCCACCGTCCCCACCGTTTGCGGTGGTCAGGTCGAAGAACCCTCCGCCGAAGTTCGCGGTGCCACCGTTACCGCCGACGCCACCCGACCCGCCGGAGTTGCCGGGGCCAGCGGCGCCTAGGCCGGCGCCGCCGCTACCGCCCTTGCCGCCGGCGCCGCCACCGCCGCCACCACCGCCGTGAGCCGGTCCATCGTCGGGATTGCCCTGGCCGCGCGCGGCATTACCCCCGTTGCCGCCGTCGCCGCCGTCGCCGGCCTTCGCGCCGTCACCGTTGGTCCCACCCGCCGGGGCGGCACCGCCATTGCCGCCGGCCCCGCCGCGGCCGCCGTTACCCCCCTGGCCGCCGGGTTGTCCGTTGACGGTAGAGGCGCCGTCACCGCCATCCCCGGCGGCGCCGCCCTGGGCGCCGGCACCGGCCTTGGCGCCCGGACCGCCAACGTCGCCGCCCGCGCCTCCGTCGCCGCCGTTACCGCCGGTACCGCCGTTTCCCGGGTTATCGGAGGCGACCGGTGTCTTACCGGCGGCGCCACCGCCTCCGACGCCACCCGCGCCACCGTTGCCACCATCGCCGTAGTTGCCACCGACACCGCCAGCCGACCCGCCGGTACCGCCGTGACCGCCCGCACCACCATTACCACCGGCTTGGCCGGTGGTCAGCAACTGCGCGTCAAAGCCTCCGGCGGCCGCGCCACCGGCGCCGCCCTTGCCGCCGTCGCCGTTGGTTGCGCCTCCGGTGGCGGTGCCTCCGTTGCCGCCGGTGCCGCCGTTTCCACCGTTACCACCGCTGCCGGACACGTTGCTATAGTTGCCGCCCACACCGCCGTTAGCGCCGCCGCCGCCCGCACCGCCGGTACCAGCCGTGGCGCCTTTCCCAAGCGCGGCACCGCCATCTCCACCTGCGCCCCCGTTACCGCCGGAACCACCATTGCTTTTTGCGGGACTCAACGGGTCGAGCCCAGACGCGCCGCCGCCTCCGGCGCCACCAGCTCCGCCGTCTCCACCATCACCGAAGGCGCCGCCGAGGCCGCCAGTGCCGGCCGCCCCGCCGGTACCGCCATTACCGCCTATGCCGCCGTCACCACCGTTGCGGCCGAAATCAGTGAGCGACCAGTCAGACCCGGCGCCGCCCTTGCCGCCCCTGCCGCCGGTGCCACCGTCGCCTGCCGCCGCTAGATCGCCGCCGGCGTTCCCGCCGGTCCCGCCGGCGCCGCCGTGGCCGGCGTTCCCGGCACCGTCGTTGAGGAAGCCGTTCACGCCGGCGCCACCGTCGCCACCGTTGCCGCCCTTACCCCCAGCGCCGTCGGCGCCCTTGGCGCCGGTCAGTCCTCCGCCCGCGCCGCCGGTGCCACCGGTCCCGCCGGTACCCCCCTGGCCGCCGTTGCCGCCGATTTCGGGATCGATGTCGTCGTGATAGCCGGCACGACCCTCGGCACCGCGACCACCCACACCACCGGCCCCGGCATCGCCGCCCTTGCCGTCGGCGCCGCCGGTGCCACCGCTGCCGGCCGCCCCGCCGGTCCCGCCGGTCCCGCCCATGCCGCCTCTACCGCCGTTCTCGCCGACGCCGCCGATCGTTCCCGATGCGCTAAATCCAGTGCCACCCTTACCGCCCTGGCCGCCTGCGCCGCCGTCACCGGCCGCCACACCGTCGCCACCGGCCTTACCGCCGGTGCCGCCCGAGCCGCCGTGGCCACCCTGACCTCCGTCCGAGGTCTCGGTGCCAGTGGTACCGATGCCACCTTGGCCGCCGTTGCCACCGTTGCCGCCGACTGCGTCCACACCCTTGGCACCGGCCACTCCGCCACCGGCACCGCCGATACCTCCGTCGCCACCATTGCCGCCATTACCGCCGGTGCCGCCAAACGCTGCATTACTCGCACCGCCACCACCGGCACCACCCGCACCGGCCGCACCCCCTTGGCCGTCGGTGCCGCCGATGCCACCGCTTCCGGCCGCCCCGCCGGTCCCGCCGTTACCACCTAGTCCGCCGTTTTTGCCGTCGACGCCCGTGGTCAGACCCTTCGCGTCGAACCCGGCGCCGCCGTCGCCGCCCTGGCCGCCTTTGCCGCCGTCGCCGTTGATGGCGCCAGCGCCGCCTATCCCGCCGGTGCCGCCTTTACCGCCTTGCCCGCCGGCAGCGCCCGCCACCGCGGACGCGTCGTATCCCGCACCGCCCTGCCCGCCGGCGCCGCCATTACCGCCGGTGCCGGTGGCGCCGGTGGCGCCGTCGATCCCGAATATTCCGCCCGAACCGCCCGCGCCACCCGCCCCTGCGTTACCACCCGCGCCGCCGTTGCCCCCTAGTCCGCCAGGGGTGACCGAATCCAGTCCGGAACCGCCCGTCGCGCCGCTGCCACCCGCCCCACCAGCGCCGCCGAGTCCGCCGGCCCCGCCAGTGCCCAACAGTCCGATGTTGCCGCCGCCGGCACCGCCAGCCCCGCCGTTGCCGCCGCCGGTCCCGGAGGCGCCGGTCAATCCGGGTCCGGCCGCGCCGCCGGACCAACCGTCGCCGCCGGTCCCACCCATCCCGCCAGCCCCGCCGCTGTAGGACGTCGCCCGGTTCAGGCCGCCGGCCCCGCCGACTCCGCCGGTGCCGCCGTTTTGGGTCGCGGTGCCCGTCCCGCCGGTACCGCCGGCACCACCGTGCCCGCCGAAACCGCCCAACCAGCCGCCCGCACCGCCATTGCCACCGGCTGCGCCAACGGCGCCGGCGGCGTCAGCCGCCCCACCAGCCCCGCCAGATCCGCCGTTGCCCCAGAGACCGGCCTCACCGCCAGCCCCGCCGGCCTGCCCGACGCCGCCGGAACCACCGTTGCCGCCGTTGCCCCACAGGATTCCGCCCGCACCGCCGGGCTGGCCGGTGCCGGGCGCGCCGTTGGCGCCGTCGCCGATCAGGGGACGCCCCAGCAGCAAATTGGTGGGGGCATTGATCACGTCGAGAATGGTCTGCTCCAGCGTCTCCGCCGAAAATGCTTCAGCGGCCGCGTAGCTGGCGGCACCCGAGTTCAGCGTCCGCACAAAGTCGGCATGAAACAGCGCCGCCTGCGCGTTGAGTGCCTGAAACTGCTCGGCATAACCCCCGAACAACGATGCGATCGCTACCGACACCTCGTCCTGCGCGGCCGCTGTCACCGAGGTCGTCACGCCCGCCGCCTCCGCATGGGCCGCCCGGAGCGCCGAGCCGATGTCGGACAGATTCTGCGCGGCGGCTATTGCCACCTCCGGCGACACGATCACAACAGATGACATTGCGGCTCCCTCGACATGCCAGCCCCACCGCAGTCATCGGACTCTCCCCAGCCCACACTTCACCGGAAGCGATGCAGGGATGATAGCGACCATCACCACCGGCTGGAGCAAAAACGCCACACTGAAGTTCACCTGGGTTTGGTTCGCCGAGACGCCGGGCGTTCACGTCGATTCGATGCGCCGGAGTATTGACGCGCGCGACTATTCGAGTTGGGCACTGAGCGGGACAAAGGTGCTGCTAAAGCCGTTGTCGGAGGTGATCCTCGGCCGCACCAGGCGCTGCCCCGGCAACGCGCTGCGATTGCACGCGTCCGGCACGGGTGGGGACGAGACAAGGCGGGTCACAGCAAACTCGCGCGGCATTCTGGCGACAATGGTCAACAGGAGTGGCGCTAGCGGTGCTCTTGGCGTGACTTAACCCTCGGGGCACGTCTCAAATATGTTGCGGCGAGAGCACCCCCGGGCCGACGGCATTCGAAAACTCGGTGTCCTTCGGCTGCCGCCGTGGGACGAGTCCGTCAGCAGCGCCAATACCTCGTTAACAGCACCAGCGAGCCGGTCACTGCGGCACCGGCGCACCAGCACGCAACTCGGCCCCGCGGTAGGTATTAATCCCACTTGCCGATCAGACCTCGAACGAACCATGGGCCCCGTCCGGATGGCTCTGACGAGAACGATTCATCCTCGCTTTCGGTCAAGTAGTCTTCGCTGTCGTTCTCCTCTGGCGGTTCCCCGGGTTCGACGAGCATGGCAACGGCGAGTCCGAGTGGACCTAGGAAGAAGAAGGTCGCGAAGAAGTAGCCGACGCCACTGCGATTCTTCTCACTGGCCACGACCGCTGCGACCCCCGCCTGGAGTAGCCAGTACAGGAATAACCCGACCATGGCCGCTACGGCGATCCAGGAACCTAATTGCACGAACGGCTCAGTCGATTTGTCGTTCATGCCGAAGATCATGCGGTATTCGGGATCCGTACGGCTGACGAGGTGCGGTAAACCGCGTCGACTCTTGCAGAGCCTGAGTATTTCGTTTGTCGGCGGGGGCCGCGACGTTCCTCGCTCGCCACGACATAGCTGAAGTCAATATTCTCATTAACTTCACTTGTGAATTTAACTGAAGCTAACTTGAAGTGGTGACTTCACTTCGTCCCGTCAGTTACGAGGACGTTCGGTGGGCGCCGGAGACGAGGCGGTACGCGAGCGCCGTGCTGCCCAAACTCGGCATCTACCACCCAGCTGTGCCCGCTGGCATTGCCGAACTGGTCTTGGACCTACCTCCGTCGGTTCTGGCGGACGCCGAGTCCGCCGGCCGCGAAATCACCCGATTCGATGCCGAATTCGGAAGTGAAATCGCGCCATTTGCCGCCGTTCTGCTGCGGTCGGAGTCCGCCGCCAGCTCGCAGATCGAAAACTTGACCGCATCAGCGCGGGCTATCGCCGAGGCCGAACTATCCGGCGCGAAAACAAAGCGCAACGCCGGGATAATCGTCGCCAACACCGCAGCGATGCAAGCGGCGGTCGCCCTCTCCGACAACATCGACGCCGACGCGATCCTGGCGACGCATCGCGCGTTGATGGTTGACGAGCCGCGCCACACGCCGGGAAAGTTTCGCACCGAGCCGGTGTGGATCGGCGGCGGCTCGACTCCCATCGGCGCGACCTTCGTCGGCCCGTCTTACCAGAAGATCCCCGACGCGATCAGCGACTTGATCGCCTTCGCGCAGCGGGCCGACGTGCCGACGTTGCCCCAGATCGCCGTCAGTCATGCCCAGTTCGAGACCATTCACCCCTTCACCGATGGGAATGGACGTACGGGCCGGGCTTTGGTACAGGCCATGCTGCGCAACAAGGGCCTCGCCCGCCAGGTGACGGCGCCGATTTCAGCTGGGCTGTTGGCCGACACGGACGCATACTTCGCCGCTTTGACGAGCTATCGAGCTGGTGACGCCGCGCCGATTGTCAGACGCTTCTCGAAGGCGACCCTTCTAGCTATCGCCAACGCACGACAACTGGTCGCGGAACTTCGCAGTATCCGGCAGTCGTGGAACGACGTGATCACCGCGCGGTCCGACTCGGCGGTGTGGAAAGTCGCCGATTTGTTGATCCGCCGACCGGTGGTGAACGCTGTGCTGCTGGCACAAGAGTTGGGCATCGACTCCACCAATGCTCACCGCTATCTCAACCCGCTCACCCAGGCGGGAATCCTCGTCGAGACGACAAACGGACCCCGCAACCGAGTGTGGCGGTCGCCGGAAGTGCTCGCGGCGCTCGACGCTTTCGCCGACCGCGCCGGCCGGCGCGGCTGACGCGCGGTTTTCGCGGGCGGTAGTTGACCGCCGGGCGACACGAAGGGCATTCGAAAAACTCGGTGTCCGTCGGCTGCCGCCGTGGACGAGTCCGTCAGCAGCGCCAATAGCCGCTGACGTGAGTCCCGTTCTTCTTCGTGTAGCCGTTTACCCACGTGCAACCGACGTTGGGCGCGTTCACATTAGGAGGGTTGGGCAAGTCGATACCGCCAGGCGGAGGCGCACCAGTCGGCGTCGGCGTAGCGGGGGTGGTGCTGGCAGACGTCGACGTAGTGGGCGTAGTCGTCGCCGCGCAGTACTGCGACTGCGGATAGTCCACGCACAGTTGCCGGTCGACATGTGTCCACTGGCCGGCAGTGCACATCGAATAGGTCCCGCCCGAGTCAGGCCTGATTGCCCCGGTCTGGCAGTCGGCATGGGCGATTGGCGCGCCGAAGCACGCGATGAGACCGCCGGCCACGACGACGCCGGCCTGGACGACTGAAATGATACGCACGTACCAGAACTTACCAAGACCGTGCCGAGGTAGCTGGCAAACGGACAACAAAGTGTCTGCAAGATACCTCCTTCGCGCCCCGGGAAGGGGAAATGCGCGGATCATAGCGCTGGCGTCCCGGTGTGTTGATGCGATCTGATCGGCGTGGCGCGACTCGTCTGGCCAGATGCCATACCGGCAGCACCGCCGCGGCAGTGGGCCAGACGAAGTTCGTGGTGGTCCTCAGTCGCGAGGTAGGTCGTCGCCGACCGCATCCTCCTCGCCCCGATCCTCCGCACTATCGAGAGGATCTTCGGACGTGTCGTTGAGGTTGTCGAGGTAATGCCGAACGGCGATGACTGCTTCATGCTCCCTGAAGTCCGGCTCATGCGCGTCCGGGGCATGAATCGCGCCCTGCCATGCATCAGCGCTGCGGTATGCCTCGATAGCCGCAAGCACCTCACTGGGTGTGCGGTGCGGGTACTCATCGGTGACTAGGCCGGGGTTGTCGCCGTCCCCAAATGCTTTGGCCAGCAGTTGCTCAGGAGTGGCCGCCTCCAATGACCGCGCGATCGCGAACACCGGGTACGGCCTACCGCCCCAGACACCCTTGAGAGAGTGCGTTCCGAGGAGATATGCCGCACGGCCGCGCTGGGTCTTGTCATCGTTGTAGTGCTTGAACAGCAGGTGAGCGACCTCGACGGTCAGCACGAAGTAGCTACGCGCCGCGAACTTGAGGACGCGGAATCCAGTGTCGATGCTCGGACCGACGAAGTCCGTTGCGAAGTTGATCGCGAAGTTCCCAGTTGTATCGGCGCTGTTGAGCGTTGCTTCGTTCGTCTCCTCCGCGTCGATCTGCGATCCTTCGTCGGAGGTCTGGATGGTGCGGGGGATCGCAACCCGGCGGTCTGGTGCAGGGACGGTCGCTAAGAACGCGCCGCCCTTAAGCGTCATTGGTGTCTTCCCCAGCAAGTGTTGGATCTCGAACTCGAGCATCGTGGCTGTCCACGCGTCGATGGCGTCGCTGCACTCTTGCTCTGATTGGATCCTGAACGAGAAGATCAACTCGTCGCCAATGGCCTTCCACAGCGAGAGACGGTCCCTCAGAACCGGATATGACTCGTTGATCTTGTTTGCCAGTAGCGAGGGGAATTCGCTGTAGAAGGCGAGGAAGGTCGCAATCCATCCGCCCTCGCTCTTCTGCTTGAACTGGGTCGAGTTCTGCAGATCGCAGGAGAGGAAAAGTATGGATCCGTCTTGATTGAGGCCAGCCGCCATCAGGTGAGAAGGCCGAGATACTCGGCGCGGACCTTCGCCGCCGGGACTGACACCCCGAAGTGCTCAGCGACGGTCACCAGGTTGCAGTCCTGCCGGACGAACACATCCTTGAAGTGGTTCGCAGGCATCAGGAGGTTCGATGCAAACACGTTTGCCTGAGTCTCGGCGACGTTGCGGCCTAGCCGGGCGAACATGGATGTCCGCTCACCGATGCGATGACTTTTGGGGGCTCGGTAGTGCAGGAAGTAGTGCCCGAGCTCATGGGCAATCGTGAACCTGTCACGCAGCCGCGAGGTGTGCGTAGGGATGATTACGGTGAAGTCGCCTGGCTCCCGCACTTCGAGCGATTCTGCGCGGTTGTCGACCTCGATCTCACCACCAAGCTTCTTGAGCAGTGCATGCACATCGACATAGCCATGTTCGTTGATGACTTTGTGTTCATGTGCGATCTGCTCGGCGTACGTCGCGATCGCCGAGTACGACAGCCTCGATCGCGGCGCCTCTACTGCACCCTCACTCATCACGCTCATCGCGTCTACCTCCACCGCAATCATCCCGCATTGATAGGCGTCTCTTAGTACGAGTTGCATCGCACCTGCGCCGGCTCTTGGACGGGGTGTCCGGGGTATTGGGTTATCGGTACTGCGGAGACTAGCGCGCCAGGCCGCCCATCATGACGACCTCAGCTTACGGCGAGGCGCTGACATGTGCGGGAGTTCGGAAGCGGCCGCTTGACGACGGTTCCCGCATCAGCCTCATACGGTAGGGCGCAGTTTCATATTCGTACTTGTCTTCCCCTGCGCCCCCGGCACGACTCGAACGTGCGACCTAGGGATTAGAAGGCCCTTGCTCTATCCACCTGAGCTACGGAGGCAATGCGCAGGTCAGTCTATCGAATCGCGAAAAAGCAAGCGGCACAGGCGACACAACCTCCCCGAAAGATGTTTAAAGCAGCTAGGAATCGGTTATGGTGTGAGCCTCGACACACGTACAACATCGGCCGGTAATCGGTCGTTAACCGCAACGAGGCGTGTGCCTGACGTCGAGGGGTGGGCTTGGTTATGTGCTTGGCCAGTGTGACTTCGCGGTGCTCCCAGGTGAGCAACGAGGCGTTGCGACAGGGCGCGCAGCTGGCGGCTGGCGCTAAGGACACCTACCGGGCCGGTGCCCTGTTACTGCGCGGATCCCCATTCGCCGTCGGCTGGGTGGCCGGCTGGCTGGCCACCGAATTTCCGCCTCACGTGGTGACCGGGCACGCGTTGTCCCGGGTTGCACCGACCTCGTTCAACCGGGTTGGTTCCGCGTGGGCCGCGCAACGCGCCGGCGAGGCACTGACCGCCGCGCTGGAGCACTCCTTCGGAGCGGACTTCCGCGACCTGGTGTATCACCCGACCACAAATCAGGCGCTGTTGTCGCGTCGCGGTTTGCTGCCCAGGCCCGGCCCCCACCGCCGTTACGCGGCCAAGACCTCCAACATCTCCTACGGACCCGGCGGTACCGAGCATCTGCTCGACATCTGGCGTCGTCCCGACCTGGCGCCGGGCCACCGGGCTCCGGTGTTGATCCAGGTCCCCGGCGGGGCGTGGAGCGTCAACGGCAAGCGGCCGCAGGCCTACACCCTGATGAGCCGGATGGTCGAACTCGGCTGGATCTGCGTCTCGATCAACTACAGCAAGAGCCCGCGCGCCAAATTCCCGGCGCACATCGTCGACGTCAAGCGAGCGATCGCCTGGGTACGCGAGAACATCGGCGACTACGGCGGCGACTCGGACTTCATCGCGATCACCGGCGGCTCGGCCGGGGGGCACCTGGCTTCGCTGGCCGCACTCACCCCCAACGACCCGACGTTTCAGCCCGGCTTCGAGCGCGCCGACACCACCGTTCAGGCGGTGGCGCCCTACTACGGCGTCTACGACTTCACCGACTTCGACAACATGCACGACCTGATGCTGCCGTTCCTCGAACAGTTCGTGATGAAGGCCCGCTTCGCCGACGAGCCGGAACGGTTCGCGGCGGCTTCGCCGATCTCCTACGTCCACAGCGAAGCCCCGCCGTTCTTCGTCATGCACGGTGACAAGGACGAGCTGGTCCCCAGTGGTCAGGCACGTGCGTTCTGCGCGGCGTTGCGTCAGGCCGGCGCGGCCACGGTGTCCTACGCCGAGCTGAGCAACGCCCACCACGCATTCGACATCACCCCGACGGTCCGCTCCCGGCTGGCTGCCAACGCCGTCGCCGATTTCCTCGGCGTCGTCTATGGGCGACGGGAGAGCTCGCTGCTGGATTCGCTGGCGTTGTCGGCGAATTCGGCCAGCTGACCCCTCGGACTTCGCAGTTCACTGCTTCCGGCCGCCTTGCGCGCGTGCAACCTCACTTTCACCGCCGCGTCAACCGGACTAGCGTTGTGTTGGCGTCGGTGGCGGGTGATAGCAGGAGGTTCGATCAGCGGTGAGGTGTCGAGAATTCCGGCTCGCGGGGGATCGTGACCATGACTGAATCCGCCGGCGCGGTCGGGTTGTCCGAGGAGCTCGGGCCCGTCGACTATCTGATGCACCGTGGGGAGGCGAACCCGCGAACCCGGTCGGGCATCATGGCGCTGGAGCTGCTGGACAGCACGCCGGACTGGGACCGATTCAGGTCCCGTTTCGAGAACGCCTCCCGAAAGGTGTTGCGTCTGCGGCAGAAGGTCGTTGTGCCGACGTTGCCGACGGCTGCGCCGCGCTGGGTCGTCGACCCCGACTTCAACCTGGACTTCCATGTGCGCCGGGTTCGGGTCTCCCAACCCGGGACACTGCGCGAAATCCTGGACCTCGCCGAGGTGATGCTGCAATCGCCGCTGGACATCTCGCGTCCGCTGTGGACGGCCACCCTGGTCGAGGGTCTGGCCGACGGCACCGCGGCGACCCTGCTGCACCTGAGCCATGCGGTCACCGACGGTGTCGGCAGCGTCGAGATGTTCGCCGAGATCTACGACTTGGAGCGCGACCCGCCGCCACGGCCGATGCCACCGCAACCGGTGCCGGAGGACCTGTCCCCGAACGACCTGATGCGCCAAGGGATTAACCACCTGCCCATTGCGATCGTCGGCGGTGCGCTGGGCGCGTTGTCCGGCGCGGTTTCGGCGGCCGGTCGAGCGGTCATGGATCCGTTGTCGACGGTGTCGGGGGTGGTGGGCTACGCGGTGTCGGGGGCGCGAGTGTTGAACCGCGCCGCCGAACCGTCGCCGTTGCTGCGCCGGCGCAGCCTGACCACCCGCACCGAGTCCATCGACATCCGGCTTGCCGACCTGCACAAAGCCGCGAAGGCCGCCGGCGGTTCCATCAACGACGCCTATCTGGCGGGTCTGTGTGGCGCACTGGGGCGTTACCACGAAGCGCTCGGGGTGCCGGTCAGTACGTTGCCGATGGCGGTGCCGGTGAACCTGCGGGCCGCCGGCGACGCTGCCGGCGGCAACAACTTCACCGGCGTCAATCTCGCGGCGCCGGTGGGCACCGCCGACCCGGTGGCCCGGGTCAAGAAGATCCGCGCGCAGATGACCCAGCGTCGTGACGAACCTGCGATGAACATCGTGGGATCCATCGCGCCGGTGCTCAGCGTGCTGCCCACCGCGGTGCTGGAAGGTATCACCGGCTCGGTGATCGGATCGGACGTACAGGCCAGCAATGTGCCCGTCTATCCCGGCGATACCTACATCGCCGGCGCGAAAGTGTTGCGGCAGTACGGCATTGGACCACTGCCCGGCGTGGCGATGATGGTGGTACTGATCTCGCGGGGCGGCTGGTGCACCATCACCGTGCGCTACGACCGGGCCTCCGTGCAAAAAGACGACCTGTTCGCTCAGTGCCTGCTCGAGGCATTCGACGAAATCCTTGCGCTGGCCGGTGATCCGGCCCCGCACGCGGTCGCCGCGTCGTTCGAAGCGCAGCAGGCGGTGTCGTCGTGAGCGCCGCGGACGAGAAGGACGAGGGCCGTTCCAAGGATCTGCGGCTGCCCGGATCGGTGGCCGAGATCATGGCCAGCCCATCCGGGCCGAAAGTCGGCGCGTTCTTCGACCTCGACGGCACGTTGGTGGCCGGGTTCACGGCCGTCATCCTCACTCAGGAGCGGTTGCGTCGCCGCGACATGGGCGTGGGCGAGCTGCTGAGCATGGTGCAGGGGGCGTTGAACCACAGCCTGGGTCGCATCGAGTTCGAGGAGCTGATCAGCCGGGCCTCCATGGCGCTGGCCGGACGGCTGCTGACGGATCTGGACGAAGTCGGCGAGCGTCTGTTCAACCAGCGCATCGAGTCCCGGATCTACCCGGAAATGCGGGAGTTGGTTCGCGCCCACGTGACCCGCGGCCACACCGTGGTGCTGAGTTCGTCGGCGCTGACCATCCAGGTCAATCCGGTCGCGCGCTTCCTGGGCATCACCAACACGCTGACCAACAAGTTCGAGACCAACGACGACGGGTTGCTCACCGGCGGGGTGATCAAGCCGATCCTGTGGGGGCCGGGCAAAGCCGCTGCGGTGCAACGCTTTGCCGCTGAGCACGATATCGATCTGAAGGACAGTTACTTCTACGCCGACGGTGACGAGGACGTCGCGCTGATGTATCTGGTCGGCAATCCGCGACCCACCAACCCCGAGGGCAAGATGGCCGCGGTGGCCAAGCGCCGCGGGTGGCCGATCCTGAAATTCGACAGTCGCGGAGGTGTGGGTCTGCGGCGGCAAATCCGCACGCTCGCCGGCTTCGGTTCAATGGTTCCCGTCGCCGCGGGTGCCTTCGGGTTGGGTCTGCTGACCCGGAACCGACGGCGAGGCGTCAACTTCTTCACCTCCAACTTCTCCCAGGCGGTCCTCACGGCCACCGGAGTGCACGTCAATGTGATCGGTAGAGAGAACCTCACCGCCCAACGTCCCGCAGTCTTTATCTTCAATCACCGCAACCAGGTTGACCCGATCATCTCCGGCGCGCTGATCCGCGACAACTGGGTCGCGGTGGCCAAGAAGGAACTCGAAAAAGACCCGATCATGGGGCCGTTGGGCAAGCTGCTGGACGGAGTCTTCATCGACCGCGACGACTCCGCCGCGGCGATTGAGACATTGCAGACGGTGGAAGACCGTGCCAGGAACGGACTCTCGATCCTGATGGCGCCCGAGGGCACCCGACTGGACACCACCGAGGTCGGACCCTTCAAGAAGGGACCGTTCCGCATCGCGATGAAGGTGGGGATTCCGATCGTCCCCATCGTCATTCGCAATGCGGAGTTCGTCGCGTCGCGAAACTCCTCGGTGATCAATCCAGGCAAGGTCGACGTCGCGGTCTTTCCGCCGATCCCGGTCGACGACTGGACTCTGGACACGCTGCCCGACCGAATCGCCGAAATCCGGCAGCTTTACCTCGACACGCTGGCGGACTGGCCGGTCGACGAGTTGCCCGTACCCGACTTGTACAGCAAGCCGACGAAGAAGGCTGCGCCGCCTGCGGTCAAGAAGGCGGCGAAGAAGGCTCCCGCCAAGAAAGCTCCCGCCAAGAAGGCTCCGGCCAAAAAAGCACCGGCCAAGAAAGCGCCGGCGAAGAAGGCCCCCGCCGAGAAGGCTTCGGCGGAAAAGGCCGCGGTGAAAAAGGGTGCCGCCAAGAAGGCCTCGCCGAAGAAGGCCTCCGCAAAAAAGGCACCTGCCAAACGCGCACCGGTTCCGAGAGCAACACCCGATATCACCGTGCACGAATCCACAGTCGACCTCAAAGGTGTTGCGACACAACAGTCGGACTCCGGTCAGGCTGACGCCGTCGACTCGTCGGATTCCATCTGAGGACTGCCGTGACCAAACCGGCCGCCGACACCAGCGCAGTCCTGACCGCCGAAGACGCATTGGTGCTCGCATCGATGGATACGCCGGTCGAGACGCAACTGGTCATGGACTGGCTGGGCCAGCAGCGGGACCGCTGTCCGGAGACCGACTTCGACGTGCTGCAGTTGCCGCCGGACAACGCTCAGCCGTCGGCATTGGGCGCACTGGTGGAAAAGCTCGAATCCGGGGATGACCGGTCGATCGTGCCGGTGCGGGTGTTCTGGTTGCCGGCCGCCGACCGCGGCCGGATTGCCAAGGTAACGGCACTGCTGCCAGGCCGAGATCCCTACCATCCCAACCAACGTCAGCAGCGACGCATCTTGCGGACCGAGCCGTGGCGCGCGCGAGTGGTGGCCGGCGAATCGGCCAGGGTGTCCGAACTTCGCGAGCAGTGGCACGAAACCACCGTCGCCGAGAGCCCCGAAGGATTCGCGCAGTTCGTCGCCCGCCGCGCGGTCTTGGCACTGGCCCGCGCCGAATACCGGATTCTGGGACCGCAATACAAGTCGCCTCGGCTGGTGAAGCCGGAAATGTTGGCGTCAGCGCGCTTTCGCGCCGGACTCGAGGCGATCCCCGGCGCTACCGTCGAGGAAGCCGGCCAGATGCTCGACGAACTGGCGACCGGATGGAGCCAGGCATCGGTAGACGTGATCTCGGTGCTGGGCCGGTTGCTCAGTCGAGGATTCGACCCCGAGTTCGACTACGACGAGTACCAGGTCGCGGCCATGCGTGCCGCGCTGGAAGCCCATCCGGCGGTGCTGTTGTTCTCGCACCGGTCCTATATCGACGGCGCGGTGGTGCCGGTGGCGATGCAGGACAACCGATTACCTCCGGTCCACATGTTCGGTGGCATCAACCTGTCCTTCGGTGTGATGGGGCCGTTGATGCGCCGCTCGGGCACGATCTTCATCCGGCGCAACATCGGCGACAACAAGCTCTACAAGTATGTACTCAAGGAGTACGTGGGCTACATCGTCGAGAAACGGTTCAACCTCAGCTGGTCCATCGAGGGCACCCGCTCCCGCACCGGAAAGATGTTGCCGCCCAAGCTCGGTCTGATGAGTTATGTGGCCGATGCCTACCTGGATGGACGCAGCGACGACATCTTGTTGCAAGGCGTCTCGATCTGTTTCGATCAACTTCACGAGATCGCCGAATACGCGGCCTACGCCCAGGGCGCGGAGAAGACGCCCGAAGGTTTCAGCTGGCTGTACAACTTCATCAAGGCGCAGGGCGAGCGCAACTACGGCAAGATCTACGTCCGCTTCCCCGAAGCGGTGTCGATGCGGCAGTATCTCGGTGAGCCGCACGGCCCGATGGCCCATGACGAGTCCGCCAAACGTCTTGCGCTGCAGAAGATGTCGTTTGAGGTGGCCTGGCGGATCTTGCAGTCCACTCCGGTGACCGCGACCGGCCTGGTGTCGGCCTTGCTGCTGACCACCCGGGGTTTGGCGCTCACGCTGGATCAGTTGCACCACACCTTGCAGGACTCGCTGGACTACCTGGACCGCAAGCAGACGCCGGTCTCCACCAGTGCGCTGCGGCTGCGTTCGCGCGACGGTGTGCGCGCCGCCGTCGACGCGTTGTCCAACCGGCACCCGGTGACTCGCATCGACAGCGGCCGGGAACCGGTGTGGTACATCGCACCCGAGGACGAGCACGCTGGCGCTTTCTACCGCAACTCGGTGATCCACGCTTTCCTGGAGACTTCGATCGTCGAACTGGCGCTTGCGCACGCCCGGCACGCCGACGGCGATCGGGTGGAGGCGTTTTGGGCGCAGGCGATGCGGTTGCGCGACCTGTTGAAGTTCGATTTCTATTTCGCCGATTCGGCTGCCTTCCGCGACAACATCGCCGAAGAGCTTGCCTGGCACCAGGATTGGGAGGCGCACGTCGCGGCGGGCGGTGAGAAGATCGAGAAGATCCTCTATGCCAAGCGGCCGCTGATGTCGGACGCGATGCTGCGGGTGTTCTTCGAGGCCTACGAGATCGTCGCCGACGTCTTGCGCGATGCCCCGGCCGACATCGGCGCGCAGGAACTGACGGACCTGGCGCTGGGAGTGGGTCGGCAGTATGTGGCGCAGGGACGGGTGCGCAGCAGCGAGTCGGTGTCGACGCTGTTGTTCGCCACGGCCCGCCAAGTCGTCGCCGACCAGGGTCTGATCGCGCGCGGGCCAAACCTGACAGAACGGCGCGAAGCGTTCCGGCGCGAATTGCGCAACATCCTTCGGGACTTCAGCTACGTCGGGCAGATCGCTCGCGCCCGGTTCGTCGAGCGGGAAGTCAAGGCCCGGCAGCAGCGGCTGGCAGCGCAGCGAGACACCGCCTAGCGAAGTTGTCCACAGTCGCGACTTTCTCCACAGCCTGACGCAGTCCCCGTGCCCGTCGGCGCGATTTCGTCGGTGGCAGCGAGCTGAATGGTCTTCAGCACGGATGCGGCCAACCAGTCGCCAGAACACGGAATGCACATGAAGGGATGTCGAGCAATGTTCGAGACAACGCTGACCATCGTCGGTCACATCGTCAACGAGCCGGTCCGCCGGCGAGCAGGCAACGAGGAGTTCATCAAGTTCCGGGTGGCGAGCAATTCGCGCCGACGGACCGCCGACGGCGCGTGGGAACCGGGGAACTCGCTGTTCGTCACCGTCAACTGCTGGGGCCGGCTGGTCACCGGTGTCGGTGCCGCGCTGGCCAAGGGCGCCCCGGTGATCGTGGTCGGTCACCTCTACACCAGCGAGTACGAGGACAAAGAGGGCAACCGCCGTTCCTCCACCGAGATGCGTGCGACGGCGGTGGGCCCGGATCTGGCGCGCTCGATCGTGCGCATCGAGAGGCCGAGTTACACCGGTCCGGCGCCAACCGAGGCTCCGACCGAAGTCGTCGCGGAAACCGAGAACGCGGAGCCGCCGGCCGACGTCGAGGCCGGGCGCACTCCGTTGCCACTGTCGGCCTAGCGTTCGCTCGCGGTGCATAGGATGGTCCGCGGATATTTCACGGAGAACTTCCTGCAGACCAGAAAGGCAACACCGCGGCATGGCTGAGTTCATCTACACGATGAAGAAGGTCCGCAAGGCGCACGGCGACAAGGTCATCCTCGACGACGTCACGTTGAGCTTTTACCCCGGCGCCAAGATCGGCGTCGTCGGCCCCAACGGGGCCGGAAAGTCGAGCGTCTTGCGGATCATGGCCGGATTGGACAAGCCGAACAACGGTGACGCCTTCCTGGCCAACAACGCGACCGTCGGCATCCTGTTGCAGGAGCCGCCGCTGAACGAGGACAAGACCGTCCGCGGCAACGTCGAAGAGGGGCTGGGCGAGATCAAGGTCAAGCTCGACCGCTTCAACGAGGTCGCCGAGCTGATGGCCACCGACTACTCCGACGAGTTGATGGAGGAGATGGGCCGGCTGCAGGAGGACCTGGACCACGCCGACGCCTGGGATCTCGACTCCCAGCTGGAACAGGCCATGGACGCGCTGCGCTGCCCGCCGCCGGACGAACCGGTCACCAACCTGTCCGGCGGTGAGCGTCGCCGCGTCGCGCTGTGCAAGTTGCTGTTGTCCAAGCCCGACCTGCTGCTGCTCGACGAGCCGACCAACCATCTGGACGCCGAAAGCGTGCAGTGGCTCGAGCAGCACCTGGCCAGCTACGCCGGGGCGATCCTGGCGGTCACCCACGACCGTTACTTCCTGGACAACGTCGCCGAATGGATCCTGGAACTCGACCGCGGCCGGGCCTACCCCTACGAAGGCAATTACTCGACCTACCTGGAGAAAAAGGCCGAGCGGATCGCGGTGCAGGGCCGCAAGGACGCCAAGCTGCAGAAGCGGCTGCAGGAGGAGTTGGCCTGGGTTCGCTCCGGCGCCAAAGCCCGCCAGGCCAAGAGCAAGGCGCGGCTGCAGCGCTACGAGGAGATGGCCGCCGAGGCGGAGAAGACCCGCAAGCTCGACTTCGAGGAGATCCAGATCCCGGTCGGGCCGCGGCTGGGCTCCGTCGTGGTCGAGGTCGATCACCTCGACAAGGGCTTCGAAGGCCGCACGCTGATCAAGGATCTGTCCTTCACCCTGCCGCGCAACGGCATCGTCGGAGTCATCGGCCCCAACGGGGTCGGCAAGACCACGCTGTTCAAGACCATCGTGGGCCTGGAAGAACCAGACAGCGGCACCGTCAAGGTCGGCGAGACCGTCAAGCTGAGCTACGTCGACCAGACCCGCGCCGGCATCGACCCGAAGAAGACGGTGTGGGAAGTGGTGTCCGACGGGCTGGATTACATCGAGGTCGGCCAGAGTGAGGTGCCGTCGCGGGCCTACGTGTCGGCGTTCGGGTTCAAGGGCCCCGACCAGCAGAAACCAGCAGGCGTGCTGTCCGGTGGGGAACGCAACCGGCTGAATCTGGCGCTGACGCTCAAACAGGGCGGCAACCTGATCCTGCTCGACGAGCCGACCAACGACCTGGACGTCGAGACGCTGAGTTCCCTGGAGAACGCGCTGGTGAATTTCCCGGGTTGTGCGGTGGTGATCTCCCACGACCGCTGGTTCCTCGACCGGACCTGCACGCACATCCTGGCCTGGGAAGGTGACTCCGACAACGAGGCGAAGTGGTTCTGGTTCGAGGGCAACTTCGGCGCGTACGAGGAGAACAAGGTGGAGCGGCTGGGTGCTGAGGCGGCGCGTCCGCACAGGGTGACCCACCGCAAGCTGACACGGGACTAGTGTCAGCTCTGCCACCTCAGATGGATCCGCCGCGAGTGGGGAGCAATCGGAATGACGATCGATCCCGGAGCCAAAGAGCAAGTCGCGGCGTGGACCTCGTTCACGCAGAGCGATGACGTCCCTGACTGGGTAGCCAAGGCCTACACGGACAGCTATCGGGCATCGCAGGACGACGGCTCCCAAGGCGGTTCGCCGTCGTCGGTGACACCGGCGCTGCTGGCGGCCCAGTATCGGCTCGCCCGACAGCGCCGGGCGGGGGAGAGCAGCGTCGCGGTCTATCCCGTCGACGACCCGGCCGGATTCGGACCCGCGCTGCAGGTGGTCACCGAACACGGCAGCATGCTGATGGATTCGGTGACGGTACTGCTGCACCGACTGGGCGTCTTCTACACCGCGATCATGACCCCGGTGTTCGAGGTGCAGCGCAACCCGGCCGGGGAACTGCTGCGCGTCCAACCGAAATCTCAGGACAAGTCGCCCTATATCGGCGAGGCCTGGATCCACGTGCAGCTGTCCCCGTCCGTGGACCGCAAGGCGCTGGCCGAGGTGGAACGGCTGCTGCCCAAGGTGCTCGCCGACGTCCAGCGGGTCGCCTCCGACGCGACGGCGATGATCGCCACCCTCGGCGAGCTGGCCGGGGCCGTCGACGAGGACCCCGAGGGTCACTACGCCGCATCCGACCGGCATGAGGTCGCCGAACTGCTGCGCTGGCTGGACGACGGCAACTTCTTGCTATTGGGCTATCAGCCGTGTCGCGTGCAGGACGGCCTGGTCATCGGTGACGGATCCAGCGGTCTGGGGGTGTTGCGCGCACGCAGCGGCACCCGTCCCCGCCTCACCGACGACGACAAGTTGATCGTCCTGGCCCAGGCCGCCGTCGGCAGCTACCTGCGTTATGGCGCCTACCCGTACGCGATCGCCGTCCGGGAGAACGTCGGCGACGGCGTGATCGAGCACCGCTTCGTCGGGCTGTTCACCGTTGCCGCGATGAACGCCGACGTGCTGGAGATCCCGATGATCTCGCACCGGGTCCGGGATGCGCTCACTCTGGCCGGTAGCGACCCGAGCCACCCGGGCCAGTTGCTGCTCGACGTCATCCAGACCATCCCGCGACCCGAGCTTTTCACACTGAGCGCTCACCGGCTGCTGACTATGGCCAAAGCCGTCGTCGACATGGGATCGCAACGCCGCGCGCTGCTGTTCCTGCGCGCAGACCGACTCCAATTCTTCGTCTCCTGCCTGGTTTATGTGCCCCGCGACCGCTACACCACGCCCGTGCGGTTGCAGATCGAGGACATCCTGGTCCGCGAATTCGGCGGCACCCGGCTGGAATTCACCGCCCGGGTCAGCGAATCACCCTGGGCCCTCATGCATTTCATGGTGCGGTTGCCCCAGGACGGGGAGGAGCGCGGCGCACCCCCGGTGGACATCTCCGAGGCGAACCGCACCCGCATCCAGGGGTTGCTCAGCGAAGCCGCACGCACCTGGTCCGACCGGCTGATCGCCGCGGCCGCGGCGCTGCCGGAGAGCGCGGTCGAATCCGCCGACGCCGAGCATTACGCGTCCGCCTTCTCCGAGGCGTACAAGCAGACGGTCACCCCGGCCCACGCCATCGAGGACATCGCCGTCATCAACGAATTGGCTGACGACACAGTCAAACTCGTGTTCTCCGAGGCCGACGGCGACGAGTCCGCTTTGGCGCAGCTGACCTGGTTCCTGGGCGGGCGCAGCGCCTCGTTGAGCCAGCTGCTGCCGATGCTGCAGAGCATGGGTGTGGTGGTGCTCGAGGAGCGGCCGTTCACCGTCACCCGCCGCGACGGGCTGCCGGTGTGGATCTACCAGTTCAAGATCTCGCCCGACCAGACCATCCGACAGGCCTCCAGCGAGGCCGAGCGGGACGCGACCGCGCAGCGGTTCGCCGATGCGGTCACCGCGATCTGGCAAGGCCGAGTCGAAATCGACCGCTTCAACGAACTGGTCATGCGCGCCGGATTGACCTGGCAGCAGGTCGCGCTGGTACGGGCGTACGCCAAATACCTGCGGCAGGCCAACTTCCCCTACAGCCAGTCCTACATCGAGTCGGTCCTCAACGAACACGCCTCGACCGCAAGATCATTGGTGGCGTTGTTCGAGGCGCTCTTCGACCCCAGTCAAGCCTCGGGCCGGGACGCCCAGACCGCCGCCGCCGCCGTCGCCGCCGACATCGACGCATTGGTGAGCCTGGACACCGACCGGATCCTGCGTGCATTCGCCTCCCTGGTGCAGGCCACCTTGCGGACCAACTACTTCGTCACCCGGGAAGGTTCGGCCCGCAGCCGTAATGTGTTGGCGCTCAAGCTCGATGCCCAGTTGGTCGACGAGCTGCCGCTGCCCCGCCCCAAGTACGAGATCTTCGTCTACTCACCCCGGGTCGAGGGCGTGCACCTGCGCTTCGGGCCGGTGGCGCGTGGCGGGCTGCGCTGGTCGGACCGACGCGACGACTTCCGCACCGAGATTCTGGGCCTGGTCAAGGCACAAGCGGTCAAGAACGCCGTGATCGTGCCGGTCGGCGCGAAGGGCGGGTTCGTGGTGAAGCGCCCGCCGCTACCCAGTGGCGAGGCCGCGGCCGACCGCGACGCCAGTCGCGCCGAGGGCGTGGCCTGCTATCAGTTGTTCATCTCCGGCCTGCTCGACGTCACCGACAACGTCGACCAGCGCACCGGCGCGGTGAACCCGCCGTCGGACGTGGTGCGCCGCGACGGCGACGACGCCTACCTGGTGGTCGCCGCCGACAAAGGCACCGCCACCTTCTCCGACATCGCCAACGACGTCGCCAAGTCCTACGGATTCTGGCTGGGCGACGCGTTCGCCTCCGGCGGATCGGTCGGCTACGACCACAAGGCGATGGGCATCACCGCCCGCGGCGCCTGGGAAGCCGTCAAGCGCCACTTCCGCGAGATCGGCGTCGACACCCAGACCGAGGACTTCACCGTCGTCGGCGTCGGCGACATGAGCGGCGACGTGTTCGGCAACGGCATGCTGCTTTCCAAGCACATCCGGTTGATTGCCGCATTCGATCACCGCCATGTGTTCCTCGACCCTGATCCCGATGCAGCTACCTCGTGGGCCGAGCGGTCGAGGATGTTCGACCTGCCCCGGTCCAGCTGGGACGACTACGACAAGTCGCTGATCAGTGAGGGCGGCGGTGTCTACGTCCGCGACCAGAAGACGATCCCGGTCAGCCCCCAGGTTCGCGCGGCCCTCGGCATCGAGGGTGAAGCCACCGAGATGTCCCCACCCAACCTGATCCGCGCGATCCTGCAGGCCCCGGTCGACCTGCTGTTCAACGGCGGCATCGGCACCTACATCAAAGCCGAATCCGAATCGGACTCCGACGTCGGCGACCGCGCCAACGACCCGGTGCGGGTCAACGCGAATCAGGTGCGCGCCAAGGTGATCGGCGAAGGCGGCAACCTCGGGGTGACGGCGCTGGGCCGCGTCGAGTTCGACCTGTCCGGCGGCCGGATCAACACCGACGCGATGGACAACTCCGCCGGCGTGGACTGCTCCGACCACGAGGTCAACATCAAGATCCTGATCGACTCGCTGGTCACCGCGGGCAAGGTCGAACCCGAGGAGCGCACCCAGCTGCTGGAGTCGATGACGGACGAGGTCGCGCACCTGGTGCTCACCGACAACGAGGACCAGAACGACCTGATG
Source organism: Mycobacterium sp. NGS67 (assembly GCF_059812185.1). Lineage (NCBI taxonomy): Bacteria > Bacillati > Actinomycetota > Actinomycetes > Mycobacteriales > Mycobacteriaceae > Mycobacterium > Mycobacterium sp. NGS67. The sequence continues at coordinate 98,036 of NZ_JCALCF010000019.1, forward strand.
GGCACCAGCCGGGCCAATGCGGCCAGCCTGTTGCCGGTGCACGCCGACCAGATCAGGTACCTGGTGGCCGAGCGCGGTCTGAACCGCGAGCTGGAGGCGCTGCCGTCGGAGAAGGAGATCACGCGGCGCTCGGAGGTGGGCATCGGGCTCACCTCGCCCGAGCTGGCAACGCTGATGGCGCACGTCAAGCTCGCGCTGAAGGAGGAGGTGCTGACCACCGAACTGCCCGACCAGGATGTTTTCGCCTCGCGGCTGCCGTACTACTTCCCCAAGCCGCTGCGTGACCGGTTCACCCCGGAGATCCGCAGCCACCAGCTGCGCCGCGAGATCGTCACCACGATGCTGATCAACGACCTGGTGGACACCGCGGGTATCACCTACGCCTTCCGGATCACCGAGGACGTGGGCGTCAGCCCCCTCGACGCGGTGCGCACCTACGCCGCCACCGACGCCATCTTCGGCGTGGGACACGTCTGGCGGCGCATCCGCGCGGCGAACCTGTCGGTGGCGCTGTCCGACCGCTTGACGCTGGACACCCGTCGGTTGGTCGACCGGGCCGGACGGTGGTTGCTCAACTATCGTCCGCAGCCGCTGGCGGTCGGCGCCGAGATCAACCGGTTCGCCGCCAAGGTCAAGGCATTGACGCCGCGCATGTCGGAGTGGCTGCGCGGCGACGACAAGGCCATCGTCGAAAAGGAAGCCGCCGAGTTCACCGACCTGGGCGCCCCGCCCGATCTGGCCTACCGGGTCGCGGCTGGTCTGTACCGCTACAGCCTGCTCGACATCATCGACATCGCCGACATCACCGAGATCGAGACCGCCGAGGTCGCCGACACCTACTTCGCGCTGATGGACCACCTGGGCACCGACTCGTTGTTGACGGCGGTGTCCGAGCTGCCGCGGATGGATCGCTGGCATTCCTTGGCGCGCTTGGCAATTCGGGACGACATCTATGCCTCGCTGCGGTCGCTGTGTTTCGACGTGCTGGCGGTCGGGGAGCCCGACGAGAGCGGCGAGGAGAAGATCGCCGAGTGGGAGCACATCAGCGCCTCACGGGTGGAGCGGGCTCGCCGGACGCTCAGCGAGATCCGGGAGAGCGGCGCCAAGGATCTCGCGACGCTGTCGGTGGCGGCCCGTCAGATCCGTCGCATGACCCGCACCAGCGGACGGGGGTCGTCAGGGTGAGTATCGGTTACGTCGCGCCGGTGCCGGTGCGCTGGTCGGACATCGACATGTACCAGCACGTCAACCACGCGACCATGGTCACGATCCTGGAAGAGTCGCGGGTTCCGTTTCTCTCCGAGCCGTTCGGCGCCGACATCACCACCATCGGCCTGCTGATCGCCGACGTTCGGGTCACCTACAAGGATCAGCTGCGGCTGGTCGATTCGCCGCTGCAGGTGACCATCTGGACCAAGAGGCTGCGGGCGGTGGACTTCACGCTGGGATACGAAGTGCGGTCGGTCAACGCCGACCCGGATTCGAAGCCGGCCGTCGTCGCCGAGTCTCAGCTGGCCGCGGTGCACATCGAGGAGCAGCGGCTGGTGCGCCTGACCCCTCATCATCGGGAGTACTTGCAGCGGTGGCTCAGGGACTAGGGGGAGCATCCGAGCGCGGTCTGTGGCTGGATGACCCGGCACACCGGGCGGATCTGGCCACGTTCGTCGAGCACGCGCTGCGTCTGGACGACGCCGCGGTCGTGCGGCTCCGCGTCCGGTCCGAGGGGCTGCTCACCGCTTGGGTGGCAACGGGTTTCGACGTGCTGGCCAGTCGCGTGGTAGCCGGCCGGTTGCGGCCGGACGACATGTCGGTGGGCGCTGACGCGTTGGCCCGCGGTCTGTCCAACGTGGACGCGACGGGCTATGTGGAGCCTGGGTTCGCGATGGACTCCGCGTGGCGCGGCGGATTGCCCCCGGAATCGGGGTTCACCCACCTCGACGACATCCCGGCCAGGGTGATCCTGGACCTGTCGCGCGACGGCGCCCAGTTGGCCAAGGAACACGGCAGCGCTCACGGGCCGCCGGTATCGCTGCTCGATCAGGAAGTCATCGAGGTCAGCTCCGGCGACGTCGTCGTCGGACTGCCGATGCGTTGCGTATTCGCCTTGACCGCAATGGGTTTCCTGCCGCAGTCGGCTGATGCGATCGACGAGGGAGAGCTGGTCCGGGTGCGGGCGTCGGCCGCGTGGTTGCGGGTCGACGCCCGGTTCGGGTCGGTGTATAGGCGGCGCGCGCATGCCGCGCTGGCGCTACGCTGACCGACCGCCGACGCGCGAGCAGGGGGTTCCTCCCCCTCGCGAGCAGACGCAAAATCACCCTGGAGCGTCCGCTCCCGGGTGATTTTGCGTCTGCTCGCGCAACATTACGTGCGGTAGACCATCCATAGCGGCAGCACGGAGTTGAGGTAGTCCATGAATTTCTTCAGCCCGACCCGATACTGCCCGTAACCGTAGGGATCCTCGGCGTATTCGGGGAACGCGATGCCCAGCCCGAACAGTCCGGGAGCGATGATCCCGTTCTGCGGGTTGTAGTCCAGCACCCCCCACTGAGGCGTGGCCGGCAGCTCACGGCGCTGGAACCCGACTGTATAGACGACGCGGTCGCATTCGGCGAGCTTCTCGTCGAATTCCGCACTGCGAACCCAGTACCGCTCCAAGCGGTCCGGGTAGACGCCGTCGATGTTCTCCCGGGCCCATTCGGCGGCACGGCCCTTGAGTCCGGTGTCGTCGAACAGAATCCAATCATCCAGGTACACAGCGTATTTGAGGGGACTTCGGTAGAAGTTGATCACCTTGGCCACCGGATGACGCAGCAGATGCGGCAGCGCGATCATCGACGAGTGCGACGAGCCGAACACCGCCACCGTCGCACCCTCCAACGGCTCCTGCGCCAACAGCTCTGGGTCGAGGGCGACCTGAACCGGAATCTCTTTCAGCTGCGGGTAGTCGAGCTTGGTCGGAACCGCACCGACCGCCAGAATGACGTTGGCGGAAACGATTTCGCCGTCGTCGGTCTCGATCCGCCACTGCCGGTTCTCCAGATACAGTGCGGTCGCGGTCGTCTGACACGCCGCCACCCGCTCGCGCAGGTGCCCGGTGACCCACAGCAGCGGATCCGCAACCAGCGCAAGGGCACACGTCTCCTCGGGATCGACTTCCCGCAGCGGCAACGGGGGCGCCTCGGAGAACCGGAAGGCGTCCGAACCGTTCAGGTATTCCAGAAACGTACCGGCGATGGTGTTGCTCGAGACCGACCGCCATCTGCCACCGAGGTCACCGGCGGTGAACGCTGGATCTATCCACGCGATCTGCTCCGGCGCTATCCCGTGATCGAGGAGCCGCCCGACGCCCGCGATTCCGGCCGGGCCGGCTCCGATCACTGTCCACTCGTAGCGCGCCATGCATCACATATAGAGCACGGGCGACGAATCGCGAAACGGCTACCCGACCAGCCAGGCCGCGCTGTCCGCCGGCAACCGGCCGTCCGTCAACGGAGAGCTGGCGAGGATGACTTCGCCGGAAGGCAACGAAATCGGGCTGTCGCCGGCATTGAGTGCGCAGATCAGCCCCCCGCCGCGGCGGGCGAACACCAAGGCGTCCTCGGGGCCCGGCAGCCAGTCGATCTGGGTACCGCCGAATCCGTTACGCGCCCTGCGTAATTCGATCGCTCGACGGAAGAATGACAACGTCGACTCGTCGTCGCGGAGCTGCTCTTCGACGGTGAGCCCGGCCCAGTCCGCCGGCATCGGCAGCCAGGTGTCCGGATTCGTCGAGAACCCGAACGGGGGAGCGTCGCCCGACCACGGCATCGGCACCCGGCAGCGGTCGCGGCCGCGCTCGGTGTGCCCGGAGCGTTCCCACGTCGGATCCTGCAGTACCTCGTCGGGCAGATCCACGTCGGGCAGTCCGAGCTCTTCCCCGTTGTAGATGAACACCGCGCCGGGCAGGGCGAGCATCAGCATTGCCATGGCCCGCGCACGGCGCAGTCCCCGTTGGCCGCCGCCGTACCGGGTGACCTCGCGGCCGACGTCGTGATTGGACAGGGTCCAGGTCGGGGTGGCGTTTTCCAGTGCGGCCGCGTCCAGCGAATTCTGTATGGCGTCACGGATTTCGGTGGCGTCGAACTCGGTGCGGGTGAGCCGGAAGTTGAAGCCGAGGTGCAGTTCGTCCGGGCGGAGGTATTCGGCCCATTGCGCGTTGTCGTGCACCCACACCTCGCCGACGGTGACCGCTTCGGGGTAGTCGTCCATGACCGCGCGGATGTCGCGGTGGATCGCGTGCACGTTCGGTTGGTTGAAGCGCGGGTCGTCGTCGGTGTGCCGCAGCACCTCGGGGACGTCCGGACAGTCCGGCAGCCCCTCGGGCTTGGCCATCCCGTGCGCCACGTCGATGCGGAAGCCGTCCACGCCGCGTTCCAGCCAGAACCGCAGCGTCTTTTCGAAGTCGTCGAAGATCTCCGGGTTGTCCCAGTTCAAATCCGGTTGTTCGGTGTCGAACAAGTGCAGATACCACTGCCCGGGGTTGCCGTCCGGTTCGACCACCCGGGTCCAGGCCGGCCCGCCGAACACCGACTCCCAGTTGTTGGGCGGCAACAATCCGTCGGGACCGCGCCCGTCGCGGAAGAAATACCGGTCGCGGGCCTCGCTGCCGGGCCCGGCGGCCAGCGCCGCTTGAAACCACGGATGCGCCGAACTGGTGTGGTTGGGCACCACGTCCATGGTGACTTTGATGCCGCGGGCATGCGCCGCGGCGATCAACCGTTCGAAGGCGGCCATCCCTCCGAACAGCGGGTCGATGTCGCGGGGGTCGGCGACGTCGTAACCGTGGTCGGCCATCGGCGACACGGTCACCGGGTTGACCCAGATCCCGTCCACGCCGAGCTGTCGCAGGTAGTCCAGACGGTCGGCCAGGCCGTCGAGGTCGCCGACGCCGTCACCGTTGCTGTCGGCGAACGAGCGGGGATAGACCTGGTAGAACACCGCGGACCGCCACCATTGAGTCGTCATCAGAACGCGGAGTTGACCAAAGAGTGGGCCGCCATCTCCAGGTACTGCAGCAACTGGCGCCGGTGCTCGTCGTCCAAGGTCTGCGAATCGATGGAGGCGACCGCGGTGTGCATGCAGCGCAACCACGCGTCGCGTTCGATCGGAGTGATCCGGAACGGCATGTGCCGCATCCGCAACCGGGGATGCCCGCGCCGGTCCGAATAGGTGCGCGGCCCACCCCAGTACTGCTCCAGGAACATCCGTAGGCGTTCCTCGGCGCCGGTGAGGTCTTCCTCCGGATACAACGGCCGCAGGATCTCGTCCTCGGCGACCTGCTCGTAGAAGCGCGCCACGATCGCGTCGAAGGTCGCGGCGCCGCCGACTGCGTCGTAAAAAGACTCTGGTGTTTGTTCCATCGTCTTCCATTGGAACAAACGATGTGGGCCACCCCCGCGACGAGGCACGGACACCGCCCGCTGTTCACCGGCTCGACACGGCGTGGCCGACACAAATGTCGTGCGATCGGCAGCAAATCATGGTGGACTGTCGGCGGAGGATTTATGGCGCAGCGCAACAAACGTCGTGGCCACCGCAATGTCGGTGTCGGGGCAAATGGAACCGGGCCAGCGACCGCGTCATGTCTGCACAGCGTCACCTCGGAAAACGCGACCACCCCCACCCAGGGCGCTTCGATCTGGAATCGCCGCCGGGTGCTGCTGCTGAACTCCACCTACGAGCCGCTCACCGCCTTGCCGTTGCGCCGCGCCATCGTGATGGTGATCTGCGGCAAGGCCGACGTGGTGCACGCCGACCCCACCGGCCCGGTCATCCACTCCGCGACCAGGTCGATCGCGGTCCCGTCGGTGATTCAGTTGCGGACCTATGTCCGGGTGCCGTATCGGGCCCGGGTGCCGATGACGCGGGCGGCGCTGATGCATCGCGACCGGTTCTGCTGCGCATACTGCGGCGCCAAGGCCGACACCGTCGACCATGTGGTGCCCCGCAGCCGCGGCGGTGATCACTCCTGGGAGAACTGCGTCGCGTGTTGCTCGACGTGCAACCACCGCAAGGGCGACAGGTTGTTGACCGAACTCGGTTGGTCGTTGCGACGGGCGCCGTTGCCACCCACCGGCCAGCACTGGCGACTGCTGTCGACGGTCAAAGAGTTGGACCCGCACTGGGCGCGCTATCTGGGTGAGGGTGCGGCCTGATTTCTTGGGCGCCAGGTGTGCCGGTCGCGCCTCGGGTGGGATACGGTTTGCCTCGTGAACTCTATGGAGATGCACCTGATAATTGTCGGGATTCCCCTGTTGCTGTTCGGCTTGCTGATGTTGGCGTACATGACCCGCAAAGGGCCGCACCCCGCGACCTATGACCTGTCGGAAAAGTGGACCCACCCGCCGATTCTGTGGGCGGCTACCGACGAGGCCGTCGGTGGTGCCCACGGCGGACACGGCGCGGAGTTCACGGTAGGAGGTGGCGCAAGTGGCACATGGTGAGGTGGCGACGATCGATCCTGCCGACCTGCCGAAGGGGTCGGTGATCACCGCCAGCGGACGGATTTCGGCGGTCACCGAACCCGGTGAGCTCTCGGTGCACTACCCGTTCCCGATCAACGACCTGGTCAAGGTGGACGACGCGTTGGTGTATGCGTCGCGGGCGTCCAAGGCGCGCTTCGCCGTTTACCTCGGTGACCTCGGCAGCGACACCGCCGCCCGGGCACGCGAGATCCTGGCCAGGGTCCCCACACCGAACAATGCGGTGCTGCTCGCGGTGTCGCCGAACCAGAGCGTGATCGAGGTCGTCTACGGAGCAGACGTGCGTGGTCGTGGGGCGGAGTCCGCGGCGCCGCTCGGCGTCGCCGCCGCGTCCTCGGCTTTCGAGCAGGGCAACCTGATCGACGGGCTGGTCAGCGCGATCCGGGTGCTCAGCGGGGGAATCTCCCGGCCCTAGTCCTTTTCGGCGCTGTCGAACTTGCGCGCGCGCAGCGACCGCTTCACGCCGGCCTGACCTTCCAGCACCAGCCTGCGCAGGGCGGGAGGAACCTCCGGGTCCGCCAGGAACCTGTCGGCGGCGGCAATCGCCTCCTCGGAGATGTCGGAGTAGGGATACAGGCCGATCACCACCGACTGCGCGACTTCGCTGGACCGCCGCGCCCAGACGCCCGCGATCGCGGCGAAATAGCGCTCGGTGAACGGCTTGAGCAACTCGCCCTGTCCCGGCGCGCCGATACCGGCGATCATGGCCCGGCTGAGGGCATTGGCCAGGGTGTCGTCCTCGACGACGGTGGTGAACGTGTCCTCCTTGACGCCGATCTGCGGGCGCGCCGCCGAGGCCTGCGCGCCGTGTCGCTTGCCGGCCGCGGTCGGGTCGCTCCGTACTTCAGCGTCAATACGCGGGGTTTCCGGGCCGTCGGCATCGATAACGCCGGCGGCGGCCAACGCGATCACCACCCGCCACCGCAGGTCGGTGTCGACGTCCAAACCGGCCAGTCCCTGCTCGGCGGGATCGCCCTCGAGCAGGGCTTCCAAGACGTCGGTGTGCCGCGGTGACAGCACCGAGGACAGCAGGGAGTTGACGTATGCGAGCTGATGGTCGGATCCGGGTTCGGCGCCGCGCGCCAATTCCAGCAACCGATCCGCAAGTTGCGGCCAACCGTGCTCGCGTGCCCAACCCGGATCCGCGTAGGAACCGACCGCCGTCTGCGCCTGCAGCAGCAGCCGCTGCAGCACCGTGACCTCGCTCTCGGCCTGGATTCCACCCAGTACCAGTGACACGAAATCGCGGGCACGCAGTTCGGCTTCACGCGTCATCTCCCAGGCCGCCGACCACACCAGCGTGCGCGGCAACGGCTCGGCGATGTCGGCGATACGGTCCAGGGCCGTCCGCAACGAGTCCGGGTCCAGGCGCAGCGCGCAGTAGGTGAAGTCGTCGTCGTTGACCAGGACCAGTTTGCCGCGTGAGATACCAAGCAGCGCAGGAACTTCCGTACTCGGACCGTCGACGTCTAGTTCCTCCCGGTGGACCCGGACCAGCTTGCCCTGAGAAGAATCTTCGTCGTAGATGCCGATCGCTATCCGGTGTACCCGGGTCTCACCCGCGCCCGGCGCGGCACCGCTCTGGGTGACCGCGAACCGGGTGAACTTGCCGTCGTCATCGACGTCGAAATCGGCACGCAGGGTGTTCAACCCGGTGGTCCGCAACCATTGCTGCCCCCAGTCGGACAGGTCGCGTCCCGACGCCTTCTCCAACGCTGCGACGAGATCGCTGAAAGTCGCATTGCCGAAGGCGTGCGTCTGGAAGTAGTCCCGCAAGCCGGCCAGGAAATGGTCCAGACCCACGTAGGCGACCAGCTGCTTGAGCACCGAGGCGCCCTTGGCGTAGGTGATGCCGTCGAAGTTCACCTCGACCGCGTGCAGGTCGGGGATGTCGGCGGCGATCGGATGAGTGGAGGGCATCTGGTCCTGGCGGTAGGCCCACGACTTCTCCACGGTCGCAAAGGTTGTCCACGCTTCGGTGTACTCCGTCGACTCGGCCTGGCACAGCACCGAGGCGAACGTGGCGAATGATTCGTTGAGCCACAAGTCATCCCACCACGTCATGGTGACCAGGTCGCCGAACCACATGTGGGCCATTTCGTGCAGCACCGTTTCCGCGCGCCGCTCATACGAGGCGCGGGTGACCTTGCTGCGAAAGACGTAATCCTCCAGGAACGTCACCGCGCCCGCGTTTTCCATTGCGCCGGCGTTGAATTCAGGCACGAACAGTTGGTCGTACTTACCGAAGGCGTAGGGCAGCCCGAAGTTGTTGTGATAGAAGCCGAATCCCTGTTTGGTCTCGGTGAACAACCGCTCGGCGTCCATGAACGGCGCCAGCGAGGCACGGCAGTAGATGCCCAGCGGGATTTCGCCGTGCTCGTCGCTGTACGTGTCGTTCCATACGGCGTACGGCCCGGCGATCAATGCCACCAGATAGGTGCTCATCCGTGGAGTGGTGGCGAATGTGTGCACTTTGGCGGTCTCGGCGTCCGAGACGCTGCTGGGCGCCCCGTTGGAGACCACCTGCCAGTGCGCGGGCGCCGTCACCTGAATGTCGAAGGTGGCTTTGAGGTCGGGCTGGTCGAAGCAGGCGAACATGCGCTTGGCGTCGGCGGTTTCGAACTGGGAGTACAGATACGTTTCGTCGTCGACCGGGTCGACGAAGCGGTGCAGTCCCTCGCCGGTATTGGAATAGCGGCAGTCGGCGTCCACCACCACGACGTTGCGATCGGCCAACCCGCGCAACGGGATTCCGGTCGATTCGTCGTAGCTGGACAAGTCGATGCCCTGCCCGTTGAGGGTCGCGCTGTGCACGGTGTCGGCGGCGATGTCGATGACCGTGTCGGCACCGGCAAGTGCGTCGAACACCACCGTGGTGCTGGAGCGGAAGGTGCGTGCGCCGGGGGCGCCCCTACCGTCGGTGACGTCGAGGTTGATCTGATAGCTGTGCACGGTGACCAGCGCGGCGCGTTCGACCGCCTGGTCCCGGGTGAGGTTGGGAAGTGCCACGCGCTCCAACATATCGGCTGGGCGTGCGGCGTTCCGGGTGAGCGGGAACAGTCGGCCCGCGACTACGGTTGTGTCTGAGCGGACCGTCCCGTCCCTGACCGCATAGGAGAGGACCGCAGCATGCCCGAAAAGTCCGCCTCGAAAGACAAAGCCGATTTCTGGTTCGACCCGCTGTGTCCGTGGTGCTGGATCACCTCCCGCTGGATCCTGGAGGTGGAAAAGGTCCGCGACATCGAGGTGAACTTCCACGTGATGAGCCTGGCCGTGCTCAACGAGAACCGCGAAGACCTGCCCGAGCAGTACCGGGAGATGATGGCCAGGGCTTGGGGCCCGGTGCGGGTGGCGATCGCCGCCGAGCAGGCCCACGGTGCCAAGGTGCTGGACCCGCTGTACACCGCCATGGGCACTCGGATCCACAACGAAGGCAACAAAGACCTCGACGAAGTCATCCAGCTGGGCCTGGCCGACGCCGGGTTACCCGCCGAACTGGCCGAAGCCGCCAGCAGCGACGCCTACGACGAAGCCCTGCGCAAGAGCCACCACGCCGGCATGGACGCGGTAGGCCCTGACGTGGGCACCCCGACCATCCACGTCAACGGGGTGGCGTTCTTCGGTCCGGTGATGTCGAAGATCCCGCGCGGCGAGGAAGCGGGCAAGTTGTGGGACGCCTCGGTCATTTTCGCGTCCTATCCACATTTCTTCGAGCTCAAGCGAACTCGCACCGAGTCGCCCCAGTTCGACTAGCCGATGCGGGCGCCGGTCGCGCGCTGATGCACAATGTCCGGCATGCGCGTCTACCTGGGTGCCGACCATGCCGGATTCGAGCTCAAACAGCAGATCATCGAGCACCTGAAGAAGACCGGACACGAGCCGATCGACTGCGGCGCCTTCAGCTTCGACGCCGAAGACGACTACCCGGGCTTTTGCATCGCTGCCGCCGCCCGCACGGTGGCCGATCCGGACAGTTTGGGCATCGTGCTCGGCGGGTCCGGCAACGGTGAACAGATCGCGGCCAACAAGGTGCCCGGAGCACGCTGCGCGCTGGCATGGAGTGTGGAGACCGCGGCACTGGCCCGCCAACACAACAACGCCCAGCTGATCGGGATCGGCGGGCGCATGCACACCGTCGACGAGGCGCTGGCGATCGTCGACGCGTTTCTGTCCACGCCGTGGTCGAAAGTCGAACGCCACCAACGACGTATCGACATTCTCGCCGAGTACGAGCGCACCCACCAAGCCCCGCCGGTGCCCGGTTCGACGTCCTGAAAGGTGTGAGCGCCTGTGCCCGAGGGGCATACCCTGCACCGGCTCGCCCGGCTGCACCAGCGCCGGTTCGGCGGTGCTCCGGTGGCGGTATCGAGCCCGCAGGGCCGGTTCACCGAAGCTGCCGTCGTCGACGGACAAGTGCTGCGTCGTGCCAGCGCGTGGGGTAAGCACCTGTTCCACCACTACGCCAACGGCTCAGTGGTACACGTGCATCTGGGTTTGTACGGCGCCTTCACCGAATGGGAGCGACCCGACGACGGGTCGGTGCCGGAACCGGTCGGGCAGGTCCGGATGCGCATGGTCGGGTCCGAATACGGCACCGACCTGCGCGGCCCGACGGTGTGTGAACTGCTGGACGTGAGTCAGGTCGACGACGTGGTCGCCAGGCTGGGTCCCGACCCGCTGCGCGCCGACGCCGACCCGGCCTGGCCGTGGACACGAATCAGCAAGTCGCGCAGGCCGATTGGCGCGCTGCTGATGGACCAGACCGTCATCGCCGGGGTAGGCAATGTCTACCGCAACGAGTTGCTGTTCCGGCACAACATCGACCCGCGCCGGATCGGCCAGAACATCTCCGAGGCGGAGTTCGCCGCGGCGTGGACCGACCTGCTGACTTTGATGAAGGTCGGGTTGCGGCGCGGCAAGATCGTGGTGGTCCGGCCAGAACACGACCACGGCGCACCTTCCTACGCACCCGGACGACCCCGCACCTACGTGTACCGGCGCGCCGGCGATCCGTGCCGGGTGTGCGGAGAGACGGTCCGGACCGAGGTGCTGGAAGGCCGAAATCTGTTCTGGTGCCCGACCTGTCAAACCTGACGGCCAGGTCGTTCAGTCGCCGCTCGGGATCACGCCGAGTGCCCGGTAGACCTCGTTGCTCAGGGCGACGCTGCGCGGGTCGGCGTTGGCTTTGCTGGCGTCGAACCGGTTGGACACGTACCCGTATCCGATCCGGTGTTCTAAGTCGACGAACGCGAACGATCCGCCCAGTCCGCCGTGGCCGAACATCTTCGGGTTCGGACCGTTGATGCAGCGCTGGTTGAGCATGTAGCCCAGGCCCCAGCCGTGGTCGGCGACGCGGGGTCCCAGCACGAGATCGGGCTCGAATCCGCCCTGGCATTCGCGGACCAGGTCCATGTGCTCGCGGCTGAGCAGCTTCTCCTGGGCCAGCGCGTTGTAGAACGTCGCCATGCCCAGCGCGGACACCTGGCCGTTGGTGCCGGGGAACTCCAGTCGGCGCCACAGCTGCAGGTTCTCGGTGTCCAGGTCGTCGTCGGCGAGGAATCCCATCGAGATCGCCATCCCCGCCTTGGGGTGCTCTTGCAGGCTGGTCGGGTAGCCGGGTGCGTTCAGTTCGGCCAGCAACTGCCGACCGGTCGGCTTGTTCACCCGCTCGGCGCAACGCGACTGCTCGGCGTCGGTCAGACCGATGTGGACCTCGGCGCCGATCGGTTCGGCGATCTCGGTGCGCAGGTACTGGCCGACGGTGCGGCCCGTGACGCGACGGAACACCTCGCCGAGGATGAAGCCATAGGTGGTCATGTGGTAGCCCTGCGCGGTGCCCGGCTCCCACCACGGTTCGGCGACGGCGAGCTGCTCGCAGACGTAATCCCAATCGAGCAGTTGCTCGGTGGTCAGCCGGGTACGCGGCCCGATTACGCCGGATCGGTGGCTCATCACCATGGCCAGCGTGATGTCGCGCTTGCCGGCCTGCCCGAACTCGGGCCAGTAGCGGGCCACCGGGGCGTGCAGGTCCAGTTCGCCGCGGTCGGCGAGCTGATGCACGCAGGTGGACGTCAGACCCTTGGTGCCGGACAGCACCGTGGTGAGCGTGTCCACCTGCCACGGCCGGGTGCGGGCGGCGTCGGCGAAACCGCCCCACAGGTTGACGACCAGATCCCCGTCGACCCAGACCGCGACCGCCGCGCCGACCTCGTCGCGCAGCACGAAATTGCGCTCGAACGCGTCGCGCACCCCGGCGTACTCCGACGCGCATGAGCCTTTGATATCGACGTCGCTCATGGCGCCTTTCTGTCAAGCAAAAATTCGCCCAGAGCGGGCGACGGGAATCGAACCCGCGTAGCTAGTTTGGAAGACTAGGGCTCTACCATTGAGCTACGCCCGCGTGAATCAGTCGAGCAAGACATTACGTGGTGGCGGACATCGAATCTAATCGACGCTGTCGCGTGACCGCTCCGTGAGGTTCTGGGTGCCTGGAGGTCGGTGCGTGCCCGGCGTTGCCGGGCCGTAGGATCGCGAGGTCAGCGCGGGGTGTAGCGCAGCTTGGTAGCGCATCCGCTTTGGGAGCGGAAGGCCGCAGGTTCAAATCCTGTCACCCCGACCAGCCAGACAAAGCGCACCCAGCGCGCCGGAACCAACACATCGAGGAGCACGCCGTGAAAAGCACCGTCAAGCAGTTGAGCCCCACCCGGGTTCGCATCAACGTGGAGGTGCCGTTCACCGAACTCGAACCCGATTTCCAGCGCGCCTACAAAGAGTTGGCCAAGCAGGTCCGGCTGCCCGGCTTCCGGCCCGGCAAGGCGCCGGCCCGGCTGCTGGAGGCCCGCTTCGGCCGCGAGGCACTGCTCGACCAGGTCATCGAAGAGGCGGTGCCCAGCCGTTACGGCCAGGCGCTCACCGAGTCCGACGTGCAACCGATCGGTCGGCCCAACATCCAGGTGACCAAGAAGGAGTACGGCGAGGAGCTGCAGTTCTTCGCCGAGGTCGACGTCCGTCCCAAACTGGAGATTCCCGACCTGGACGCGCTGAGCGTCTCGGTCGATCCGATCGAGGTCACCGACGCCCAGGTCGAGGCCGAACTGGACTCGCTGCGCGCCCGGTTCGGCACCCTGACCGGGGTGGACCGGACGGTGTTGATGGAGGACTTCGTCTCGATTGACCTGTCGGCGACGGTGGACGGTGAGGACGTGCCCGGTGCCGCGGCCGAGGGACTGTCCCATGAAGTCGGTTCCGGGCGGCTCATCGCAGGTCTGGACAACGCGGTCATCGGACTGGGGGTGGACGAGTCCAAGACCTTCACCGCCAAGCTGGCCACCGGCGAGCACGCCGGCACGGACGCCGAGGTGACGGTCACCGTCAGGTCGATCAAGGAACGCGAACTGCCTGAGCCCGACGACGAATTCGCCCAGCTCGCCAGCGAATTCGACACCATCGACGAACTCCGCGACAGTCTGCGCGAGCAGGTGCGTAACACCAAGCGGGCGCAGCAGGCCGACCAGATCCGTGAGGCGGCGCTGGACGCGCTGCTCGAGCGGGTCGACGTGCCGGTCCCGGACGCGGTGGTGCGCTCCCAGGTCGAGGAGACCCTGCAGGCCGCGATGAGCGGTCTCAACCAGGATCAGGCCAAGTTCGCCGAGGTGCTCGAGCAGCAGGGTTCCTCCCGCGAGGAGTTCGACGCCGAAGCTCGGGTCGCCGCGGAGAAGAACGTGAAGCGCCAGTTGCTGCTGGACGCCATCGCCGACGAACTCGACGTTCAGGTCGGGCAGGAGGACCTCACCGAACGGTTGGTGATGACATCGCGGCAATACGGCATCGAGCCGCAGCAGCTGTTCGCCTACCTGCAGGAGAACAATCAGTTGGCGGCCATGTTCGCCGACGTGCGACGCGGTCTGGCCCTCGCGGCAGTGATCGAGAAGGCGACGGTCACCGACAAGGACGGCAACGAGATCGACGCCAGCGAGTTCTTCGGCAAGCGGCACGCCGGGCACGACCACGACCACGACGATGACCACGATCACGATCACGAGGCTGACGAAACCGACGACGCGGACGAAACCGACGACGCCGACGACCCCACTGCATGACGCTGTGAGCGAACGCGCCCGTCTCGAGTAGTCCACGGGCGGGTCCGGTTGGTTAGTGTCGGTGCAACGAGCAGAAAAGAAAGTAGGTGTCCCCGCGGTGGGCAAAATGACTGACATGCGTTCGAACTCGGTGGGTCTCAACCTCACGGACTCGGTCTATGAGCGCTTGCTCGCCGAGCGCATCATCTTCCTGGGTTCGGAGGTGAACGACGAGGTCGCCAACCGGTTGTGCGCCCAGATCCTGCTGCTCGCGGCCGAGGACGGCGACAAGGACATCAACCTCTACATCAACTCGCCGGGCGGATCGATCAGCGCCGGCATGGCCATCTACGACACGATGGTGCTGGCGCCCTGCGACATCGCCACCTACGCGATGGGCATGGCCGCGTCGATGGGCGAGTTCCTGTTGGCGGCGGGCACCAAGGGCAAGCGTTACGCGCTGCCGCACGCTCGCATCCTGATGCACCAGCCGCTCGGTGGCGTCACCGGTAGTGCGGCCGACATCGCCATCCAGGCCGAGCAGTTCGCCGTGATCAAGAAGGAAATGTTCCGGCTCAACGCCGAATTCACCGGCCAGTCGATCGAACGCATCGAAGCGGACTCGGACCGCGACCGCTGGTTCACCGCGCAGGAAGCCCTCGAATACGGCTTCGTCGACCACATCATCACCCGCGCCGCTCACATCAGCAACGGAGAAGTCCAGTGAATCCTCAGACCCAGCCTCAGGCGCGCTACATCCTGCCGTCGTTCATCGAGCACTCCAGCTTCGGCGTCAAGGAATCCAACCCGTACAACAAGCTGTTCGAGGAACGCATCATCTTCCTCGGGGTGCAGGTCGACGACGCGTCGGCCAACGACATCATGGCGCAGCTGCTGGTGCTCGAGTCCCTCGATCCGGACCGCGACATCACCATGTACATCAACTCCCCGGGCGGCGGCTTCACCTCGCTGATGGCGATCTACGACACCATGCAGTACGTGCGGGCCGACATCCAGACCGTCTGCCTGGGTCAAGCCGCTTCGGCCGCGGCCGTGCTGCTGGCCGCCGGAACCCCGGGCAAGCGGATGGCGCTGCCCAACGCGCGGGTACTGATCCACCAGCCGTCGCTGTCGGGGGTCATCCAGGGACAGTTCTCCGACCTGGAGATCCAGGCCGCCGAGATCGAGCGGATGCGCACGCTGATGGAGACCACCTTGGCCCGGCACACCGGCAAGGACGCCGAGGTGATCCGCAAGGACACCGACCGCGACAAGATCCTTACCGCCGAGGACGCCAAGGACTACGGGATCATCGACACCGTTCTCGAATACCGGAAGCTGTCCGCGCAGAACGCCTGACGCCTCGCCGAGCGTGTCGCCACTGCGAAAATCCGGCCGGATTTTGACAGTGGTTACACGCTCGACGGATCGCACCGCCGGGGCACGGCGTCCACTGTAGGGTTGGTGCCTGAAGCGGCCCGCCGGCCTCGCCGGCGTAACGACCGCGACACGCCAGAGACACGGATTGCGCGTCTCGACGAGTGCCGGACGCCGACGGGAGATATGTTGCTTTCGCACGAGAAAGCGCGAATATCCAGTGAATATCAAGCAAGCTATTCGGTGTTAACGGTCGCGGCGGGCCGGAACTAACGGGTAGCGTCGTGGGATACACGCGGCAGGCAAGACGATACGGCGACACAGGAAGTAGGCCCTGAAGCATCATGGCGCGCATCGGAGACGGCGGTGACTTGCTGAAGTGCTCGTTCTGCGGGAAGAGCCAGAAGCAAGTCAAGAAACTCATCGCGGGTCCCGGGGTGTACATCTGTGATGAATGCATCGACCTGTGCAACGAGATCATCGAAGAGGAGCTCGCCGACGCCGACGACGTCAAGCTCGACGAACTGCCCAAGCCGATCGAGATCCGGGATTTCCTGGAGGGCTACGTCATCGGCCAGGACACCGCCAAGCGGACGCTGGCAGTCGCCGTCTACAACCACTACAAGCGCATCCAGGCCGGCGAGAAGGGCCGCGACTCGCGCTACGAGCCCGTCGAGCTGACCAAGTCCAACATCCTGATGCTCGGCCCCACCGGCTGCGGCAAGACCTACCTGGCTCAGACGCTGGCCAAGATGCTCAACGTGCCGTTCGCCATCGCCGACGCCACCGCGTTGACCGAGGCCGGCTACGTCGGTGAGGACGTCGAGAACATCCTGCTCAAGCTCATCCAGGCCGCCGACTATGACGTCAAGCGCGCCGAAACCGGCATCATCTACATCGACGAGGTGGACAAGATCGCCCGCAAGAGCGAGAACCCCTCGATCACCCGCGACGTCTCCGGCGAAGGCGTCCAGCAGGCGCTGTTGAAGATCCTCGAAGGCACTCAGGCGTCGGTGCCTCCGCAGGGTGGTCGCAAGCACCCGCACCAGGAGTTCATCCAGATCGACACCACCAACGTGCTGTTCATCGTCGCGGGTGCGTTCGCCGGCCTGGAGAAGATCATCTACGAACGAGTCGGCAAGCGGGGTCTGGGCTTCGGTGCCGAGGTGCGTTCCAAGGCCGAGATCGACACCACCGACCACTTCGCCGAAGTGATGCCCGAGGACCTGATCAAGTTCGGCTTGATCCCCGAGTTCATCGGCCGCCTCCCGGTCGTCGCATCGGTGACCAACCTGGACAAGGAGTCGTTGGTCAAGATCCTGTCCGAGCCGAAGAACGCGCTGGTCAAGCAGTACACGCGGCTGTTCGAGATGGACAACGTGGAACTGGAGTTCACCGGCGACGCCCTCGAAGCGATCGCCGACCAGGCCATCCACCGTGGCACCGGCGCCCGCGGTCTGCGGGCGATCATGGAAGAAGTCCTGTTGCCGGTGATGTACGACATCCCGAGTCGCGACGACGTCGCGAAAGTGGTCGTCACCAAGGAGACGGTGCAGGACAACGTGCTGCCGACCATCGTGCCCCGCAAGCAATCCCGCAGCGAGCGTCGCGACAAGACCGCCTGAGCGCACTTCCGCACCCGCGCCGCTCCGTGACCGGCGTAACGAAAGTGACCAAAACCACAGTTTTTCTGTCGACGACCGCCTCCGCCGCGCTGACTTCGGCTTTTACCTGCGTACTCGCCGGTAACGAGGTGCGGGAGGTCGAACAGACATCCTTAGAGAAGTGTCATAATTGGTACCGCCAGTGACACCAAATACGTGTCAGCGGAGACGGCACTTCGGCGCGCTTAATCTTTGAGCTGCAGCGGGGTGCCGGTCCGGGACAGCAGATGGAAGGCGGAGACGTGGATCCGAACGGCAACGGTGCCGGGACAGAGTCTCAGAATGGGTCCGGACGGCAGCGCCTGGAAAACGTCGTTATCCGGTTCGCGGGGGACTCCGGCGACGGCATGCAGTTGACCGGCGACCGGTTCACCTCCGACGCAGCGCTGTTCGGCAACGACCTCGCCACCCAGCCCAACTATCCCGCCGAGATCCGCGCTCCCGCAGGGACATTGCCGGGCGTCTCGTCGTTCCAGATCCAGATCGCCGACTACGACATCCTGACCGCCGGGGACCGGCCCGACGTGCTGGTCGCCATGAACCCGGCGGCACTGAAGGCCAATATCGGCGACCTGCCGCGCGGTGGAATGGTGATCGTGAATTCCGACGAGTTCACCAAGCGCAACCTGACGAAGGTCGGCTACGTCACCAACCCGCTGGAGACTGACGAACTCGAGGAATACGTCGTCCACTCCGTCGCGATGACCACGCTCACGCTGGGCGCCGTCGAATCGATCGGCGCGACGAAAAAGGACGGCCAGCGCGCCAAGAACATGTTCGCGCTGGGCTTGCTGTCGTGGATGTACGGACGCCCGATCCAGACCAGCGAGAACTTCATCAGGGAGAAGTTCGTCCGTAAGCCCGACGTCGCCGAGGCCAATGTGCTGGCCCTGAAGGCGGGCTGGAATTACGGCGAAACGACCGAGGCTTTCGGCACCACCTACGAAGTCTCCAAGGCCTCGCTGCCGGCCGGCGAGTACCGGCAGATATCGGGCAACACCGCGCTGGCCTACGGCATCGTCGCGGCCGGGCAGTTGGCCGACAAGCAGGTGGTGCTGGGCAGCTACCCGATCACCCCGGCCTCCGACATCCTGCACGAGCTGTCCAAACACAAGAACTTCAACGTCATCACCTTCCAGGCCGAAGACGAGATCGGCGGCATCTGCGCGGCCATCGGCGCCTCCTACGGCGGTGCCCTGGGCGTCACCAGCACGTCGGGTCCGGGGATCTCGCTGAAATCCGAGGCGCTCGGTCTGAGCGTGATGACCGAGCTGCCGCTGATCGTCATCGACGTCCAGCGCGGCGGACCCTCCACCGGTCTGCCCACCAAGACCGAACAAGCCGACCTGCTGCAGGCGCTGTTCGGGCGCAACGGCGAGTCGCCGGTCGCCGTGGTGGCGCCGCGCTCGCCTTCGGACTGCTTCGAGACCGCCCTCGAGGCGGTGCGGATCGCGGTGTCGTATCACACCCCGGTGATCGTGTTGTCCGACGGCGCGATCGCCAACGGTTCCGAGCCGTGGCGCGTCCCGGACGTCAGTTCACTGAAGCCGATCAAGCACGTCTTCGCCGAGCCCGGGAAGCCGTTCCAGCCGTACGCTCGGCATCCCGACACGCTCGCCCGCCAGTTCGCGGTGCCCGGCACACCCGGCCTGGAACACCGCATCGGTGGCCTAGAGGCGGCCAATGGCTCCGGCGCCATCTCCTACGAGCCGGTCAATCACGACCTGATGGTTCGGATACGCCAGGCCAAGATCGACGGCATCAGTGTCCCGGATCTCGAAGTGGACGACCCGACCAACGACGCCGAACTGCTGCTGATCGGCTGGGGCAGTTCCTACGGGCCCATCGGGGAGGCGTGCCGACGCGCGAGGCGCAAGGGCATCAAGGTCGCGCACGCCCACCTGCGCTACCTCAACCCGTTCCCGGCCAACCTCGGGGACGTGCTGCGTCGTTACCCGCAGGTGGTGTGCCCGGAGATGAACCTGGGTCAGCTGGCCATGCTGCTGCGGGCGAAGTACCTGGTGAACGTGCAGTCGGTGAGCAAAGTGCATGGACTGGCGTTCCTGGCCGACGAAGTGGGGCGCATCATCCGTGCCGCGCTGGGTGGCACGTTGGCCGAGATCGAACAGGACAAGGCAATGGTCGCCAAACTGGGTGCGGCAACGGTCGGCGCGGGAGCATGAAGCCCGGCGGCGATGCGATAGAGGAGGAGCGGCGCAAATGACCAGCCTGATCGGCACAGACCTCGGCGTCACGGCCAAGCCGACCAAGAACGACGGGGTGCCCACGCTGTCTATTGAAGACCAGCCCCAGAAGGGCAAGGACTTCACCAGCGACCAGGAAGTGCGCTGGTGCCCAGGCTGTGGTGACTACGTCATCCTCAACACCATCCGCAACTTCCTGCCCGAACTGGGCCTTCGTCGCGAGAACATCGTCTTCATCAGCGGCATCGGCTGCTCCAGCAGGTTCCCGTACTACCTGGAGACCTACGGTTTCCACTCGATTCACGGCCGCGCCCCCGCCATCGCCACCGGCCTGGCCCTGGCCCGCGAGGACCTGTCGGTATGGGTGGTCACCGGCGACGGAGACGCGTTGTCGATCGGTGGCAACCACTTGATCCACGCGCTGCGCCGCAACGTCAACATCACCATCTTGTTGTTCAACAACCGGATCTACGGACTGACCAAAGGCCAGTACTCGCCCACCTCGGAGGTCGGCAAGGTCACCAAGTCCACGCCCATGGGTTCGCTGGATCACCCCTTCAACCCGGTGTCGCTCGCTGTGGGCGCCGAGGCGACCTTCGTCGGCCGCGCGCTGGACTCCGACCGCGCCGGACTGTCCGAGGTACTGCGCGCCGCCGCCCAGCACCGCGGCGCCGCACTGGTCGAGATCATGCAGGACTGCCCGATCTTCAACGACGGCTCGTTCGACGCGCTGCGCAAGGAGGGCGCCGAGGAGCGGGTGATCAAGGTAAGCCACGGCGAGCCGATCGTCTTCGGCGGCAACGGGGAGTACTGCGTGGTGAAGTCGGGCTTCGGGCTCGAAGTCGCCAAGACCGCCGACGTCTCGGTGGACGAGATCGTCGTGCACGACGCACACGCCGAGGACTCGGCATACGCATTCGCCTTGTCCCGGCTGTCCGACCAGAACCTCGATCACATGGTGATGGGTATCTTCCGCGACATCAGCCGGCCGACGTACGACGACGCCGCCCGCTCACAGGTGGCGGCCGCGCAGGAGTCGGCTTCGTCGGACCAGGTCGCTTTGCAGTCGCTGCTGCGCGGCCGGGACACCTGGACCGTGGACTGAGGTGGCTGCGCAGGTGCCTGACGAAGTTTCACTTGCCGGGGTAGTCCTGGCAGGCGGTGAATCGCGACGAATGGGCCGCGACAAGGCCACCCTGACACTGCCGGGGGGTACGACGACGCTGGTGGAGCACGTCGTCGACGTCGTCGGTCAGCGCTGTTCGCCCGTCTACGTGGTGGCGGCTCCGGGACAGCCCCTGCCGGACCTGTCCGCTCCCATCCTGCGGGACGAACTCCGCGGACAGGGTCCGCTACCGGCGACCGGGCGCGGACTGCGCGCCGCAGCCGAGGCGGGAGCGTCTTTGGCTTTCGTCTCTGCCGTCGACATGCCTTCGCTCACAGCCGATTTGATCGACGAGTTGGTACGCCTGGCCGTCGAAACGAACGCCGAAGTCGTGATGCCGTGGGATGGTCGCAGCCATTACCTGGCCGCGGTGTACCGCACCGATCTGGCGGACCGGATCGACGCGTTGGTTGCTGCCGGGCAGCGCAGGATGAGGGCGCTGATCGACGCCTCAGACTCGCAGCAGATCGTGCTCGCCGACACCGACGTGCTGGCCAACGTCAACACCGAAGCCGACTTGCTGGCGCCGGCGCGGTCCGTTCGCTGAGACGACGTCCACCGCGTCGCAGCCTCAGAGCAGCTTTCCTTTCCTAACTGCCGGAAACTGAACACAGGGCGGTTTTCGTGCCGATTTCCCGCCCACCTTCAATTTTCGGCGGCATTGTCGGTGCCGAAGCGAGAAATGTGGGTATTCGACAGTTGCGCAAAGTCGATGAGGTAACCGATTACTGAATATGATTGTGCGCCAAGTCACTTCCGACTAGGTGCAGGCTTACGGCGCTATTGTTCATGTGTCGTATCGTGAAATCCGGTGGCCCATCTCACAATTTAGGCGTGATTCGGCTCACCAAAAGGGTGCGCGCTGCATAGCTCCCTCGCCGTCCGAAATGTGGACGTGACCTGCGCTGACAATTCGCGCACCGGTATGTGATCCGCGCGTGATCGGACCGAGATATCGGCGACGCCGAGATGACGAATCCGAATCGTTATCGTACGGTCCTTTTAGCCCGCAAAAGGGCGCAATAAATCGAAAATTGAATCCACGGACCCGCGTGTGAGCGGAACCGGGCCGGCGCCAACATGGCCGTCGCCTGGTGGGTGCTGGCCACTGCGCCACCCCGGACGAATCGAGTCCTCCGCTGTCGTGCCGAACCGAGACGGCACGCTCTGAAGCGATTTCATCCCCTAACAATGCAGCCCTTCTACCGGGCTGGCTTCGGCGCGCGCGCAACGAAAGGAAATAGGTTGAAGAACGTCCGCAAGACGCTCATCGTCGCCGCGATTACAGGGACGCTCGTGACCGTGCCGACCACCGGCATCGCTCATGCGGATGTCCCGGGCGTCGACCCGAACGTGGCACCTGGTTTCGACCCCAACGCGGCGGCTCCCGACGCGCCGCCGGCTCCCGAGGCAGTGGGATTCGACCCGAACCTGCCGGCTCCGGACGCCCCGGCGCCCGACGCACCCCCGGCACCCGACGCGCCCCCGGCACCCGACGCGCCCCCGGCTCCCGAGCCGGCGGCCTTCGACCCGAACCTGCCGGCCCCCGGGGCTCTGCCGGTCGACGAGGTCCCCGCACCCGCCCCGGTCAAGGCGTACAGCGTCAACTGGGACGCGATCGCGCAGTGCGAGTCCGGCGGTAACTGGGGCATCAGCACCGGCAACGGCTACTCCGGCGGGCTGCAGTTCACCCCCAGCACCTGGCGTGCCAACGGTGGCTCGGGTTCCGCTGCCGGCGCCAGCCGTGAGGAGCAGATCCGCGTGGCCGAGAACGTGCTGCGTACCCAGGGCATCGGCGCCTGGCCGGTCTGCGGCC